>JBGPRB010000001.1:0-54952 GCA_041489355.1 Dehalococcoidia bacterium
AAATCTCAAGTGATTTTTGAAATGGAGTCACTGAAATGAAAATATTAGTTACCGGAGCGGCAGGCTATATCGGTTCCGTAATGGTGCCGATATTACTGAAGGAAGGCTATAAAATCGTCGCTGTGGACAATTTCTTGTACAGTCAAAGCTCTTTGCTGGACTGCTGCCATGACAAGAAGCTGACTATTATCCGTGGAGACGCCCGCCAGAAAGAATTGATATCCGGGTGTCTCAAAGACGTTGACGCCGTTTTCCCTTTAGCCTGCATTACCGGTGCCCCGGCCTGCAACAATGACCCGGCGACAGCCACCGCCACTAATTTTGACGCTATTAAAATGATGCTGGAACTGCGGAGTAAAAAACAGTTAATTATCTTCCCGACCACCAACAGCGGCTACGGGGTCGGCCAGGAAGGGATATATTGCACGGAAAAGACGCCGCTTAATCCAATCTCCCTTTACGGACGGCTTAAGGTGGATGCAGAAAAGATTTTGCTGGATGCCGGTAACTGCATCACCCTGCGCCTGGCCACGGTATTCGGGGTCAGTCCCCGCATGCGGTTGGACTTGCTGGTAAACGACTTCACCTACCGTGCCGTTACCGACCGCTTTCTGGTGCTGTTCGAGGCTCATTTTAAGAGGAATTACATCCATATCCGGGACGTTGCCAAGGCTTTTCTTCACTGTTTAAATAACTTCAGCGCTATGAAAGACGAACCTTACAACGTGGGCCTTAGCGAGGCTAACCTGAGTAAACTGGAATTATGCCGGGAGATTCAAAAACAGGTGCCGGACTTTTATTTCGTGGAAGCTAACATCGGGAGAGACCCCGACCAGAGAAACTACATCGTCAGTAATGAAAAGATAGAAAAAACCGGGTTCAAGCCGGACGTTTCCCTCCAGGAGGGAATTGCCGAATTAATAAAAGGGTATCAGATAATAAGGAAAAATCAGTTCAGCAACGCCTGAAACAGGGAAAAACCCGCTTCTAAGAATAAAAGGACTTATAATGAAAATTGCATTTGTTAATCACGACTTCATTATAGGTGACGGCACGGGAACCGTCTTCTGGAATCTGGCCAGGCGCCTGGCTAAAGACCACGAGGTCACCATCTTTACCTTCAATTCAAACTATAACGGGAGCTACGGCGTCCGGATTGCCGAGATTCCGGTTCCTTTCAGGAAAAATAAGTTCGTCAACCCCGGCCTCGTTCCTTTATTCCTTAACAAATGTATGGAATTGAGGAAACAACTGAAATCGTATGAAATAATATACACGCAGCTTTACCCGGCCAGCTTCATTCCGTTATTTCCGTCGAAAATAAAGGGGCCGTTGCAATTTTACACCGAGTGGACGACGCAGAAGACACCGGGGTTTCCCATCTACACAAAGATATTCGGCAGCTTTGTCGACTGGGTAGACAGCTATGTGGTCAGGCACGTGGACAAAGTGATAGCGCCATCCCTGTACGCGGAAAGGTGGTTAAAAGATAAATTCGGCATCAGGGCAAACCTGCTCTATCTTGACGGGATAGACTTCACCACCCTCGATAAGAATGCCGTCACCACGAAAGATATTTATAGCAAATATCCGGCTCTCGAAGGCTCGCCGACGATACTATACGTGGGAGTATTATCACCGCATAAGAACCTGGAAACGCTTATCCGGAGCGTCGGGATTGTCAAAAAGGAAATCACGAATATCAGACTGGTTATCGTCGGGCGGACCAGCCGGTATCCCAGGTATTATCAAGCTCTGGTCGAAATGGCAAAGCAGGAGGGAATGGCCGATTCGGTTATTTTCACCGGTGCAGCCTCCTGGGAAGACCTGACCGCGCTTTATGTAGTCTGCGACGTATATGCCACCTGCTCGGTGTGGGAGGGTTTCCTGAGAGCTGAAGCGTTTGCCATGGAGAAGCCGATAGTGGCCTTTGACGCCACCTCCAATTCCGAGACGATAAAGCACGGAGAAACCGGGTTACTGGTGCGTGAGCAAACCCCGGGAGCGTTCGCCTCGGCGCTGGTTTCACTACTGGGCGACGATAAATCAAGGAGGGAAATGGGCCGAAACGGCTACCGATGGGCAAAAGAGAACCTCGACTTCGATGTGATTGCGCAAAAACTGGCCGGCTTTTTTCAACAGTCGCTGGCTGACAGGGGTTAGCCGGAAAGAGTTAGGGGCGAAGATTGATGGATAAAAGCATATTTATCAGGCCGTTCCAAATCACCGATATATGTACCGTGAGCAGAATGTACCTGTCGCTCCCGGAAAAAGACAGGCGGGTTTTCCACCCCTGCCCGTTTCACTGGTGGCTGGTAGTCCCCATAGTTACCATACTCTCTATCGAACCGCTTCTTCATAAATTTATACGGTTAGTCTTTCCCCGAGCCTCCTTTTTCCCCCTGATTGCCCGGGAAGCTGCTAGCGGTCGGTGCGCCGGTTTTACCTACCTCCAGATGAGAAGGAAAAATACCGACGGCAGCTATCTGGCCACGCTGGGTATTCTGGTAGGAAATGATTATCGGACGAAAGGGGTCGGGTCGCAGCTAATGGCTAGGCTCATCGAAAATGCCAAGAAAAATAACGTTAGTAAAATATGGTTAACCGTCTCCGCGGATAACGAGTCCGCCATCAACCTTTACCGGAGACACGGCTTCATTATCACCAACACGAAAGACAAAGGCGACGTCTGGGATGGTAAATTTTACACCGTCCATGAAATGGAACTCGTTCTGGACAAAAAGAGAGAAGCTGAGAAATGAAAATATGCCTCATCAATAACCTGTTTTTCCCCGGCCATTACACGGAAACAATCGCCCTTGGCCTGGCCAAGGAAAACGATGTTATCGTTATAGCCAACAAGCCGTTCTCCGGCTTAAGTTCGCTCAAGCCCTCGATTGAGTATATTAACGGCATCAAAGTCTACAGGTTCTATCCCCTTAATGTCTACCGCCATTACCCGGTCAAAAACCGCCCCCTCTGGATAAGGCTAATCTGGCACCTCATTGAAATCTGGAATCCTCACCCGTATTTCGTCATCAAGAGCATACTCAGGAAGGAGAGACCGGACCTGATCCACTCATTTAATCTTATCGGCGAATCGACTTCGGTATACACGGCGATTAAAGACACCGGCCGTCCCCATGTCCATTCCATCTGCGATGGGAATTTGCTCAGTCCGTGGGCCAGCCTGTACCGCAACGGCAAAATGATTGAATTCAATTTCTTGGACCGGCAGTTCATGAAGGTAAAACGGTTCATGTCCAAATCGGTAGATGCGATGATTGTCGAATCACCTTTCATGAGGGATATCCATCTCCAGAACGGGTACTTTACCAGCGTGCCGTTCCATATCATCGGGTTCCCGTACCGGATGCAGGCCGGCGGCCCGAAAAACAAAGATTATTCACAGATAAAAATTCTTTATATCGGCAATATCGCCGAAGAGAAGGGGATATTCGCCCTCCTCGATGCCTTCAAGCAGCTCAACCGCAGCAGTGCCGTTCTTCACTTCGCCGGCCGGGGTCCTGACCTGGAGGAATTGAAGAGAAGGGCGGAGGGGATAGAGAATGTGCACCTTCACGGCTTCGTGACTGATAAGCAGCTCGCCGACCTGTATCGCCAGGCAAATATTACTGCCGTCCCTTCGCTGTGCTGTGAAGCCGGCCCGGCCAGCGCCTTCATCGAAAGTCTGCCCTTTGGAACGCCGGTGGTTGGTGCCATAGCCGGCGGCAGCCACCAGGGAATCATTGACGGCGTCAATGGCAGGATTTACGAGCCTCATGATGTCCCTGCCCTGACGGCGATACTGCAGGATTTTATCGATAATAAAGAAAAACTCAAGAAAATGGAGGATGAAACGCTGAAAACGGCGGAGGAACACCGCCCGGAAAAATACATCGCAAGTCTGCTGGGAGTATACAGGAGTTTAATCGATGGCCTTTCGCATAAGAAAGCTTCTGGAGCCGATAGACCTTGATAAAAGGCTAGCTATTGCTTTGCTCGGACTGGGATTAGTAATACTGGTCCTGGCCGTGGCGATTAATCAGCTGTTGATAATTCAGGCCTCGGCGACAGTGGTTCTGGCCTCGGGCATCCATCTCATATTGCGTAGATGGCACGGAGCAAAGCTAACCGATGAGGATACCGCCGGGATAGCCGACACTTCATCCTCTTATTCACGCATTATTAAGCTACTCGACATCGCTTTCTGGGGATTGTTCATCGCCAGCCTGATTTTAATTTCGCAGCAGGTCTATGTCCGACCTCTCAGCTTTGTTATCATCGTTTCCATTATGGCAGCCATCCTGGGTGTACAGATATTTACCGGCAAGAAAATAAGCTACTGCCTGGTAAAAATCCTGGTTATAGGCATACTTCTCAGAGCCAGTGTATGGTACCAGTTCCCCGGCCCCATCGGGCGCGACCCCATATTAGAACTGGATTACATACGACGATTGGTGGATGCAGGGCATATTGGCGATTTTATGGGGGGTTATACCTATTATCCTCTGGCTCATGTCCTAGTGGCTTCAACGCATTTCATCACCGGTCTGCCCCTCAAGGATTCCTTCTTTGTGTTAGGAGCTATCGAGGTAATCAGCCTGGTGTTTTTATTCCTATTAGTAAAAGACCTGTTCAATGAAAAAATCGGCTTACTTTCAGCCCTGATAATGGCCGTATGCAACTGGCACATTCTCTGGGGATTCTGGATGAAAGGCATGACCTTAGCGGTGGCCTGGCTGCCCTTCCTGCTTTTCCTGCTTTTAACACGGCGGCGAGGTAACCGATTATTCGTTTTCAGCGTATTAAGCATTATTATTGTATTTCTGAGTGTCATTACACATACCGTATCCTCGGTAGCCATCGTAGCCATCGTAGGCTTGTTCTGGTGCGCGTACCTGATATCTAAAATCCTGCCGGGCAGAGAGAATGTCGAACAGCCGATAACGCTCGTTATATCGCTGCTCTCTTTAGTAATCCTCATAGGCTACTGGCTGTATGTCCCCAAACAAATTTCCTTCGTTGAAAACCTGTTCGTGAGCAGCTTCAATGTAGCCAATACAACTGAACTGGCCGCTATACCTTATATAGCATACAGAAGTTCTCTGGTGCTAACCCTGCAAAAATTGCCCGTATTGATTCTCGTATTCGGGGCTATTCTGGGTTCTCTGAGCATACTCAACATCCGAAAATTCGATAGAAAGGCTCTTCCTCAGATATGGTTTATGCTGGTCAGTGGCGGAATGGTAATCCTGACTTTCCTTCTTTATTTTATCCCGCAACTCGCTTCCTTTTTCCCCGTGAGGTGGTTTGTTTACATGAGTCTAATTATATCCGTACCGGCAGCAGTCGGTCTGCTGAGCATTCTGAGGAGGGGTAAATGGCTTAACCTGACAATATCATTCCTTTCGATATTTCTATTAGCCGGCATCATGACCACTTCATACGAAGCAAATATTACACAGGTGGTCCCCTGGGTGCAGCGCTCCCGGGATGCTTTCTTAACATCGGAGATGGCTGCCGTCGAAAAAGTCAGCGAAATGGCTTCCCTCGCTCCCGGGCAGACTCCTCAGGGAGATACCGATATCTATACGGATTACCTTTACGGAATGCTATTACTAAAGGAATTTCACGTGCCTGAGGATAAAATAATCGACGCTTCCCAGATGCTCATAGAAAAATCGACGGAATATAACGGGATTTTGATGCTGCGGTCAGCCGTCACTGATACAGTATTAATGAGTTATGATGTCGGACACCTTTATTCCACAATCGACCAGTCTCAGTATCAGTCTCTCTTAGATGACTCGAAAGCGCATTTGATATATGATAATGGTATGGTCAAGGCATTGAAAAAAACCAACGCAGACTTACCTGAGATGAAGTAGGTAAAACGCAATGAGTATGAACTGGACCACCAAGAAGCTATTAATAACCGGCGCCGGGGGTTTTATCGGAAGTCATCTCGTAGAACGTCTGGTTGGGCTTGGAGCGACAACCAGGGCTTTTGTCAGGTACAACTCGAGAAATAACTGGGGCTTGCTTGAGCTTTTACCCGGAGACAAACTCAAAGAAATTGAGATAATAGCGGGTGACCTGAGAGACAGCCAGGCGGTCCGCGACGCCGCCAGGGACGCGGACATGATTTTCCACCTGGGCTCTTTAATTGCCATCCCGTACTCATACGTCCATCCCCGGGAAGCCATCGAGACGAATATCATGGGGACACTGAATATTTTAATGGCGGCGCGGGAGAACGGGATTGAAAAGGTAATTCACACGTCCACTTCCGAGGTTTACGGAACGGCTCAATATGTCCCCATAGATGAAAAGCATCCCCTGCAAGGGCAATCGCCGTATTCAGCCAGCAAAACGGGGGCTGATATGATTGCGGAGAGTTTCTACCGTTCTTTCGATGTTCCGGTAGCCACCATAAGGCCGTTTAATACCTATGGACCACGGCAGTCCGCCCGGGCGGTGATACCAACAATAATTTCACAGGCGTTAACCGGAGAACAGGTGCGCCTGGGTTCGCTGCATCCCACACGGGACTATACCTATGTTGACGACGTCGTCGAGGCTTTCATCAAGGTGGCGGAGTCCCCGAAATCAATAGGAAAAGTCATAAACATCGGGTCGAATTTTGAGATGTCGATAGGCGACATCGCCAAAAAGATATTGTCCATAATGGAAAAAGATAATATAGCTATCGTGACCGACGAGAGGCGTATCAGGCCCGAGAAGAGCGAAGTGGAGAGATTGTGGTGCGATAACACCCTGGCAAAGAAAGTACTGGGATGGGAGCCCGGGACCAGTTTCGACGCAGGCCTGGGAAAAACCATAAAGTGGATGTCCGATAATATCAACCTGTACAAACCGGAACGCTATAACCTATGAAGAGGACAAAATGAAAGCTATTATCCTTGTCGGCGGGAAAGGTGCCAGACTAAAGCCTTTTACGGAGGCCTTGCCCAAGGTAATGCTGCCTATCGGGACCAAGCCCTTTCTGGAAATACAGATAAGCCACCTGAAAAAGTTTGGCTTTGACGAAGTGATTTTAGCCATCAGCTATTTGAAGGGGAACATCATACACTATTTCGGGGACGGTAAGGGGCTGGGCATCAAAATCAGCTACTCTGAGGAGAAAACTCCTTTAGGCACGGCGGGCGCTATTAAAAAAGCAGGCCATGACCTGAAAGAAACTTTCGTGGTTCTGGTGGGTGATGGCCTCGCCGATATCGATTTTCACGACCTGGTATCGTTCCATAAAAAAGCCGGAGCCGCCGGCACGATGGTCGTTTATGACCAGGCGCTTAAAATGCCTTACGGGCTCGTTAATCTGGATGTAGACCACAATAATACCATCCTGGGCCTGGAGGAAAAGCCCAACGTAAGGTTCACGGTTAATACCGGTATTACCGTGCTCGAGCCTAAAAGTTTGAATTACATGGAGGAAGATGAGTTTGTACGCCTGCCCGACCTGTTCCTGAGATTAAAAGCTGCCGGTGAAAAGATTGTTGCTTACCGCCATACCGGTACCTGGGTTGATATCGGGCAAAACTTCGAACAATATTTACAGACAAACCAGCAGATTATGAGCAGAGAAATTACCTTCTCCCCATCTCTGTCCGAGATAATTTTTGAAGATAGCGAGGACAAGGAATAGGTGGTAAAGACGGGCATCCCCGTAGCTACCCTGCGGGAAATGTATGTGACGATGCTGAGGATACGCCGATGCGAGAACACGCTTGTTGAACTTTTACGTATCAATGAGATAAGATGTCCAACCCACCTATATACCGGGCAGGAAGCCATAGCCGCCGGCATCTGCGCCAACCTGCGGAAAGATGATTATGTCTTCAGCACTCACCGCAGCCACGGCCATTATATCGCCAAGGGTGGCGATTTAAAGGCGATGATGGCCGAGTTGTATGGAAAAAGAACCGGATGTTCCAGGGGAAGGGGGGGGTCAATGCACCTCGTGGACCCGGAAGTTGGCCTTATGGGAAGCGCTGCTATCGTCGGCAGCACCATCCCCCTGGCTGTCGGAACCGCGCTGGCCTCCGCAATACAGGGGAACAATCGTGTTGCCGTCGCTTTCTTCGGGGACGGGGCTACCGATGAAGGGGTATTCGACGAATCTCTTAATTTTGCCTCCCTCAGAAAGCTACCCGTAGTATTTATCTGCGAAAATAATCTGTTTTCCACGCATTTACCTTTATATTTAAGACAGCCTGCAGATAATATATCTGAGAGGGCTCAAACCCATATCATGCCCGGTATTAAGATAGACGGGAATAACGTGCTGGAGGTTTATGAAGCCTCGCAGGAAGCTATCGATAATGCCCGGGGTGGCAGGGGGCCTTCCCTGATAGAATGCCGTACTTACCGATGGCGCGCTCATGTAGGCTGGCCGCAGGACTATGATGTAGGCTTCAGGACTAAAGAAGAAGTGAAGAAATGGGAAAAAAGGTGCCCGATTAAGGCATTTGAAAAATTCCTGGCTGGCCAGGGCGTCCTGTCCGAATCGGAAAAGAGTCAAATATCCGAACAAATCGACAGGGAAATCGAGGAGGCTCTGACCTTTGCCCGGGAAAGCCCTTTCCCTGACGAAAGCGAACTTCTAGAAGGCGTCTACAGATAATGTCAAGAAAGCTCACCTACGTCCAGGCCATTAATGAAGCGGTAACCCAGATGATGGATAAGGATAGTAGCGTCTTCATCATGGGCATAGGGGTCAATAGCCCCTGGTACGTAGGGCAGAGCTGCGCCGGACTCTACGAGAGGTTTGGCGACAAACGGGTAATCGATACGCCCGTCGCCGAGAACGGCATGACTGGGGTAGCCGTTGGTGCTGCCATGGCCGGGATGCGCCCGATTATCGTGCATCCCAGAATGGACTTCATGTATTACGCCATGGACCAGATAATCAACCAGGCGGCAAACTGGCACTATATGTTTGGTGGCAGAGTCAATGTCCCCGTGACCATTCGGGGGATTGTCAACCGGGGTGGGGAACAGGCGGCACAGCATTCGCAGAGCCTGCAGGCGATGTTCATGCACGTACCCGGCCTTAAAGTCGTTATGCCCAGCACGCCCTACGATGCCAAAGGACTCCTCGTTGCCAGCATCAGAGACGATAATCCCGTCATCTATATTGACGACCGCTGGCTCTACGAACAGTCAGGGGAAGTGCCGGAAGAGCTGTACGAGGTGCCGATTGGTAAGGGAGTAATAAGAAGAGAAGGCAAGGACATCACCGTGGTGGCAACCTCCTACCTGGTTTGCGAGGCCAATAAAGCCGCCGAAAACCTGGAAAAAGAAGGTATAGATACAGAGATTGTTGATTTACGCTCGCTTAAACCACTCGATAACAACCTGGTAATTGAATCGGTAAAAAAGACGGGCAGACTGGTTATTGCCGACGGAGGTTGGAAAACAGGCGGCGCGGGGGCGGAAATCTCCGCCCTGGTAGTCGGCAGCGCTTTCAAATATCTAAAGGCGCCGATTATGCGCGTCTCATTGCCGGATGCCCCGGCTCCCGCCAGTTCGGCACTGGAGAAAGCCTATTACCCCACCGCCGAAACTATCGTTTCAGCGGTAAAAAAAGTCCTGGAGGAGTCATTATGACCTATAAAGTACCTTTTGTAGACTACCCCCTGCAGTACCAGCGCCTGGAGGGTGAACTCATGGCGATGTTCAAAGACGTCCTCTTTACCAGGGCGGACTTTATACTCAGGGGTGACTTGGAGCGTTTTGAGCACAATATAGCCTCCTTTGTAGGGGTAAAACATGCAATAGGCGTCGCCAGTGGTACCGATGCCTTAAACCTGTCTTTGCTGGCAGCGGGATTGCATCCCGGCGATGAGGTCATCACCGTCGCCCATACTTTTGTGGCTACCGTGGCCGCCATCATACATTGCGATGCGACTCCGATTCTGGTAGATGTCGGCGATGACCACAATATGAATATAGACCTGGTTGAAAAAGCTATCTCCCCCCGCACCCGCGCTATCATACCGGTCCACCTTAATGGGCGTATCTGCGATATGGGAAGATTAATGAGCATCGCTTCCCGCCACAACCTGCTGGTAATCGAGGATGCCGCCCAGGCCCTGGGGGCTACTTTTGACGGACAACAGGCCGGTTCCTTCGGTTTGACCGGCTGCTTCAGCTTTTTCCCCGCGAAAATCCTGGGGACAGCCGGTGACGGGGGACTTATCACCACTAACGATGATGAGGTCGCGGATAAGGTGCGCCTGCTCAGGGACAACGGGCAGCGGCGTTCGACGGGAGACATTCTCTACTACGGTTTTAACAGCCGGCTGGACAATCTCCAGGCCGCTATCCTCGATTTGAAGCTGAAATACCTGCCGCAATGGATTGAGCGCCGACGGGAACTGGCCGGAATATATCATCAGGGATTATCAGATATCCCCGCTTTAAAGCTACCGCCGGCACCGCAGACAAATGGACACTACTTTGACGTGTTTCAAAACTATGTAATACAGACACGGGATAGAGACAGACTTGTCCGGCACCTGAAGGATAGCGGCATCGAGGTGCTGATTTCCTGGCCCAAGCCCATGCACTATCACAAAGCACTGGGGCTGACACATTTCCGGCTGCCAGAAACCGAGCAAATCTCACGAGAAGTTATCTCTCTGCCCATGAATACGGAGTTAAATAACGAGCAGGCTGAATACATAATAGAGTCAGTCCGCAAATTCTTCAAGAAATGACGGGGAACATGAATGCAGGAAGAGACATGCCCGGCATCAGGCTGAACCAGAAGGAGCTGCAAACGATTTGCTGTCGCTACTATACGGCCGGCCGATTCGCCGCGGGAAAGAAAGTCCTGGAAGTAGGCTGCGGGGCCGGGCTGGGGCTGGGTTATCTCTCTAAAAAAGCACAGTCGGTGATAGGAGGGGATATTTCCGAAGATGCTCTGAAAGAGGCCCGGGGTCACTACCAGAAACGTGTCGAACTCGTCCGCCTGGATGCCCATAAACTCCCCTTCCGTGACGCCTGCTTTGATACGGTCGTAGCCATGGAAATTCTTTATTATTTGCCCCACCCGGACGAGTTCCTCGATGAGTGCCGCCGAGTCCTGGCGGATAGCGGTACTCTTGTCCTCTGCATCGGCAACAAAGACTATCCTGCTCCGCCATCGCGGAGCTATAACCTCTCCACCCCGGAATTATCCGCCCTCCTCAAGCGCCATTTCAATGCCGAAATTTTCGGGGCTTTTCCCGGAGAAGAAAACCCGGATAAAATAAAGTCCAAGGCTGAAACACGCAAAATCGCCGGGAGAATCCTGGGCATTTTCCCGGGGGGAAAAGGACTTGTCAGCCGTCTCGGAAACTTAACCAATAATAGGAACCTGCGACTGCCGGCGGAACTCGAGGAAAAAGACATGACGGCAGAGAATTTTAAGCTCACCCCTATCGCCACCGATTACCCTGACACCAGGCACAGGTTTCTCTATGCTATAGCCCATACTCGCAAAATATCGCTTAATAACAGGTAAAAGGAAGGACCAGTAATTGAAGAAAATATTATTTGCGATTTTTCAAAAAGCCTGCAAGCTTGTCGACGGCACGGGGATAAGCCGAATCCCAGGTATCCTGGGACTCTATAATTTCCTGTTCCGGCGCCTGTGGATTCATAAAAGCATTATAGAGATACAGGGCAGCAAGATGTACGTCAACACCGAGGGGTTACCCAGGCGTTATGAGCAGGCTTTCCAGGGCTATATCACCCTCAACTGGGAAAAAATCACTACGGAGATGTTTAAAGAAGCCGTCAAAGAAGGGGATGTTGTCGTCGATATCGGAGCCAACATGGGATATTTTACGCTCCTCGCCTCCAGACTGGTAGGCAAGACCGGCAAAGTGTACGCCTTCGAGCCTGAACCGACCAATTACAGCCTGTTGCTTAAGAATATCGAACTCAACGGCTACGATAACGTAGTGCCCGTCCAGAAAGCGGTTTCCAATAAGTCCGGCAAGGTCAAACTGTTCGTCTCCGAGGAAGACGCCGGTAACAGCACCATCTTCCAGTACGGCGATGGCCGTAAATTCATCGAGGTAGAAGCCGTGACCCTGGACGACTTTTTCGCTGATAAAAAGCACCCCATCAATGTAATTAAGATGGACGCCGAGGGGGCCGAGATGGCTGTCCTCCTCGGGATGGATAGAATTATCCGGGATAACCAGGATATCAAGATATTTTCCGAGCTGTACCCGGAATTGATGACGACCATGGGATACTCTCCAGAGGACTATATTCACAGACTGATGGATGAATACCACTTCTCCGTCCTGCCTATAGACCGCTTACCGGAGGGTATAAAAAACCGGCCACACCTCAATAACACTGCCGAACTCCAACGCCTGTTTGAAAAAGTAAATGTGATAAATCTGTTCATCAAGAGGATGTAAACTGATAGCAGGAAAATGAGCTTCAAATCATTGGTAATCATCGAAGAACCAAGCCAGATAGATGCGCTTATATCCCTGGCCAAAGCCGGGCGGGAGGAAAATGCGGAGCCGGTGCTTGTTGCCTTGAACAGTAGTGTCAAGTGTGAACTGGGCAAGAGGGGATTGAGCTTCAAAACGTATGAGGACTACGGGTTTTTAGAGGAATCGACGGAGTATGTAGATATAGATGGCAAAGGGTTCGACTGGTTGCGGTCAACGATTAATATCAAAATAGACCGCAACAAGAACCTTAAGGAAGCACTGACTTACGATGGTGCCTCAATCTGGTGGCTGGTTGAAGAGCAAATTTACAGCAGTCGTTTTGCCTTCCATAGCCTGGGGGAAATTATCAAAAGGGTCTTTTTACTCGATTGTATTATTAAAACCGAAGCCCCGTCCACGGTCTGTTATGCCGATAATGGCACATCGGCCTCTATCGTTACGGGATTTATATGTAAAAAAAGAAATATCGCCACTGCAACCATCTGCCGTTCCTCCGCCATCCGGCGGTACTTGTCTCATCAGCTAAAGGCTTTCCTTTTTATCTACGGCCAATGGCTGAGAATACTGGCACGAAAGAAATACTGGGCTCTTCTAGGCAAAAGCGCCATATCTAGAAACCTGCCGATAAAAAGAAAAATCCTGATATTTTCGGGGCCAAGCTGGATAACCGAGTATAGTCTACTAACCAAGAAACTAAGGAAAAGTGACGTATTTTTTGGTTCAACCATTGATTTATTAAAAAACGATAGCGAAATAGTCTTTGTTGATATCCCCATAGGCAACTGGGGCCTGACCACGCTGAAGGAGAAAAACCAGCAGCGGGACATTATCCGCCGACCCTTTGAATACTATCTCAACATGAAAATTGTCTTAAAGGCGCTGAAGGAATCGAATAAACTCCACCGTGATTACCGACTGTTGAGTCGGTCAGCAGGTTTCAGAGACTCGTTGAACTATAACGGACTTCCTCTTCAGGAATTAATCGGTCGGAATCTGTCCATCTTCTTTTCATGGCCATACCTGGCAATAATCATCGCCTTCATCGAGATGGCTAACCGGATGCTGGCGATAGAGAATCCGGAAATAGTTTTGCTCGGCGGTGAGTCATACACCGAGGGGAGGGCATTAATTAACCGGGCAAAATTGAGAGACATACCAACACTGCTCCTTCAGCACGGCCTGTATTACCGCTACGTCATGTATTACAATCATATAGACGGGGATATCGGCCCGAATAAAGAAGCCACGGCCCCGTACTGCCCGATTCCCGATAAGTTCGCCATGCAGGATAAATACACTAAAGACATCATGGTAAGGTACGGGAAAATATCGGTAGAAGACGTGATTATTACGGGCGTGCCGAGATACGATATATTTACCAGAGCCAATGAGATTCTCAATAGAGAGGAAATTTTCCGCAAATTGCAGCTGGACCCGGACAAGAAATTAGTTACCTGGATGACACAGCCCAGCGCCACGGATGAACGCAATATTAGCGCCGTGTACAACGCCATGAAGTCACTTAAGGATGCCCAGCTTGTGGTAAAATTACACCCTTCACAGGAAGTGGAAGGGTCGGTATACCTCAAAGACAGGTCCTATATACCGCTGGTTATCAGTGGCGAGGGTGCCATCACCTTAGAGTTATTATATGCCTCCGACATCATAATAGCCTGGCAAAGCACTGTGGCTATAGAAGCGTTAATACTGGACAAGCCATTAATCGTGATAAATTTTATCGGTAAACCGGTGCCGCCACCATATGTAGACGCTGGTGCCGCCATATATGTCGATAAAGAGGATAAGCTCAAGCCGGCAATCGAAAGCATATTGTATGACCGCGAGGCCCAGCAGAGACTTTCAGCAGCGAGACACCGTTTCCTCTCCGATAACGGCTACCGGTTGGACGGTCAGGCATCAAAGAGAGTGGCCGATTTAGTGGTGAGTATGATTGAGGAATCAAAAAACAAAAAGCGGCGGTAAATAATGGGGGATAACTTAAAATTTTTAATCGCGGGTTTTGGCTCCATCGGGAAAAGACACTTCGATAATTTAGAAAAGTGCGGGAACATTGAGATAAGTGTCCTGACCAGGAGGGGGTTAAAAATCCCTAATACCAGAGTCTATGGTTCGCTGGAAGAGGTCGGGCAGAAAAACTTCGACGCCGTTTTTATTGCCAACGAAACATCCTTTCATATACCGACGGCACTATTTTTTGCCGAAAGGGGATGTAATCTCTTCATAGAGAAGCCACTATCAAACAACCTTGAAAATATCGATAAGTTAAAGGCTGCGGTAAATAGCCATCACCTGAAAGTTATGATAGGCTGCAACATGAGGTTTCACCCCGTGTTACAATTATTAAAAGACCTTGTCCGGAAGGGAGAAATTGGCCGCGTGGTGTCGGCAAGAATTGAAGCCGGGCAGTACCTGCCCGACTGGCATCCAGAGCGCGACTACAGGGATTCCTACAGCGCCCGCGAGGAAAAGGGGGGAGGAGTTATTCTGGACTTGATACATGAACTCGATGGCGCCTACTGGCTTTTCGGGGAAGCCAGAAAAGTTACCTGCTTTAGCGGCAAGCAGAGCGGCCTGGAAATAGACACCGAGGACCTGGCGGAAATTCTGATGGAATTCAAAGATAATGTATTATGTTCAGTGCATCTGGATTACATTCAACGATACCCGAGCCGCACCATTAAGCTGGTCGGTACGGAAGGCACTATTTTGGCCGACCTGATTGCCAACAAGATTGAAATTTTCAAAGCGACCGGGAGTGAATGGGAGACTATCGATTTGGACAGAGGTTTCGAGAGAAATACAATGTATTTAGATGAAGTAAAAAGCTTTATCGATTACATTCGCGGTATAATTAAAGAGTCGCCGATAAGTTTACAGGATGGGATAAAAGTCCTTCAGTTAGCTATCGCGGCTAAACAATCATCGCTTTCCGGGAAGGCGATTGAAATCAAGGACATAGCGTAGGTTTACCATGAATATCGTAGCGACTATCTGTGCAAGGGGCGGTTCCAAGGGAGTGCCGCGGAAGAATATACGCCCGCTCTGCGGCAAACCCCTGATAGTTCACACTATTGAAATTGCCCAAAAGTGCCGGCTGATTAACAGGATAATCGTATCTACCGATGACCGGGAGATTGCGGAAACAGCCAGAAAAGCCGGCGCCGAAGTCCCCTTCATGAGGCCTAAGGAACTGGCGCAGGACGACACGGCTAAACTGCCCGTGATTAAACATGCAATTCAATTCCTGGAATCCCAGGGATACTCTCCTGACATCGTGGTTGACCTGGACCCTACTTCTCCCCTCAGGACGGAAAAGGATATAGAAGCCTGTATCCGCATGGTCATGGCTGGCGAAGCCGATAATGTTTTCAGCGTCACCAGAGCCAGCAAGAGTCCGTATTTCAATATGGTTGAAATCATCGACGGCAAGGTACGACTGGTGAAGCAGCTTGACCGCCCGGCGAAGAGAAGGCAGGACGCTCCCGAAGTATATGATATGAATGCCTCCATCTATGTATGGAAAAGAGACGCCTTGATGAACAATGAGACCATCTACCTGGAAAACACCAGAATTTATCTCATGCCGAAATGGGCGATTGATATTGACGATGAAACGGATTTTGAATTTGTCGAGTATATGCTGAGCAGGAGAATCAAATAATGCTGGAGTGTTTTGAAATTAAGAATAAAGTAATTCTCATCACCGGGGCGCTGGGCATTCTGGGGAGTACCTACACCGATGGCTTCTCCAGGCAGGGCGCTAATGTCGTCATTGTCGATCTGGACGGCGGACTCTGTGAACAAAAGGCTAAGGAAATCGCTAAAAAGCATGGCACCAAATCACTAGGCATCGGCTGTGACATAACCGATAAAAAGGCGGTTGCCGGTATGGTCCAAAAGGTCATTTCTAAATACGACCGTATCGACGTATTGATTAACAATGCCGCCACACAAACGGAGCATTTCTTCGAGTCGTTTGAGGAATACCGCCCGGAAGATTGGAATAAAGTGATGGACGTAAACATCACCGGAATGTTCTTATGCTGCCAGGCGGTTGCCGGGGAGATGGAAAAGAAAAAGAGCGGCAGCATTATCAATATCGCTTCAATCTACGGCGTTACAGCCCCGGACCAGAGGCTTTATGAGGGGGCGGTTTACCGGGGAAAACAGATTAATACGCCCGCTGTCTACTCGGCGAGCAAGGGGGCCGTTATCAGCCTTACCCGCTATTTGTCTACCTATCTGGCTCCATATGGCATCAGGGTCAATGCGATAACACCCGGAGGGGTCTTTAGTGGACAGAATGAAGCCTTCATTAAAAAATATAGCGAGAGGTGCCCTCTGGGCAGGATGGCTAAGCCTGAAGAAATATTTAATGCCGTTTATTTCCTGGCCAGCGATGCCTCAAGCTATATTACCGGGCATAATCTCATCGTGGATGGCGGCTGGACGGTATGGTAAGGAAAAATCAATTAAGTGCTCTTAACCTGATAATATTGCCGTAAAAAATATGCCAAATATAAGAGTTATCCCGCGATTGGACATCAAAGGGCCTAACCTGGTAAAGGGAATCCACCTGGAAGGGCTCCGTGTACTGGGGAAACCGTGGGACTTCGCCTATAAATACTACCAGGATGGTGCCGATGAGCTGATATACATCGACGCCGTCGCCAGTCTTTACGGGAGAAACAACCTGCTGGACATCGTCAGGAAGACAGCCGCGGAAATTTTCGTACCGCTGACGGTTGGAGGTGGTGTCAGGTCGCTGGAAGACATCAGGCAGTTGCTCAGGGCAGGGGCCGATAAGGTAGCCATCAACACCGCCGCTATCCACCACCCGGAGCTCATCCGTGAAAGCGCCAGGGAATTCGGGTCCCAGTGTATCGTTGTCTCAATTCAGGCCAAGCGTATCGAAAAGGACTATCTGGCGTTTACCGATAATGCCAGGGAAAACTCAGGAAAAGACGTGTACGATTGGACGAAGAAGGTGGTTGAGCTTGGGGCGGGTGAGATTCTGTTAACCTCAATTGACCGGGAAGGAACCGGACAGGGATACGACCTTGAACTCATCCAGAAAGTAGCCGAAGCCGTACCGGTTCCTGTTATCGCGCACGGAGGTTGTGGTAAGCCGGAACACCTGAAAGAAGTCATTCAAAAGGGTAAAGCCGATGCGATATGCGCTGCGTCGGTTTTTCACTATCATTACCTTGAGCATGAAATCGACCCCAGCCAGTATAGCGATGAAGGTAATATCGAGTTCATGAGAAAAAGAAGGGGGAGCCTTACCTTCATGACCGACCGAATCGTTCCCATGGGGATTAAAGATATAAAAAAAATCTTACTGGAATCCGGAATAGAATGTAGAGACGATGGGGTGAGTTGATTTGAAAGCTCAACCAAACGCCACCATTATCGATTACGGAAGAGGCAACCTGTTCAGCATTGAAAGAGCCGTCAGACATGCTGGCGGTAAAGCTGAAATAACGGATGACCCTGCCAGAATAGCTTCTGCCGATAGACTGATTCTGCCCGGCGTCGGTGCCTTCGGAGAAGGAATATCCAAACTCAAGGAGAAAGGCATTGACGAAGCAATATATCAATTTGTGCAAACAGCGAGACCCTTCTTTGGAATCTGCCTGGGGATGCAGCTTATCTTTAACGAAAGTCATGAATTCGGACTTCATCAAGGGCTCGGTTTAATCAAAGGGAAGGTGATACGGTTTCAAGACCCTAGAAAAGAAGGGCCACATTTCAAGATACCGCACATCGAATGGAGCAAAATAGAATTTCCGGAATCAATAAAAGCTTCGAATATCGCCGATAGCAGTCCCTGGCAGGGTACTATTTTACAGGGACTGAATTCGGGTAGTTACTTCTATTTTGTACATTCGTTCATCTGCGTCCCTGACGATATCGAAAGTGCACTGGCCGAATCCACGTATGGTGAAGACCGTTTCTGTTCTGTGGTACATAAGGATAATATATGGGGATGCCAATTTCATCCCGAAAGGAGCGGGAGTAACGGCTTTAGTATCTACCAAAACTTTCTTTTTAACCTGTAAGCCCGGCTATCCAATATTCAATCAGTACACAGTTGCTATTCAATTTTCAACCGTTTATACTGGGCGGAGAAGAAAATTATGTTATTCGGAAAAACTCTTGACAGACAGTTAGAAAAAAGACCGCAGGAAATAATATTCTGCAAAAAATGCGTTGTCTCAAATCAAAGACCCAGAATTATACTTGATGAAAACGGGGTGTGCAGCGCCTGTAATTATGCCTATGAAAAACATCATGTGATTGATTGGGATGAAAGAGAAAAAATGCTTCTTGAGCTGTTGGCCAGGCACCGCTCCAAAGACGGCAACTATGACTGTATCGTCCCCGGTAGCGGCGGCAAGGACAGCGGTTACGTTTCCCACCAGCTAAAATACAAATACGGCATGCATCCGCTCACCATCACCTGGGCCCCCTTTGAATACACCGACATCGGGTGGCAAAATTACCTGAGCTGGAAAGACTCGGGTTTTGATAACCTGCTCTGCTTCCCCAACGGAATCCTCCATCGTAAACTTTCCCGATTGGCTTTCGAACTCCTGGGGGATGCCTGGGAACCTTTTGCCTATGGTCAGAAGGCTTACGCTTTCCAGATTGCCGCCAGGTTTAAAATCCCGCTGCTGTTTTATGGCGAGAGCGGCGAAATTGAATACGGGGGTTCCATAAAAAATAAGGAGAGGCCGTTCGAAAACCCGGATGACTGGAAAGAACTCTACTATAAAGGGTCGGGAATCGACGATTTAATTCAACACGGACTGGAAGCAGGGGTTTTCACCAAAGACGAGATTAAAAATAACCCGTTACAGCTATACCGTCCCCCCGATTCCGAGGAACTGGTCAAAATCGGCGCGGAGATGCACTGGTTTTCATTTTACAAAAAATTTGTACCGCAGGAAAATTATTATTACTGCGTTGAAAATACCGGATTTCAAGCCAATCCCGAGCACTCCGAGGGTACTTATTCCAAATACGCCAGCCTGGATGACAAACAGGATGGCTTTCATTTTTATCTGGCTTATATCAAATTCGGCATAGCCAGGGCTACTTCCGATGCCGCCCACGAAATAAGAGACGGACATCTTACCCGGGACGAGGGTATCGCCCTGGTCCGCCGTTATGACGGAGCCTTTCCCAACAGACACTTTAAGTGGTTTTTGAACTATCTGAATATAACGGAAGAAGAGTTCTGGGAAGTTATCAATCTTTACCGGACCATTTCGCCCCATGTCTGGAGGAATGTTGGCGGAGAGTGGAAGCTGAGACACAACGTATGGGGCGGAGGGGTTGACGACTAAACAGAAGAGCCACATTAAAAGGCCCGGACAATTTTACATCACCTCCATTGGAGGGTACAGAGTTGAAAGATAGAACAGATGCCGCTTCCGGGAACCGATACCGTATGTACGCGGGCACGAACCATATGGACTTCAGGGTGGCTATTATTACCGGAGTATGTCGCTCGGGCAAGACACTGGTGGGACAACTATTGGGGTCGATGCGGAATGTCGAACATATAGACGAGCCCTGGCTCCCCATGATGCTTCCGGTGATGCAGGGAAAGGCATTAATCGACCGTGAGGTCGCCAGGACATTATTGCGGTCTTTCACAGAAGAGCTGTTCCATGATATGATTCTGTTGCGTAACGCGAATTTCAGGCCGCAAGACCTTAGTTCCATCTGGGTACGCAAGGGTGCCCCGGAAATCTTCTCCCGTTTGGTGAATCTGCATTCCAGAGATGATGTGCAACGATACGTTCGCGAGAACAACTCTGTCCTGTTGTACAACCTGGCGGAAGTCATGCCTTATCTTTCCTTCCTCATTGAGGTATTTCCACACTGTAAAATTATTCACGTCGTCCGTAATGGGCTGGACGTAGCCCTGTCAATAACGGACAAACAATGGTTCTCGGATGCACAGCTAAAAAATCCCCGTAATAACCTGTTATTCCGAGAATACCGGAGCGCTGATGGGGCAAAACGATATTATCTTCCCTGGTGGCTTCAAGAAGAAGACTCGGAATCTTTCCTGAACATGGGAAATTTTGGCCGGGGTCTGTGCTACTGGCGCAGTTTGCTGGAGCAGAGCCGGGAACAGATTAAGCAATTGAAGGCGAAAAAGCCTCAAATATACTGTGAGGTCAAATACGAAGAGCTAGTCCGGGACCCGGCACATGTACTGGATGACCTCGCTGATTTTTTAGACATAGTTCCATCCGAACAAACAGCGTCGGTACGGGCTATGCTTGAAAACCAAAAAACAGTTAGCCAGCCGACTTATCCCATCGAACAGGTCCCCGAAAGTGAAAAAAAACGTGTTATTAAAATAATGGATATGTTTGATTACCCGACATCAGGACTCAAGTAGTCAGAGATAAGCTCATATGGACGATAAAACGGTAAAAAGGTATTTTGAAGAGAATGCCAGACAATGGCTGAGGGACGCGTATGATAAGAACGACTATACGTATCCGGTCGGCCAGCATCGGCTAAGAATTGTCATGAATATTCTGATGGAACGGTTTGGCTCACGGAATTTGAACCTGTTGGATATCGGTTGCGGCGGCGGGGACTTGTGTTTCCTCGAGGCAGAAGCCGGGCACCAGGCAACGGGCATTGACCAATCCGAAGCGATGATTAAAAATGCCGATGAGCGCCGGCATGCCTTGCCCGCTGAAGTTCGGTCCCGGTTAAAATTCGCTCGTGGTGATTTGCGAACACTGGGTGATAAACTCACCCGGGGAACCTATGATGCGGCGACCGCCATGGGCGTTATTTACTATCTTCCCGAGGATGATGCCTTATTTACATGCGCACGGGACCTGTTAAAACCCGGCGGTCTTTTCGTGGTCTCCTTTCGGAACCGTCTGTTCAACATGGTCAGTATCAGTGACCACACGGTCAAAGAAATCGAAAGTGGTGCCGCACCGGAGCTCATCTCGGAGATTGAGGAACTCTATCACCCGATTCCGCAAGAGAGTATCACCCTCTTCATTGAGAACCTCAAACAGGCTGTTCGACAGATTCCCGGCGATGCACGACAATCAGTCGATGAATCTAAATCGCCCGCAACCCAGGATATCGGGGAGACAGCGTCGGATTATTCATTCAATATTGAAGGACGGCAGCACACCCCGCGTCAGTTGACGGCGGAAGCCGCCAGGTTTGGCTTTATCAACACAGGATACTACGGAGTTCACCCACACCTGCTGGTTCCAAAGTTGAATAAAAGGCTCCCTCCCCAGGTATTTAACCAGCTCTCCGATTGTCTCTGTGCCTTCGAGAGTTTACCCATCAGTCTCATCTGGAGTTCACAGTTCATCGGCGTCTTTGAAAAGGGGCACGCGAAAAAGCAAGGTAAGAGAAGCAAGGGGTAAAAACGAAGACGATAAATATTGCTGATAGATTAATAGGCGGGAACGAACCCTGCTTCATTATTGCCGAGGCGGGGGTCAACCACAACGGGGACATTAGCCTGGCCAGGAAGCTGGTAGATGCCGCCAAAAAAGCCGGGGCGGACGCCGTGAAGTTTCAGACTTTCGATACGGAGCGCCTGGTTGTTCAAGGTGCCGAAAAAGCGGAATACCAAAAGAAGTCATCGGGCGCCGTGGAATCCCAGTTTGAGATGCTCAAGAAGCTGGAGCTTTCTGAGAGGGATTTCACCGAACTGTTCGCTTATGCACGGGGAGAAGGGGTAACTTTCCTTTCCACGCCGTTTGATATCGCCAGTGTCAATTTACTGGATGAACTCGGTGTCGCCGCTTTTAAAGTCGGCTCAGGCGATATCACCAATTTCCCTCTCCTCAGGCATATCGCCAGCAAGAAAAAACCGGTTATTTTATCGACAGGTATGGCTACGTTAGAGGAGGTTGGTGAAGCGTTGCAGGTTCTGAAAAAAGCCGGAGCCAGAGGTATCGTTTTACTGCACTGCGTTTCAAGCTACCCGTCAAAAGCCAGGGACATGAACCTGAAGGTAATGGAGACATTAAGAAGCACCTTTAAGCTACCTGTGGGCCTGTCCGACCACTCCCCCGGCATTACCATACCAATAGCTGCCGCAGCCCTGGGGGCCTGTGTCATTGAGAAGCATTTCACTCTGGACAAAAACCTCCTCGGCCCCGACCACAAAGCGTCGCTGGAGCCGGATGAACTGAGGCAAATGGTAAGGGCCATCAGAGACGTGGAAAAAGCTATGGGTGATGGCGTGAAGAGACTAACCGCAGAAGAGGAAAAAACCAGGCGGCTGGTGCGCCGGAGTATCGTTGCCAGGGTGGATATCCCCGAAGGAGTCACTATTAACGAGGATATGCTGGATATCAAGCGACCCGGTAACGGAGTTGAGCCAAAATACATTGATTCGATTATAGGTAAAACAGCTAAAAAAAATATCAGACGGGAAGAAAAAATAACCCTTTCTAAAGTGGTGTAAACTATGAAAAAAATTGCCGTAGTCACCGGAACCAGAGCCGAATATGGCATCCTTTTCCCCGTATTGAAGGCTATCGCGGCTCGACCAGAGCTAAAGTTATCTCTGCTAGTTACCGGGATGCACTTATCGCACGAGTTTGGCTATACTGTCCAGGAAATAGAGAAGGACGGCTTTAAAATAGATGCCAGGGTGGACATGTTGTTGAGCAGCGACACGGTAGGGGCCATGGCAAAATCGATAGGCGTGGGCATTCTGGGCATGGCGCAGGCCTGGGAGCAATTAAAACCGGATATCATCCTGGTACTGGGCGACCGTATAGAGCCGCTGGCCGCTGTCATTGCCGGAGCCTATATGAATATACCGATAGCCCACATCCATGGCGGCGATGCCTGCGGTAATATCGATAATCCTGCCAGACATGCCATCACCAAGTTTGCCCATATTCACTTCCCGGCTACAGGGAAGAGCGCGGAGAGAATCATTAAAATGGGCGAAGACGAGTGGCGGGTTCATATGGTAGGTTCGCCCACACTGGATGTTCTTTTAAAAGAGACCCTCCTATCGACTAAGGTCTTATCGAAGCGGCTCGGGCTCGATTTGTCCCGGCCACTAATCCTGGTGGTTCAACACCCGGTTACCACTCAGGCGGATGAAGCACCCGAGCAGATGAAAGTAACCCTGGAAGCAGTCCTGGAAACAGGCTACCCGGTGGTGCTGGCCTATCCTAACTCGGACGCCGGCGGCCGGAGGATGATAGAAGTTATTAAGAATTATGAGAATCGTCCTTCCATCAAGACTTTTAAAAGCATACCCCGCCAGGAATATCTCAGCTTGATGAAGTTAGCTGGCGTCATGGTGGGCAATTCCAGCAGCGGGATTATCGAGGCACCCTCTTTCGGCCTGCCTGCCGTGAATATCGGCAGCCGCCAGGAAGGCCGGGAGCGCGGCAAAAACGTTATTGACGTGGGTCATAACAAGCAGGAAATACTGCGGGCTATCAAAAAAGCCCTCACCAGCCGAGCTTTCTTAAAAGAAGTAAAAAAATGCGAGAGCCCCTATGGTGATGGCAAAGCCAGCCAGAGGATAGCCGAAATCCTGAGCCAGATTGAAATTACACCCCGATTACTTCAGAAGCGGATGACCTACTAGCCGAAGAGAGAAAAATGGACAATCGGTTTAAAGATTGGCAATACCCTGAGTTTGATGAGAGTGGGATGACGAAATGGCAGTGGATGTGCCAGTACCATGAGAACTTAGAATTGGGCAAAAATACGGATATAGGGTCATTCACCTATATCAATGCCAGATACGGGGTTGAAATACAGGAGGATGTTCAAATCGGGTCTCACTGTTCCATCTATTCCTGGTCCACCATCGATGATAAGAAGGGGAAAGTAACTATAAAGAAAGGCGCTAAAATAGGCAGTCATAGCCTGATAATGCCGGGCGTTACCATCGGGGAGAAGGCGACGATTGGCGCCTTTAGCTTTGTCAATAAGGATATCCCTGATAATGCTCTGGCCTTTGGTATCCCGGTAAAGGTTATTAACTCCGGGGAGTGAAACAGTTAAGAAAATGGACTGGAAAATACCCCTGTTCAAAATATACTTCGATGACGAAGATACAACCATGGTCAACGAGGTCATTCGGAGGGGGATGTTCTGGGCCATCGGCCCCAATATCGAAAAATTCGAGGGGATGCTGGCCGACTATATCGGGAGAAAATATGCGGTAGTATTTAATTCCGGCACCTCGGCCCTGCACGCGGCGATGATTGCTTACGGCATAGGGCGGGGAGACGAAGTCATCGTCCCCTCCTTTACCTTCATCGCCACGGCTAATGCCGCCCTCTTTGTGGGAGCCAGACCTGTCTTCGCCGATATTGAAGAAGAAACCTACGGCCTTGACCCCCGGGATGTCAGCCGTAAAATTACCCCTGAGACGAAAGCTGTCATACCCATACACTATGGTGGCTGTCCCTGTAAAATAGACGAGATAAGCCGGATTGCCCGGGAACACGGACTATTATTAATTGAAGACGCCGCGGAGTCCTTCGGCGCCTCCATAGGGGGCAGGAAAGCCGGTACCTTCGGCGAATGTGCTATACTAAGCTTTTGCTCCAACAAGATAATCACTACCGGGGAGGGGGGAGCCGCAGTTACCGACTCCGCAGATATATACGAGAAGCTCAAATTGATAAGGTCCCACGGCCGGTCAGATACTGCCAATTACTTTTCCTCGACAGAATACATGGACTATGTTGAGCTGGGATATAATTTCCGCATGTCCGATATTACCGCGGCTCTGGGGATTGCCCAGCTCAAAAAAGTGGAGAAAATCATCGAGATGCGAAGAGGAAATGCCCGGCAGATGTCAGCTAGACTGGCCCGGGTTACCGAAATAGAGTTACCTCGTCAGCCCGATAATTACTTTCATCTCTACCAGATGTATACTATTAAAGTAAAAGAGGGCGAGAAGAAAAGGGATGCTTTATCGGCATATCTGGCACAAAAAGGAATATTAACGAAAGTGTTTTTTTCTCCGGTTCACTTAACGCAGTATTACCGGGAAAAACTGGGATACAGATGCAAACTACCGGTTACGGAAAAGCTCTCCGGGCAGGTCCTGACTTTACCCATGTATCCTGCGTTAACCGAAGACGAGATAGATTTTATAGCGGATGAGGTCGCCGCTTTCTTCTCACTGGGGAAAAAGTGAGGTAAAAAACAATGAATATACTTACAGGTAAAAATATCCTGGTTACCGGCGGGACCGGCTCCATTGGCAGTGAAATTGTGCGGCAGCTGTTAAAATATGAACCCGAAGTCGTGAGGGTCTTCAGCAACGATGAGGACAGCCTGTTTAATTTCAGGCAAGAGCTGCAGGGTCGCCGCCACCTGCGATTCCTGGTAGGAGACGTCCGGGATAAAGAAAGGCTCATGATGGCTGCCGAGGGCGTGCATTTTATATTTCATGCCGCCGCTCTGAAACACGTCCCCCTCTGTGAATATAACCCCTTTGAGGCGGTAAAAACCAACGTGCTCGGTATGCAGAATATCATTGATGTGGCAATGGGGGAACAGGTTGAGAAAGTGATAACTATAGGCACGGATAAGGCCGTCAACCCGATTAATGTGATGGGTGCCACCAAGTTACTGGCCGAGCGGCTGACAATCTCCGCCAATCAGTATATGAGAAATACGGCTCTTTCCTGCGTAAGGTTCGGGAATGTGCTGGACTCCCGGGGCTCGGTGGTGCCCCTTTTCCGCGAACAGATAGCAAAAGGCGGCCCGGTTACCATTACCGACCCTGCCATGACCAGATTCGTCATGAGTATACCCAAGGCAGTCGAACTCGTCCTGAGAGCCGCTGAAATGGCCCATGGCGGAGAAATTTTTATTTTTAAAATGCCGGCTGTCTCTATCGGTGACCTGGCAGAAGTGATGATTCAAGAATTCGCACCCAGATACGGACATGATTCAAAAAAGATAAAGATAGAAATAATCGGCAAGCGGGCAGGAGAAAAGTTCTTCGAGGAGCTAATGACGGAAGACGAAGCCAATAATGCTTATGAAACCGAGGATATGTTCATCATCTCCGAGGAAGGTAACAGCTTCGGGGGTAAGAAAGCATCCGCGGTAAGATATTCCTCCAGGGACGTCACATTGCAGACCAGGGAACAGATAAGGGAGCTGATTAAAGATACAATTCGCAGTTAAGTTGAGAGGCATGCCGAGATGTCATTTGTTCAAGACTACATAGATGCTTTAAGTGAAAGCCTTAAAGAACTCTTGAAGCAGGATATAGCGGGGATAGCCGATGTTATCTTTAACGCTTATAAAAAGGGAAACCAGATATTTATCATGGGTAATGGCGGTAGCGCGGCTACCTCCTCGCACTTCGCGGAAGACCTCAGGCTGGGGAGAGCCGTTGAAGGTAAACCGCATGTCCGAGCCACCAGCCTGACCGATAACACAGCTCTGATTACGGCTCTCGCTAATGATTTAGATTACACTTCTATTTTCGCAGAACAGATGGCAGACCAGTTGAATAAGGGGGACGTTGTCATCGGGATAAGCGCCTCGGGGAATTCGCCCAATGTCCTGAAGGCCATTGAATACGGTAGAAGTCAGGGAGCCATAACTATCGGATTCTGCGGCTTCGGCGGCGGTAAATTGAAGGATATTACTCACAGGAGCATAGTCCTATCAAGCTCCCAATACGGACAGGTTGAGGACGCCCATCTGTGCCTGGCTCATATCGTATCCCACCTGGTCAGGCAAAAGATAGCCGAGCGGGAAAGGAGTAATTGAATTGAAGTGCCTGGTCACCGGGGGAGCCGGATTTATTGGCAGTCATCTGGTCGACCGTCTGCTGGAAGACGGCCATCAGGTTATCGTCCTGGATAACTTCTCAACCGGACGCCCGGAGAATCTGGCCCACCACGCCAAATCATCTGCTCTATCTGTCCACCAGGTAGACATCGCTGACTTTGAAGCTATACGGCCATACTTCTCGGGAGTCGAGCGGGTCTTTCATATTGCCGGGCTGGCGGATATCGTGCCCTCCGTCCAGCGACCACTGGACTACCACCACGCTAATGTTACCGGCACCGCAAGTGTACTTGAGGCAAGCCGCTTAGCCGGTGTCAAGCGATTTATTTATACCGCCTCTTCATCCTGCTATGGGATTCCTGATGTCGTCCCCACGCCGGAGACAGCCGCCATCAAGACCGAATATCCTTATGCGCTGTCCAAATACCTCGGTGAGCAACTTGCACTTCACTGGGGGAAAGTCTACAAACTCGGCGTAGTGTCCCTCCGCTTATTTAATGTCTACGGGCCCCGCTCCCGGACCACCGGCGCCTATGGTGCCGTCTTCGGTGTATTCCTGGCGCAGAAAATCCATAAGAAACCCTTTACCGTGGTCGGTGACGGCACCCAGACGAGAGACTTTGTTTTCGTGACTGATGTGGCAAACGCCTTTAGTCTGGCGGCAGAATCAGATATAAGCAATGAAGTCCTGAATGTCGGCAGCGGCGATACCTATAGTGTTAACCGTCTGGTGGAGCTTTTACGCGGCGATGCCATCCATATACCCAAACGCCCCGGCGAACCAGATTCCACCCGGGCGGATATCTCCAGGATACGCCAGCTTTTAGGCTGGGAGCCAAAGGTTTCTTTCAAGGAAGGCGTTAATATCCTGCTGCAAAACATCGATTACTGGAAAACGGCTCCGGTCTGGACCCCGGAGTCGATTGGAGAGGCGACCAAAGACTGGTTTCAATTCCTTTCCAGGTAAGAAACTGTTGATTTGTGACCGATTATGGAGCCTATTAAAGAATACAGCAGATTCACGAGACAGGTATCCTATGTTCTAATCGGTAACATAATACTCGTTTTACTGGGGTTTCTTCAGCTTCCCATCTTAACCAAGGGACTCGGGGCGAACCTGTACGGCACCTGGGCACTAATCAATGCCACTATTGCATTCATCGCTCCTTTTGCGGCACTCGGCTTTTATGAAGCTATCATCCGTTTCCTGGCTGCCGAGACAGACAAGAGCAGAATAAGAGATGATTTCACTTCTGCCCTTTTTAGCACGGTACTCATCTCGGGAATTGCTTTTTCACTTCTGCTCTTCTTTTTATCTGACTATCTGGCGGCGCATATCTTTAATGATATCCAGTCATCTGGCTATATCAGGCTTGCCTCTTTCATGATTCCCCTCACCTGTATGTCAGCAATGACCAGTTCCTATCTTACAGCCTTCCGGAAAATGGGCCTGATGGCTACTTTTACCGTGGTTCAAAGCGCTGTTAATGTCGGCCTGATTTACTTATTTCTTCGCTTTGGCTACAGTCTCAACGGGGTCATTACGGCGACTATAGTGGCCAGCCTGCTATTCCATCTTACACTCCTCTTCATTATCCTGAAACAAATTGGGTTTAAGCTCCCCGGATTTTCCCGCCTGAAATTATTTTTGAGTTACGGGCTCCCTCTCACTCCAACCAGCGCCGTGCTGTGGATAATCAGCAGCAGTAACCGATATCTGATAAGCTACTTTATAGGAGTTACCGCGACCGGTATCTACAGCGCCGCCTACAACATAGGCTGGTATACGGTCTTTCTGATAACCCCAATCACGCGCCTGTTATTTCCCACGATTTCAAAATCTTATGACGAGCAAAATCTGGTCGAAACCAGGAAATACCTGAAATACTCACTCAAGTATTTCCTGATGATTGCCATCCCTTCTGCCTTCGGCTTATCCATACTGGCCAAACCAATACTCCAGGTATTGACTACCTCTGAGTTTGTCACCGGCAACACCATCGTCCCATTTATTGCTTTCAGCGGTGTGTTATCCGGTGTCTATGAGATAAGTGTATTTATCATCCATCTGGTAAAAAAAACAAGGCTGATGTTCATGTTATTAGCCATATCGGCACTTTTGAATATCGTGCTGAACGTACTTCTCATCCCGCGTATGGGCTTGACAGGAGCAGCGACGGCCACTCTCGTCGCTTATGGTATCGTATGTATACTTATACTGATAGTAACCCGTAGATACCTGAAATTTGAATTGAGTGTGCCATTCATACTAAAGAGTGTTTTCTCATCACTCATTATGGCAATCTGTATCTGGCGAATAAATCCAGAATCAATAGCCTGGATTTTAGCGTCAATATTTATCGGTTTTGTGGTCTATTTTGCCGTGCTGCTTTTAATCAGGGGGCTAAGTAAAGAAGAACGGGCTTTCTTTGTGAATTTCTCGAAGGACAATTTAAGAAAGGTAAGGATAATAAAATAGTTATATGGCCAGCAGGAAGGAACGAAAAGGTTACAGACAAATTAAAATGTAATCAGCCATAAAAATGGCAGAGAGATAACCGAATCACTTTTATAGCCTGTAAATTAATTGTATGTTCTTGTCTAAAGGGTCTGATAAAAAGCATTGAGGTGCAGGATTGAGAATCAAACTGGGCAGCGGACTCTTACCATTAAATATAGTTGTTGTCCTGCTGATAGTAATTTCTATTCTGGTCCCCATCAGCTATCTGCGTATCATTATTGGCTTACTCTATGTCCTCTTCTTCCCGGGTTATGTCCTCACGCTGACTCTTTTCCCCAGAAATGGGGGCATAAGCGGTATTGAAAGGGTGGCACTCAGCTTCGGGTTGAGCATAGCTGCCGTGCCCGTTATCGGTCTTATCCTTAGCGCTACCCCGTGGGGGATTACCGTGGAGTCAATCCTGTATTCCACTGCCGCCTTCATATTCGTGGTATCCATCATCGCCCTAGTCAGGAGAAAGAGATTACAGGAAAAGGATAGATTCAACTGCGAGTTTCAACTGAGTCTGCTGCACCGGGGAGACAGTGCCTGGGATAAGGCGTTATCGGTAGTATTACTTGTTGTCGTGCTGGGGGCAATAGGAACGCTGTGTTATGTTATCATAGCACCCAGGTCAGGGGAGAAATTTACCGAGTTCTATGTGCGGGCAACAAACGGAGAAGAAACGAATTATCCGCAGGAGTTATATTTAGGGGAAACATACGACGTGACGATAGTTATTATCAACCACGAGCAGCAGGAGATGCCCTATCGCGTGGAGATACAGTCAGCGGGAACTGTAATCGGAGAACTGGGACCGGTAGTATTGAAGAATGAGCAGGCATGGGAGCAAGAGTTCGGATTCACGCCGTTAAGCTCAGGGGATAACCAGAAAGTAGAGTTTTTCCTGTATAAACAGGGGCAAACCGAGATTTATCGGACTCTTCACCTGAGGTTTGACGTCAAATAACGCTGGCGCCTTCTTAACCTCCCCCCCAATTTTATAGCTTTTTCACCTTTTACTGAACAGCTTCCCCGGTACCCCGAGCCGTAGTAAAAGCACATCGTAGACGCGGCAACGCGCCTTGAGAATCTCAGCCTCCTCGAAGAGCCCCGGCTTCGCTTCCCGGCGGCCAAACCGGGTCTCCACATAAGCCTTCACGATATTATCCACAGCCGTGGCCTCCTGCGGAAACACCGCACCCAAAGCGGCGGCAAATTCCAGGGGCGTCTGGTACGGCCGGGGACCCAGCTTGACCATCGAGGCGAGTTTACACATATTGGTATACGTCCTGTATGCCAGTGCTGACCTGTCAACGTGCCACAGCCAGCGGTAAAAGGCTGACCTGAGTGCCAGAAGCGGTACCATTAAAAATGCGATAATAATGGCGATGCTGAAAATAATGAGCAGGGTGCGCCCCAGTTCGTCCGCAAAAGGCAGGGGCCCCATCCTGAAATTTTTTTTCGCGGGCGTACCAGCTGAAAAATCCACGTCCGGCATATAAAATATCCCGTAAGGCGGGTACGGCAGCCATACATCCCATTGCGGCAGACTTTCAATGGCACTTCCGGACACCCAGGGTGTCTTTATAGCGACCGGACTTTCCGTGCCGCTGGGTGTTGCCTCCAGGTCCACCCAGCCGTAGCCCGAGAAATAGACCTGCGGCCAGGTATGATAGTGCTTGTCTCTTAGAATATATTGTCCCGCTTCTTCCCCCGGGTCGCCGGGGAGATAGCCAACGACAATTCTCGAGGGTACGTCAACGGAGCGAAGCATTACCGCCATGGCCGAGGCATAGTAGAGGCAAAAACCCGACTTCTGGTTAAACAGAAAGTATTTCACGCCGTCAGTCCCCTTGGGTGGAGCTTCAATCTCTTCTTGATAAGGAATCCGGGAAAGATAGTTATCTATAGCCATTACCTTGTCATAGGGTGTTTTTGCCTTCCCGGTTACATTTTCACTCAACTGCCTGATATCCCCAGGAAAATCGGAAGGCAGCTGAAGATAAATAGCCTTAATAGACTCCGGATAATTTTCGCCAGCCCCGGATAAATCGCTCCCCGCTGCCGAAGAGATGAAGGACTTAACGGAGTAGTGCTCGCCGGGACTGAGGACGCGCGGCACAGTAACGGCCATAACATCATCCCCGCCGCTTACATGTATCAGAGCTGGTGTATCCGAAGATATAAAGCCACCTCCCGTAAGCAGGACATCCGTCTTCATTTCGGTGGTTACCGTGTACGTTATCATGTCCTGGTCTGAAAGTGCCTTGGTATCCATCCAGGGTACTTCTTGTCCCAGCAAATACTCATTGGTCGGACTGCTTTCCCACCCTTGAGAAGTATAGATGTCATATACACCTATTCGCCAGTAAGAGGGACGTTCGGACCTGACGATGAAATCTACCCGATTGCTCTGATGCCATTCCTTATTAAACGGCAGATCACGGCGTGTGCTGGTCGTGCTCAGAGCCTGCTTCGCCGGTATGGTGCCGAAGAGATTTAGTTTTGATTCCTCAATATCACGTTTCCAGAGCGTCCTGGTAGCTATCATCGTCTGGAGTTGGGGGACTCGCGCTTCCGGCGTTACCCAGGAAATGGTAACCGACAGTATGACAATGATAAGAAGTGAAGCTGCAAGATAGAGTAAACCCCGCCTGGTAAAACCCGTGCTGTGTCCCGTTAAATAATGCTGGCTGGCCATGCGTGTCTGGATAATGAGAAATATAGCCGCCAGAAAATAGAGACCGAAAAAGTAATAGTAACTGCCCGGGAGGTTGCTTAAATTTACCAGGATAACCACCGCGCCCAGAAAAACCGCCACCCAGGCATTACGTTTGCGCAGAATAAACCATGTCGAAATATAACCGATTACCCAGGTCAGGAAGGTGATAAATACGGCGAATAATATCTTTTCCTCACCCGGTATTAACGTGACCTCCGGCGTCCACCACGACTGTAAAACATCCAGTAAATGACGAAACTTTGATGTCGTTTCCGGCGGAGGCATCAAACTATATACCTGCCATATCGTCACGATAATGCCGGTGACCAGTGCCAGGATATGTTTTACAATCCCGGGGAGTCGGCTCCTGATAAGCAACCAGACAATTAAAATCGAGAAAATAAGAACCAGCGTCAACAATGGCTGAGGTGTAATCCACCGGGCTTGCTCAATAGAAAGCACCGCAATCTCAAGAGCGATAAAGAGTAAAACTACATTTACCCACTCCTGCCACTTACCCAACCAGTAAATTATTCTTACTGGCAATACTGACGGTTCTTTTGGCTCTCCTGCGCGGTCAGGCAACTTTTTCTGCTTTTCCATGTTATCAGCCACTTCTATTTTTTATCTCCGGCGTACTGCATTGGCGAGGATAAAAACCGGCTGTCCAGAGCCCTGGATATCTCTACCCCACGCCTGACGATATAAGCAGTGATGCCGTTGGCAATAAGGCTGCGCGCCGTATCTACCGCACCCGTTTTACCACCGAAGCTGATAGCATCGAGCAGGATGACTGTGACTATCGTGCCGCGATTCACGGTACGGCGTAGTGGCGCCACTATACCCCGGTTATCGGAGGACGTAACTACTACCAAGGCAGAGCCCGCATCAAAACGCTCCGCCTGGGACGCCAGTAAAGCATCAACAGGCAATTTTCCGGTCGCTTTTATCATGGCCAGGGCCTGCATAATGTCCTTCAGGTGCTCGTCGCCGGTTTCGGGCAGGACAAGATAAGCCCGGTCGCCCGAGGCTATCAGCCCCACATTTTTACCGCTTTCTATATATTTTTTAGCCAGAGAGGCGGCTATCGTGACACTGTATTCCTCGGTTGTCTCGTCGCCGTCCCCGAATTGACAGTCCCGATACATATCCAGGACAATCCAGATATCCTTGAAAGTATAATTGTAACGGTCAGGTTCGAACTCCTTGACCATGAGATTACCGGTATGAGCTGTAGAGTGCCAGTGGATATGCCGGAGGCTGTCGCCGCTGGCGTACTCACGCACACGAGAGGCGTTGGGGCCAACCTCGCTGGCTAACCAGTGGCGTGGACTCGACCCCGGTTCCTGGCGAGGCAGCGCCTGGAAAAAAGGCAGGTCCGGCGTCGCCGGGTAAATAGTGATGCCCTGGCTTTTACCAAATTGCCGATTCATAGAAAAGAACCCGAGAGGGTCGGAAATTTTAGCGGTAAGAGTGCCCAGACCATACCGCCCCCGGCGCTGACAGTAAATCTCGGTGCGCCAGCCATGAGAACCCTGTGGCGCCAGATTAAAGGTCGCTACATTCCGGTAGCCGGGCAAATCGGTATCCTCCCGGGCTTCAATTAGAGGTGTGGGTATCCTGCCGTGATTGAAAAACGTAAATTCTTCTTCAAAACGTTCACCAACCTGGCAGTTTTCAGGCGATTTCTCCACCCGGCCATCAATGTTGCGGATGCTCAGGCGCAGCCACAGATAGCTCAATAAAAGCAAAATCACCAGGAAAATAAAGAGGTGCCAAAGAAGGGTAAACCCGCCGGCTAAAGCCAGCGCCAGTATGAGAATCAGGATGATAATGGGAAACCTTCGAATCTTCATAAATTCCTGTCCGGAAAAGAGCGTGCCTTACTTATCAGCCCGGCTCTATTAGTCGGGGACTGCCCCGGGCACGGGGACGGTTTCCAGTATCTCAGCGATAAAAGCACGGCCGTCCTTACCCTGTGACTGGCCCGTAGCCGATAATAACGACCGATGGGCCAGGGCGGGCACGGCCAGGGCTTTAACATCATCCGGTAAAACGTAGTCGCGCCCCAGCAACATGGCCCGGGCCTGGGCCGTGCGGAAAAGGGCCAGTGAGCCGCGGGGAGAAGCGCCGAGATATATCGACGGATGATGGCGTGTCGCCTCCACCAGCGATACGATATACTGCTTCACCAGGTCGTCTATATAGATTTTCTTCACCGTTTCCTGGAGCATTAAAACATCGGAAGCATCCACGACATGGCCAATTTGCTCGATGGGATGAATATACTGCTGCCTTTCCATGATGACCTTTTCCTCTGATAGAGATGGATAGCCTATGTTTATCCGCAATAGAAATCTGTCCAGCTGTGCCTCCGGGAGGGGGAAGGTGCCTTCGTATTCGATGGGATTCTGGGTGGCCAGAATATGGAAAGGCGAGGGCATTTTATGAGTAACGCCGTCTACGGTAATTTGCCTCTCCTCCATAGCCTCCAGCAGGGCCGATTGGACCTTGGGCGTGGCCCGGTTGATTTCATCCGCCAGAACCACCTGAGCCGCGATAGGCCCGGGGTGGAACTCGAAATCGCCCATTTTCTGATTATATATCGTGACACCGGTAATATCGCCCGGGAGCATATCGGGCGTGAACTGGATTCGTTTGAAGCTGCAGTTTATGGACTTCGCCAGGCTGCGGGCGAGCATGGTCTTGCCGACACCCGGGGCATCCTCGATAAGCAGGTGCCCCTGACTGATTAAAGCGATTACCGCCAGCCGCACCGCTTCCGTCTTGCCGACCATTACTTTCTCGACATTTTGTATTATCTTTTCAGCTATCTGCTTAGCCTTAGTGATGTTACTGTCCACTTTTTCCCTTCCCGATCCGGGGCTCATAAAAAACTCACTTTATACACTCCCCTTGATTCGAGTATATCACACAGAAAAATCACATACAAAGATTCTGCAAAAACACACCGCACACTAATTATTTGACAAAGTAATAACATAGATATAACATTCAATTCAGCAATCCCAAACACTCATTCTTAAAGCGCATTATTAGTAGGAGGAAATACATTTATGAGTACCTGGCATGAATATGTTCAGCGCAATGGCAAGGTCCCCGAATGGCCATACCCTGTAAACTACGGCAAGGTGAATGAAGTCATTGCCGATGTCCTCATTATCGGCGGCGGCGTCGCCGGTTTACAGGCCGCCATCAATGCCGCCAGAAAAGGCGTGAAGGTCGCCGTCGCCGAGAGAGGCCACGCCAAGAGAAGCGGCTCCGGCGGGGCCGGCGTCGACCACTGGCACGGCGCCGTCACCAACCCCTGCTCCAAGGTCACCCCGGAGATGTACACCAATGCCTGTTACGATAGCATGCAGGGCTGGACCGGCGGTCATGTCCGCTACATCATCACCAAGGAAGGCTGGGATACCCTGCTCGAATGCGAAAAGATGGGCATCCAGATTCGAGATGTAAAAGACGAGTTCAAGGGTGCCCCCTTCCGCGATGAAGCGACCAAGCTGATGTTCGCCTACGACTATGCTAACAAGCATATCATCCGCGTCTGGGGTTGGAACATCAAGCCCAAACTATACGAAGAGGCAAAGCGGCTGGGTGTGAATATCTACAACAGGACAATGCCTACCTCCTTGCTCACCGCAGGTGGTAAACAGGGGGCAAGAGTCGTCGGTGCCACTGCTGTCAATACCCATACCGGTGAGTTCTATATCTTCCGGGCGAAAGCCACTATTATCTGCACCGGTGGCGCCGGCCGTCTCTATGTTTTCGCGCCGGAAATAACCGCTTCGGGCACCATGGCCGATATGAACAGCTCCGGTGTCGGCCAGGCTCTAGGCTGGAATGCCGGTGCCGAGTTCGTCTGCATGGAAATGACCGGTCCCGGCGGCCTGATTGGCTTCGGCTACGCGCCCTACAGTACGGGTAACGCCAGCAACACCTATCACGGCACGCCGATAGTCGATGCCGACGGCAAAGAGCTGCCGTGGGTTGATGTCTTCGGCCGGGAACTGAAAAAGTGGGAAGACCGGTTCTATCCGCAGTCTGGCCAGCAATTCCAGCTGGGTATCGGGATAGGAATTTCCCGCACCAATCAGGAATTCCGCTTGAATGATATTCCCCCGGACGTAGTCGAAAGAATACGCAAGGGCGAGTTCAAGCTGCCTTTATACGCCGATTTTACCCGCTTTTCCGAGGAGGAACGCCGGTGCACCTTCGGGATGATGGTCGGCAATGAGGGTAAGACCCGTATCCCAATTTACGATACCATGACAAAAGCCGGCTTCGACCCCGATAAAGACCTGTTCCAGGCCCCGGTCATGCCCGTCGAGGGATATTTCAACGCCTGTTACTGGGCGGGCGGGCCCAACACACCACCGACAGTACGCGGCCTGGGAGGCGGCGGCTTTTTAACGGACTGGGATTTAAGGTCAAACCTGGAAGGACTCTACGCCGCCGCCGGCGGCACCATCTTCGGCGGGGGCTGCCATGGAGAATCGCACACCACCGGCCGGTACGCCGGCCGGCATGCCGCCGACTACGCTAAAACAGCGCCCGAACCGGTAGCCGACCGCAATCAGATCGAAGCGGAGAAAGAACATGCTTACACCGCCACCAGGCAGAGCAAAGAGGGCAACGGCTGGAAAGAAATCAATGCCGCTATCGCCAGGATTATGCGGGACTATTGCGGCCGATATAAGAACGAGCTAACGCTCAATCTTGGCCTGCGACTGCTCAACGAACTCAAGACAACGGAACTAGCCGCAGCCTACGCCTCAAATCCGCACGAACTGGGACGCCTGCTGGAATGCCAGGCGCTTATTTCCGTGGGCGAGATGGTCATCAAGGCTTCACTGGAACGTAAAGCCAGCAACTCCATCCTTGATTTCCACCGGTTGGACTATCCCCAGATGGACCCGCCCGAGTGGAATAAACTGCTTCCCATCAAACAGGAAAATAATAAAGTCAAGGTCAGGGAGCTGCCGCTGGACTTCCATCTCAAGGCACCCTATGCCTCCAGTTATCAGGAAAACTATAAGAAACACTCCGGACAATAAACCGGTATTATTAAAGCGAAATACTAAGGGAGATGTAACTAAAATGAGCGATAAAGCGTATATGGTGCCTAATCCACCCACGCCCAACAAGGCGGTAGAGTTCAATCCCGATATCTGCATCGGCTGCAACCTCTGCGTCGATGTCTGCCCTACCGATGTCATGATGCCCAATCCGGAAAAGAAAAAACAGCCCATCGTCGTTTACCCGGAGGAATGCTGGTATTGCGGCGGCTGCGTTGAAGAGTGCCCCCGGCCGGGCGCTATCAAGATGCTCCACCCCACCCAGCAGCGCATATCCATGAACTGGAAGCGCAAGGATACCGGGGAATTGTTCCGCCTGGGCATGAAGAATCCGCCGCCACCCAACACCAGGCCGCCATCGGGGGGATAGATGGGCCGGTCTATAGGTATATTTCGAGGTCGTCCGTGAACAATCGTGTGTATCTAAGTTAAAACTAAGTCACACGATGAGTTGCCAGTTCTGAGAGGGCTGGGAATTAATCATAATAGGATTCCCAGCCCCTTCTTTTCAGCTTTACTTCGTAGCTGAAAAATGCTATAATGAAAAAGGCTAAATGTACGTATTATCTGTTAACTGGCCAGCCTGTCATTTTATAGCCGCGGGCTATATAGGTGAGATTGTTCCCTCGAAGAATAATCGCTCTTATATTTCTTGCTACCTTTTTTACTTGAGAAAGGACTTATAATGCCAGATACTCCTGTTCCGAAGAAAGCCAGAAAGCTTAATGCCGGCGAATATACCGTCGAAGATATTCAAGTGCTGGGAGGCAGGGAAGCCGTACGGCGCCGCCCCGGTATGTATATCGGCAGCACTGACCAGCGCGGTCTGCACCATTTACTTTATGAAATTGCCTATAACAGCGTTGATGAAGCCATGGCCGGCAGATGTGACCGCATCATCGTTACGCTTAAAAAGGATAAGTCCGTTAGCGTTATGGATAACGGGCACGGCATTCCGGTGGGCATCCATCCCACCACCAAAGTATCGGCTCTGGAAACAGTGATGACTGTACTCCATGCCGGCGCCAAGTTCGGCGGCAAGTCTTACACCGTATCCGGCGGTCTGCACGGCGTCGGCGCCTCGGTGGTCAATGCGCTTTCCGAGTGGATGACCGTCGATGTCAGGCTCGGCGGCAAGATACACCACCAGGAATATAAGCGCGGTGTTCCGGTAGCTCCGGTCAAAGTCATCGGCAAAGCCGAGGATACGGGCACCACCACTACCTTCCTGGCCGATAAAGAGATTTTCAGCGAAATCAACTACGATTTTGATACCGTAAGCGAGCGCCTGCGGGAGATGGCCTATCTCAATAAAGGCGTGGAAATAACCTTTATCGATGAAATTAACGACCGTGAACGGACTTTCTATTTCGAAGGCGGCATTACCGGCTTCGTGCGCCACCTCAACCGGAACCGGATAGTACGCCATCCGGTGCCTATCTATATTACCAAATCAATCAACAGCACCACCGTTGAGGTAGCCCTCCAGTATAATGACGGCTTCTCCGAATCCGCCTTCAGCTTCGCCAACTGCGTCAATACGGTGGACGGCGGCACTCACCTTACCGGCTTTCGCTCCGCCCTGACCCGCACCCTCAATGACTACGCCCATAAAAGCAAGATACTCAAGGATGATGACCCCAACCTGACCGGTGAGGATGTCCGGGAAGGGCTGACCGCCATTATCAGCGTCAAGCTCTCCGAGCCGCAGTTCGAGGGGCAGACCAAGGGTAAACTGGGCAACATAGAAATTAAGAGCCAGGTAGAAAGCGCCGTTAATGAGGGTTTAGGCCTGTACCTCGAGGAACACCCTGACGACGCCAGGAAAATCATCGAGAAATGCGTTATGTCTTCCAGAGCCAGGGAAGCCGCCCGCAAGGCGCGCGACCTGATTATCAGGAAAAGCGGACTGGATTACGGGACACTGCCCGGCAAGTTGGCCGACTGCTCGGAGAGAGACCCGGCACAGTGCGAATTATACCTGGTAGAGGGGGAGTCCGCCGGAGGCTCGGCCAAGCAGGGGCGGAACCGCCGCTTCCAGGCTATATTACCTTTGCGCGGTAAAATCCTTAATGTGGAAAAAGCTCCGCCGGACAAGATGCTGGCCAATGAAGAAATCCGCACCATCGTGACTGCCCTCGGTGCCGGCATCGATGATGATTTCGACCCCATGAGGCTGCGCTATCACCGCGTTATCCTGATGACGGATGCCGATGTTGACGGTTCCCATATCCGCACGCTTCTGCTCACCTTCTTCTTCCGCCACATGAACAAGCTTATCAACACCAAGCACCTGTTCATTGCCCAGCCGCCTTTATACCGGGCTACAAAAGGGAAAACTAGCGAGTGGGTATATACCGAGGAAGGGCTTGGTAAATATTACTCTAAGCTTGCTTTCGATAACGTCACCGTGTTTTCCAAAGATAATTCCATCAAGCTTAAGGGCGAAGAAATAATTGAATTTCTAAATTCTTTAAGAAGTTACGAACAAAGTTTATCTTCACTCGAGAGCGTAGGAATGCCGAGAAAATTGGGTGAAATTTTGATAAAAAAGGGACATTCGTTTCAGTTAGATTTCAATAAAAACGATAGTGAGATAATGCCAATAGTAGCAAAGTGGTTTCACGAATCTAAAATTACTTATGAAATGTGTGATGACCCTATCAATAACAAATATTATATTCAACTTCCTGAAGAAATCAAATTGGACAGGAAATTACTTGAAGATCCGATACTTAAAAAATGTTACGATCTCTATCCTAAAGTAAAACAGTATATTGAAGGCAAGTCATACTACATCAAAAAGAACGAAAAAGAAATAGGTATTGATGTTCCTTGGAATCAGCTTGCAGGAATACTTGATAAAATGTCTGAAAAATCAGGTGTAACTCTTCAACGCTACAAGGGCCTGGGTGAAATGACCGCGGAGCAACTCTGGGAGACCACCATGAACCCGGCCAACCGCACGCTCCTCGAAGTGAATATTGAGGACGCTACCAAGGCGGATGAGACTTTCCAGATGCTGATGGGCGGCGAGGTCCCGCCACGCAAGGCCTTTATCCAGGCACACGCCAAGTATGCGAATCTGGATATTTAGAAAATCTTACTTCCCTTGAATCAAAGAGAAGAACTCGGCGCGGCTGGCCGACTTGCTTCGGAAGGCTCCTCTGATGGCCGAGGTTATAACGTTGCTCCCCGGTTTTTTAATGCCCCGCATAGTCATGCAGAGGTGCTCCGCCTGTATGACCACCGCCACCCCGGCCGGCTTAATCCCTTCGTCAATGGCATCGGCAATTTCTGTTGTCATGCGCTCCTGCACCTGAGGTCGGCGTGCGATTGTCTCCACCACCCTGGCCAGCTTGCTGATACCGACGATGCGCCCCTCGGCATTGGGAATATAGCCCACGTGGGCCACCCCGAAGAAAGGCAGCAGGTGGTGCTCGCACATGGAATAAAAAGGTATATCCTTCAGGACTACCATCTCGCGGTGACCCAGCTCAAAGCCAACCTCCAGGTCTTCCTTGGGGTCTTTATGGAGGCCCTGGAAAAGCTCGGTGTACATTTCCGCCACGCGCTGGGGTGTATCCCTGATGCCTTCACGGGAAGGGTCTTCCCCGATGGCCTTAATAATATCGAGTACCGCTTTTTTTATCGTGGCCTCGTCAATCATGCTCCGCCTCCTTGTTTTACCTGCCGCTATTAACAACCTTTACTGTCATTGCGAGGAACGAAGTGACGTGGCAATCTCAATCATCGGCTTAATTCGGTTTCAGGGATTGCCACGCTTCGCTCGCAATGACAAATCGGTCAAACCTTTTATTAGCCCCACCCCAGGGCTTTTTCCACCGCCTTGATATCTGCCGGTAGCTCCAGAATCTGCGGGGCTTTCTTCAGGGCGGTCTCGGTATCCTTGAGTCCGGTGCCGGTGACCACGCCAACGATAACCTTACCCGAAAAGTCCTTCCTCTGATTCGTAAGCTTGATTAAACCGGCCAGCGGCGCCGCCGATGCCGGCTCACCGAAGACCCCGGCCTCGGAAGCCATGATTCTCTGGGCGGAGAGTATTTCTTCGTCGCTGACCATGTCGATAATGCCGCCGGACTCATCGCGGGCGGCTACCGCTTTCTGCCAGCTGGCCGGGTTGCCGATGCGTATGGCCGTGGCTACCGTTTCCGGCTTCTCGATGGCATGGCCGCGGACAATCGGTGCCGCACCCTCGGCCTGGAAACCGTACATCTTCGGCTTCTTCGTTGCCTTGCCCGCTCCGTAATATTCTTTAAAGCCCTTCCAGTAGGCGGTGATATTGCCGGCGTTCCCCACCGGTAGAAAGAGATAGTCCGGGGCGTCGCCGAGGACGTCGACAATCTCGAAGGCAGCCGTCTTCTGTCCCTCGATGCGGTAAGGATTGAGGGAGTTTACCAGCGTCACCGGGTTCCTCTCGCTGAGACTGCGGACGATGTCAAGCGCCCGGTCGAAATTACCGTCGATGGCGATAATTTTCGCCCCGTATACAATTGCCTGGGCCAGCTTGCCCATGGCGATTTTGCCCCCGGGGATAACGATAATGCACTCGAGTCCGCAGTAAGCCGCGAAAGCGGCCGCGGAGGCGCTGGTGTTGCCGGTCGATGCGCAGATTATAGCCCTGGTGCCCTCTTCCACGGCTTTGGCCACGGCCACCACCATGCCCCTGTCTTTAAAAGAGCCGGTGGGGTGGCAGCCTTCCAGCTTGAAATAAAGCTCGCCGCAGCCGTATTTCCTGGCCAGCTTATCGCACCTGACCAGCGGCGTATCCCCTTCCCCGATGGTGAACATCGGTGTTCTGGAAGTGACAGGTAAATATTTTTTATATTGAAACAGAACTCCCTTTTTCAGAGTTAGCCTCCTTCTATATCCTCCACCCGGATAAAATTAGCTATCTCCCTGACCACCTCAAGGCACTCCAGTTCACGGAGCGCCTTCTGCATGGCTTTTTCCCGGGCCGGATGTGTCATAATCACTATTTCTGCCGTTTTTGTTTTAGCGTCGGACTCCGGCTGTATCGCCGAAGAAATACTTATCTTATTGTTGCCGAAAACCCTGGCAATCTGCGCCAGGACGCCGGGACGGTCCGCGGCATTTAACCTTACGTAGTACTGCGTTTCGATTTCATCCATGGACTTGATACTCTTGCCCGAGGCCGCTTTCCAGGTGGATATACTGCCGACACCCAGGACAATCTTCCGCGCCGAGGAAACGACATCGGCAATAACGGCGCTGCTGGTGGGCCTGGCGCCGGCGCCTTCACCGATGAAAAGCACCTTACCTACCAGATCGCCCTCAACGTGCACTGCATTATATACCCCATCGACCTTGGCCAGAAAAGAGTCCTGCGGTATGAACACCGGGTGTACTCTGGCCTCGATGGAATCATCGCTCTGCTTGGCTATAGCCAGCAGTTTTATGGCAAAACCGAGCTCCCGCGCGTAACGAAAGTCATGGCCGGTGAGCCGCGAAATACCTTCACGGTAAATATCCTGAGGTCTTACCTGGGTCTGGAAGGCCAGTGAAGCCAGGATAGCCAGCTTGTAGTTGGCATCTATCCCTTCGATATCATTCTCCGGATTGGCTTCGGCGTAGCCCAGCTTCTGTGCCTGTTTCAGTGCCGCAGCAAAGTCCATACCCTCTTTTGCCATCATGGTGAGGATATAATTGGTGGTCCCATTGATGATGGCGAAGATGGCGCTGATATTATTTGCTACCAGGTCGTGCTTGAACGGGGCAATCAATGGGATGCCGCCGCCGACACTGGCTTCATATTGCAGGCCTACCCCATGCTTTCGGGCCAGTGCCAGCAGTTCCATACCATGCTTGGCGATGACCTCCTTATTAGAAGTAACAACGTGTTTACCACCCGCAAGGGCCCTTTTCAGGTAGTCCAGTGCCGGTCTCTCGCCACCAATGGCCTCGATAACGATATCGATGCTCTGTTCCCCGAAAAATTCGTCATCATCGGTCGTGAAAAGCTGCCGGGGCATCTTTTTTGCCTGAGGACGCGACAAATCCTGCGGCAGGACCTTGACCTTCCGCAGGACGAGGGGACAACCGACCTTCTCCGCCAGTTCGTCCGCTTTATCCGTCAGGACCCTGGCTACCTGTCCGGCAACCACCCCCAGACCCATCAGGCCGATACCTATGCTTTTTTTATTCATTGTCGCTACCCTTTGACTATTTTTAATTCCTTTAACGCTCGGTCTATAGCCCATGTCTTTAGTTCAGTCAGTCCAGAGTTATCTATATCAGCGGCAGATGCAAGCCAGAGACCGGACATCCAATCGCTATAGGCTTTATCTATCAGGGTACCCCGGTCCTCGGTACTTAGCTTTCTATCATTATCCTTATCGACTACTTTCACCAGCCAGGCGCCGCCCTTTGTCCAATAACCGCCTTCACGGATGGGATTACTCCATTTACCAAGCTCTGTTTCCGGATTGACAACATAGCCATTAAAGGCATCACTGATATTCTCCGAGACATCCATTATGCCGAGTTCCCCATGCCCTTCCTGAGATGGGCTGTACTGGGAATATTCATCCGCGATGGGGCCAAGCTCTTCTCCGGCTTCCAGCCTCGCCTTGATGTCCTTTGATTCCACCTCGCTACTCAACATGAGTGCCGATACATTTGCCGAACCTTCATTCGGTCTGTTGTTCACCCTTAGCAGCCAGTAGCCCAACTGCTTGTACGCATCTTTATCAGGTAAAGGCGGGCTTAATGCTCCCTTTTCCGCGTGAAAAGCAAAATCCACAGGTATTGTGGAACCCAGCTGGTTTAAGTATATAGAGGTAGGGTGCCAGCCGTAGTCCCCCTTATTTTGTTTAGAAGTATAATTTTGCGCATACTCACTGGCAAGCGCCGTAAAGTTATTACTACTTATGAATTTGTCCCGGACCTCAAGAGCCAGACTCTCGCTCTCCACCAGCATTGTCATCATATATACCTGGTTATCGGACTCCGGCACTTGAGAGGCAAAATACTCACTCTTCAGCCGATTCTGTAATAATTGCGCCCTCATAAGACCCATGCTGGCATTATTAACCGGCAGAGACGAACCTGCAATAGCCTTTTTTACCTCATCATCGCTTACAGTTATCCCGAATCTCACCGCCCCCTGCCTGACCAGTTCGTCCTGTATAATTTCATTTACCACGCTATCGGTCATCGCTTCGATTCTTCCAGCCTCCTGGCCTTTCCCGGCGATTTCCAGCGTGTCAATGAAGTATTCTGTATTAATCTTAGTATCATATACCTTGATTACAGTCTTGTGCAGAGGGCGATACTCACCATTAAACCAACCCACCAGGACTATCAAGATAATAGCTGCGATAATCGCAATCCCGCTGATAAAAATGATACGTTGCCGCCGCTTTTGCTTCTGAAAATGTGATAGCTGGCGTCGGGTATATTCTCGGGGTTTTACTGCCTTCTTTTTCTTAGCCACAAAATTATCCTTCTATCAATAAAATATGTTGACCGTCCTTATATTTATAATACATTGACCGATTCATTTTCAAATACTGCTGCCAGGGAGTCCGATTGAGAGAGTAAATTCGATGGCAGAAAATCTATTTCCTCCATATGATGTGGCACTGCCACTTCGGCGAACTCTGGGGAAAATCTGACCGGAAATGGGCGCCCCGGCTCTCTTCCCTGATAAATGCCGCTTCCGTCAACAGCCGCCCGGTCAACATCAGGTTGCTCAACTCATAAGAAGGCTGGTCCGTGGGCCTGGGTGAAGAATGCTGCCAGGCCGCCAGGATACCGGCTGCCTGATTCAGCCCCTCCTTGTCGCGAATGATGCCGACCTTATCCCAGTGCAACTGCTGCAAGACAGCCAGACTGGGAGGGGGCAACGCCCTGGGAACCGGTCTCTGGCCGAGTGAAGTGTATATGTCTTTGACTTTTTCTTCGGTAGCAACCTTTTCTTTTGTTTTGCTTTTGGTCCTCTCCACTATTCTCTTGCTGAACACAATCGCTTCCAGGAGGGAGTTCGAAGCGAGGCGGTTGGCCCCGTGGACTCCGGTGCAGGCCACTTCTCCGGTGGCAAACAATCCGTTAATATTCGTCTCTCCCCAGCTGTTTGTCTTTACACCGCCTATCATATAGTGGGCAGCCGGCGCCACGGGTATCTGGCTTCTGGTAATATCCAGACCGCGGTCAAGACAAAAGCGATAGATATGCGGGAAACGCGTGGTAATGGTATTGGGCGGCAGATGGGTGACATCCAGAAAGACCCTGTCCGAGCGGGTCTTTTTCATCTCGTTGAGTATGCTGCGGGCAACGATGTCCCGGGGTGCCAGGTCGGCCTTCTTGTGATAGTCCGGCATGAAACGGTAGCCTTCGGCGTTGCGCAGCAAGCCCCCCTCCCCCCTTACAGCCTCCGAAATAAGAAACGGCGGCACGCCGGGCATACGCAGAGCGGTGGGGTGGAACTGGAAAAACTCCATGTCCGCAATTTCGGCACCGGCATTAAAGGCAAGCGTGATACCGTCACCGGTGGCGACGTTAGAATTCGTATTGTACTTGAAGAGCTGGCCGGCCCCGCCGGTAGCCATAATCAGGAAGCGGCACTCGAATTCCTCGACGGTACCGGTACGGCAATCGATAGCCCTGATGCCGCTAACCTTCCCTTTCTCTACATGAATCTCGGTGGCCAGAAAATTCTCCAGCACCTGAATCTTGGAATCACGCACCTTCTTGCTCAGGGCCAGTTCAATATACTCGCCGGTGGCGTCACCCCCGGCATGAAGGACACGGGGCACGCTGTGGGCCGCTTCCATGGTCAGGGCAACCTCGCCGTCGAGAGTATCGAACGGCACGCGGTAATCAACAAGGTCGGCAATACGCGCCGGTGCTTCTCTAGCCAGGATATTCACGGCTTCTTCGTCAGACAGGCCGCAACCGGCATTTATCGTATCCTGCACATGAAGCTCCGGTGAGTCATCCTTACCGATAGCCGCCGCAATACCCCCCTGGGCATATTTGGTATTGCAGTCATCAATGCTGCCCTTGGTGATAACCAGAACGCTGCCCGCTTCCTTGGCCAGCAGCGCTGTATAAAGACCGCCGATACCGCTCCCCACCACGATATAGTCATACTGGTTCATTTTAATCCTGTCCTGTCTCCGGTTTCACCGGCTTCTAGCAACGCCTGCCTATGATGACATCAATTAATCTGGCCTGTTCTGCCATTAAAATCCCTGGCTCTTAATATATTATACAAAGAGATAAATATAAATCCAGCCTGGGGAAAATACTCTAAAATGGTGCCGAGGCGGAGATTTGAACTCCGACGAGCTTACGCTCACCACCCCCTCAAGATGGCGTGTCTACCAGATTCCACCACCTCGGCGTTTAATAATCTGGCAGGAGTGAGAGGGCTCGAACCCCTGACCGGCGGTTTTGGAGACCGCTGCTCTACCAACTGAGCTACACTCCTGCGCACAAGAGATTATATTCCATTATAACATGAGGGTGCAAGATTATTGCTAAAAAATCGTTAAAATCGTTGCACCTCCCCCCTTTTTCTGATATAATCTATTCAAACGCAACAAAAGGAGCTAATTTAACCTTTAAGCCAGTCCCGCGAGGCTGGCAAGGGGAGCAACCGAACACAGGTAATCCTTAACCTCTTGCCAGCCGGAAGCAAGAGGTTTTTTATGTCCGCAAAAATAGTCATGACCGTAGAAGACATCCGGCGCACCCTCGCACGCATTGCCCACGAAATTATCGAGCGCAATAAGGTCACCGATAATCTGGTGCTTGTCGGCCTGCATACCCGCGGCGTTCCATTAGCAAAACGCCTGGCGGAAAATATCGAGCGCTACGAGAAATCGAAACTCATCGTCGGGGCTCTCGACTTCAGCCTGTACCGCGATGACCTCGACCCCTCCGAAGCCAACACCTCCGTCCAGCGTACGGATATTCCATCCGATATCAACGGCAAGTCTGTGGTGCTCGTCGACGATGTTCTCTACACCGGCCGCAGCATCCGCGCTGCCATGGACGCCCTGATTGACCTGGGGCGACCGCGCTCCATTCAATTGGCGGTCCTCATCGACCGCGGCCACCGTGAGATGCCGATACGTGCGGACTACGTCGGCAAGAATATCCCCAGCGCCCGCCATGAAGATATCCAGGTCCGCCTGGTCGAGACCGATGGCGTTGACGAGGTTGCTATCGTCAGCCAGGCCAATAATAAAACCTCTAACAGCCAGATGGAAGTCCCGATGAAATCGGGAAAGGAGGAGTTACCATGACACTGGCAAATAGAAGTCTGGTGACTATCGATGACCTCTCTAACGGCGAAATGATGGCGCTCTTCTCCCTGGCCGATGAAATGTCGGTCAACATGAAGGAACAGTACGGCCTCTGCCGGGGCAAAATTATGGCCAGCCTGTTCTTCGAACCGAGCACTCGTACGAGGCTGTCATTCGAGGCCGCCATGCACCGTCTCGGCGGTAGCGTTATCACTGTTTCCGATGTCGGCGCTACGTCTCTTGCCAAAGGCGAAAGCATCGCCGACACGGCCAGAGTCGTCGGCAGCTACGCCGATATTATCGCCATTCGCCATCCATGGGAAGGGGCGGCCCGGGTCGTGGCTAACTATGCCGGTATTCCGGTTATCAACGCCGGTGACGGCGGCCACCAGCACCCGACCCAGACCCTCTGCGACCTCTACACCATCCTCAAGGAAAGACATACCATCAAGGGACTGAAAATTGCACTGTGGGGCGACTTGAAATACGGCCGGACCATACACTCCCTGATTTTCGCGCTGGCCAAGTTCGGTGCCGATATCCTGTTTTGCCCGAGCCCGGGGTTAGAAGTACCCGAACATGTCATCGATAAACTCATCACGGAATACGGCGGTGAAATAGAACGGTACAGCGCTCTGGACCAGGCGAACAAGGAAAACCTGTTCCCTATGGATGCCATTTATACCACGCCGAGCAGTCCTCACCAGCTGACGATGATGCCGGACATCAGTGTACAGGTCGAGTTGAAGGGAGGCGTCGATGCCCTCTACGTCACCCGACCGCAAAAGGAGAGATTCTCCGCTGCTGAAGAGCAGGACCTGAAGGAAAAATATCCCGTGGTGGACAAAAAGCTGCTCCAGGGCAAGGCATTCCGCAAAACACTGGTCATGCACCCCCTCCCCAGGGTTGATGAACTGGCTTACGAAGTCGATGCTGATGAGAGGAGCATGTATTTCAAACAGGCTGCCCGCGGTGTGCCCATCAGGATGGCGCTCCTGGCGCTCTTGCTCGGCGTCAAAGACATTGTGGTTCCGGAGGTTGATTCCCCGCCCCCGGCAAAATACCCCGCCTACCAGCATGCCATAAGCCCCGCGTGCCCCAATCCGAAATGCGTATCCATCCAGGCAACCGAAACAAAGTACCTCAAGCCTGAGTTTAAAATAGTGAAAACCCGGCCTCTCACGCTGCGTTGCGTTTATTGCGAACATGGCTTCGAACCGAAATTCGTGGCAAGCACAGATTGGCATGAACACAAACTGGATACTAAGAAATACCACAGCGCGGACAGCCACTGGACTAAAGATATCAGGCCGGAGAACCTCATAGTTTTCAATACGGAGGAGGAAGCTCAGGCCCACGGCTTCAAGGCGAGTCACTTTACAGGAGGACATCACTAGATAAATGCCAGATGCTTTGCTTATCCGGGGCGGCCGTATCATTGACCCCTCCCGGGACATGGATAAAACAGGCAACCTGCTTATCAAAGAAGGCAAAATCTCCTGGGTGGGAGACAGCACGCCACCTGATACAGATTACGACGTCCTCGACGCCGGTGGGCTAATCGTTTGCCCGGGCTTTATAGACCTGCATTGCCACCTCCGCCAGCCGGGTAATGAAGAAAAAGAGACCATCGCCACGGGGACGCTGGCCGCGGCGCGGGGAGGCTTTACCACCGTTTGCTGTATGCCCAATACCAGCCCGCCCCTGGACAACGAGGCAATGATTAACTATGTTAAAACAATTGCCGCCAAAGAGGGCGTCGTGCGCGTTTTCCCCATCGGCTGCGTCACGGTGGGCCGTAAAGGGGAGGAACTGGTCGATATGGGCGAGCTTGAGATGGCCGGTGCCATTGCTTATAGCGATGACGGCGCTCCGGTCAGTAGCCCGGAAATTATGCGCCAGGCCCTCGAGTACAGCCGCGACTTTAACCGGCCGATTATAGACCACTGTGAGAACCTGTTTCTCAGTCAGGGCGGCCAGATAAACGAGGGCGTTGTCTCGCTGGAGCTGGGACTTTGCGGTATACCCGCGGCCGCTGAGGAGCTTATCGTCAAGCGCGACCTCGAGTTTGCCCGCGAGACCGGCGGGCATGTGCACATCGCCCATGTCAGCACCACAGGCTCGGTAGACCTGATTCGCGCCGCCAAGGAGCAGGGCGTCCGCGTCACAGCGGAAGTCACCCCCCACCACCTCAACCTGACCGAGGAAGACGTTATAAAATATAAGACCCTCGCCAAAGTCAACCCGCCGTTAAGGAACAGACAGGACACTATCGCCCTGCTCCGCGCCCTGAACGATGGCGTTATCGATATCGTCGCTACCGACCATGCTCCGCATACCGCCGCCGATAAAAACTGCGATTTCACTCAGGCCGCCTTCGGCATCAGCGGGCTGGAGACAGCTCTGGGCAGCCTGGCGGGCTTGATTTTCAAAAGTGAACTCAGCCTGAATACCCTGATTGCGGCGCTGACCATCGGCCCGGCGCGCGTCCTCGGCTACGAAAAGCTGGGCACGCTGGAAATTGACGCGCCGGCGGATATCTGTATCTTCGACCTGCATAAAGAATGGGTGGTCGATACGGACAAATTCGCCTCCAGAGGCAAAAATACTCCCCTGGCAGGGCAGACACTTAAAGGTAAGGTCATGGCGACCTTTTACCTGGGGAACCCGGTGTATATGGATGAATGTTTGAAAATAGAAGTGAGAGCACATCATGGCTAAAACAGCTATTTTAGTCCTGGCCGACGGCTCGACTTACGAGGGTTATGCCTTCGGGGCGGAGACGGATGCCATCGGCGAGGCGGTCTTTAACACGAGCATGGCCGGCTACCAGGAGATGCTTACCGACCCCTCCTATTCCGGCCAGATTTTGATACCCACCTACCCGCTCATCGGCAACTACGGCACCAACGACGATGACATTGAATCGAGACAAATCCAAGTGAGGGGCTTTGTCGTCAGAGAGGAGTGCGACCAGCCCAATCACTACCTTAATAACAAGACCGTCCACGATTACCTGCTAGAGGGCAACATCCCGGGCATCTGGGGCGTGGATACCCGCGCCATTACCCGTCGGCTGCGCTCGGCGGGGGTCATGATGGGCATGATAACATCGTCAAAAACGCCCGCCGAAGCTTTAGAAGCTATCAGGAAAGCGCCCGACTACGGCTCTATCGACTTCGTCAAAGATGTCACCACACATAAACCTTATAAATGGGAGGGAGACGGCAACGCCAGTTACCACGTCGTGGCGCTGGACTGCGGCCTGAAATACAATATTCTGAGGTTGCTGGCCAAGCACGGCTGCCATACTAGTGTCGTGCCCTGCACAACGTCGGCGGAGGAAATTCTGAGCTTAAAGCCGGACGGCATCCTGCTTTCGCCCGGCCCCGGCGACCCCGCTCTGCTGGACTATATCGTTGAGAACATTAAAAAGCTCGTCGGCGAAAAGCCTATCATGGGCATCTGCCTGGGCAACCAGCTTATCGCCCACGCTTACGGCGGCAAGACCTTCAAGCTCAAGTTCGGCCACCGCGGCGGCAATCACCCGGTGCGGGACTTATCGAACGGCCGTATCCATATCACCGCCCAGAACCACGGCTACGCCGTCGACCCCGCCACGATAGGGAAAGAGCTTGAGGTGACTCATATCAACCTGAACGACGGTACAGTGGAGGGCCTGCGGCACAAGGAGCTTCCCATCTTCGCCATCCAGTACCACTCGGAGGCGTCCCCCGGCCCGCTGGACAACGTGTACCTGTTCCAGCAGTTCGTGGATTCGATTAAGGCAAATTTATGACTAAAACAATTTTAAAAGGAAACGAATCGAGGCTGGGCACGAGTGGATTCGTTTTTTGAGTTATGGTAAGTGATTAGGGTTATGGTAAGTGGATTTGAACTGCCACAGGGGGTTAGTGGAGATGATAAAGGAAAGATGACACACCCTGTCATTCTGAGTGAGCGTGGCGACCGAAGAATCTCGGGGAGGCGTGGCAAGAAAAGCCCTGCCCCGAGACCCTTCGCTACGCTCAGGATGACAACAAGAAAAGGGGCTCAGGGTGACAGGGGAGACTTGGATAGTGTGAGGGGATTAATTCATGGATGAGTACTTTGTCTACATGCTGAGCAATAAATCGCGGATGCTTTATGTGGGCATTACCAACGACCTTGAACGTCGAATATACGAACATAAAATGAAACTTGTCCCAGGTTTCACATCACGTTATGGTTTGACCAGTCTTGTCTACTATGAATCCACAGGCGATGTGCGGGCAGCGATAGAACGGGAAAAAGAAATTAAGGGCTGGGTTAGAAGGAAGAAAACGGCTCTTATACATTCATTTAACCCAGAATGGAAAGACCTGAGTCTGGAATGGTCTGGCGCACCTGTCATTCTGAAGGAGCCCTTCGGTTACCCTCAGGGTAAACTCCGCGACTGAAGAATCTCGGGGAGGGGTAGTAAGAAAGGCCCTGCCCCACTCCGATATCCTTCGCTACGCTCAGGATGACAAAAAACAGGGAGTGCCCGAGAGGGGCGTTAGCCCCTCTCCCATATCCCTCCCTCCCGACTATGTCGGGAAGAGGGGGTTCACCCTGAAGGTTCTCCCTGAAGGGACAAAGGGGGTGAGGTAGAGATGAATAAGGGAGGAAATGTAATGCCGAATAAAATGACCGAAAAGCCGGTAAAGACATTTTTAGATGAATTAGCCAGTTCCGCACCTGCTCCGGGTGGCGGCAGCGTGGCCGCCCTTTCCGGGGCTCTCGGCGCAGCTTTAATAAGCATGATCAGCAATTTAACACTCGGCAAGGAGAAATATGCCGCTGTACAGGATGAAATCACCGCATTACTTAAGAAGTCCGAACGACTGCGGAAAGAACTTACCGACCTGCTTGAAGAAGATGTCAAGGTTTACACACAACTATCGCAGACAATGAAGATGCCCCGCGACACAGAAGAGCAAAAGAAGACTCGCGCTAAGGCAATGGACAAGGCACTTAAAGCGGCCACCGATGTGCCGATGCGCGTGGCCGAAGCGTGCGTATCGGTCATGGAGCTGTGTCTTCCTGCCGCAGAGAAAGGCAATATCAACGCAGTAAGTGACGTCGGCGTGGGTATATTGATGGCCGAGGCGGGACTGCGAAGCGCGGCTCTCAATGTCCTCATTAATCTCGGCTGGATAAAAGACGAAGCTTTCGTTAAGGAAAGCCAGAAGAAACTCGATAGCTTACTTAAAGGCAAGCCTTCTTTACGCGATGATATTTACGAACTCGTGGCGAGTAAGCTATAGGATATACAGATTAAAAAACATAGGGAGTGCCCGAGAGGGGCGTTAGCCCCTCTCCCATATCCCTCCCCCTCTCCTGGCAGGAGAGGGGGAACGAGGGGTTGAGGTAGAAAAGATGAGTGATAAAGAGAAATACATAAGCGAAAATGCAAAACAAGGCGCAATTCAATGTTGGCTAGAAGAACATAGGACATTAAGATCTGTAATTGATTCACACCTTATAACCATGCGGTATTTGGTGATATTTAATATTACTTCTCTAGGAACTATTGGTGGATTTATTTTAACGGATATGGAAAGAAACATGTGGTTAGCGTTAATCATTCCAATAATGTCGCCTTTTATTGGATTCCTTGTCTACTTTTATAGTAAACAAATATCTCAACTTGGGCATTACATAAGAGAAATAATTGCACCAAGACTTCAGGAATTGGTGGAAGACGAGAAAGTGATAGGATGGGAAAGTCACACCCGTGAAAAAGAAAAGGAAAGAAACAAGTTCCTACAGTGGTTTTCTATATCTGGCATGAGTATACTTACATTTACCTTAACAAGTGTGTTTGTTTTAATATTTACGGCCAAGCGCACTTTTATCGAAGGTACCGGCTGGCAAATTTCTCTCTGGAGCATTGGATTGGTGTTTACGATAATATTGATCTGGGCATATATAAATGAGCGTAAGTATTGGTTTAGTAATACGAAGGAGCATAAATCTTGACCTATAAACCATCTAAAGTCTTGAAAGGGAGTGCCCGAGAGGGGCGGTAGCCCCTCTCCCATATCCCTCCCCCTCTCCGCAGCGGAGAGGGGGAACGAGGGGGTGAGGTAAAGAAGATGGATGATAACAAAATGAATAAAGAGACAGAAAATCAATTACATGTTCAATTAAATGGGGCTCCTGACGTGGTTATCGGTTGTATCACGAATCTTACGAGAAATTATATTTCCGGGAATTATTACAAAATCCTTAAGGCTAGCGGTAAACCAGATTTTGAAAATGACAGTAACTATCCAGCTTCTTATTCTGTCAAATTAGTACGCGATAATGTTGATATTAATATAGGTAAAATCATCCTCCTTAAGTTGCCACGTGAGCGAACATTGTTCCAGTTTGAAAAGCCCAATACACCAGATTCACCTTTGGGACACTTCCTTGATAGTGTTTTAACAGAGTTCAAGCACTTAGGATTTATTGACGAAGAAAAGGGAAACACCTTGGAGAAACGAGAGCAAAAAGTATTAATAAAAAAATCCACTGAACTCTTTGATTCAATGCAATTTCATCCTAAAGTAGTTAAGTCTAGCAAAGCTCTGTTTTCTAATGGTCATTACGCTCAAGCTATATTTGAAGCATTTAAAGCAGTTGAAAATTTCGTCCAGGAGAAATCTGGCAGCAAACTATATGGAAAGCAACTCATGGCAATAGTGTTTAACGAAGAAAAGCCAATTATTCAAGTGCCAGAAGGTGGCTATTTTGATAAGGATGTGCAAGAGGGATTTAAATTCCTTTTCATGGGTGCCTCTCAAGGGATAAGAAATCCAAAAGCACACAAAGACATTGTCCAAAATGACCCGTATATAACTCTAGAATACCTTGGATTTGCTAGTTTCTTACTTAAGAGAATCGATTATTGGGAAGCAGGTAAAGCAGTTGAAAATTTCGTCCAGGAGAAATCTGGCAGCAAACTATATGGAAAGCAACTCATGGCAATAGTGTTTAAC
>JBGPRB010000002.1:0-39394 GCA_041489355.1 Dehalococcoidia bacterium
CGGCATCGATGAAATCAGGGACCTGCGGGAGAAGGTCAACTACGCCCCCAACCAGGCGCGCCGCAAGGTCTATATCATCGATGAAGTCCACATGCTCACCAAGGAAGCCTCGAACGCCCTCCTCAAGACGCTGGAGGAGCCGCCACAGCACGTTATCTTTATCCTGGCCACCACCGAGGCCCATAAGCTCCTGCCGACCATCCTGTCGCGGTGCCAGCGCTTCGATTTTCACCGCTATTCCCTGGCCAACATGGTAAGCGTGTTGTCCCGTGTCTGTGAAGGCGAAGGCATTCACATCGATGCGGAGGGATTAAAGCTCATCGCCAGGGCGGCTACGGGCAGCATGCGTGATGCCCTTAATTTATTACAGCAGGCTAATACCTACTACGGCAATGAGATTAACCTCCAGCAGGTGCAGGCCCTCCTCGGGATTTCCGGTGACCAGCGTACCCGGGAACTGGTGAAACATATCATCAATCAGGACATCGCCGCCGGAATTGCCACTATAAATAATGTCAATAATGACGGACTTGACCTGCGCCAGTTCCATCGCGAACTGGTGGAATATCTGCGGTTGCTACTCCTCGTCAAGACCGGCTCCGGTGAGTTCATCGAGCTTACCGCCGAGGATATTAAGGAACTCAAAGACCTGGCCGGCAGGGCTTCTCTCCCCCAGATATTAAAGGCGGTCAAACAGTTCGGACAGCTTGAACTTGGCCTCGATAACTATTCCACCCTGCCCCTGGAGCTAGCCCTGGTCGATTGCACCCTGCCCGATACGGCTGTCAGGGAAGAACCCATCCGCCAGGTTGAACCCGAACCGGTATCTCAGAAGCCGGCCCCCAGACCTGTCCAGTCTCCCCCCAGGCAAAAGACCACCCCGCCGGAAGAGAAAAAATCCCCGATAACAGAACCACCGGTAACCGGGAAAGTGGATACAAAGAAACCTGCGCCTGCGACCGCCGCCAGCGCCGCTGCCGGTCCTTTATCTGCGGGCGGTGCCATCGAACAGCTTCAGTCGCAGTGGAGCAAAATCATCAAGGAGGCGCCGGACGGCATGAGCAAGACCCCGGCCGCCGCTCTGCTCCGCAGCGCCAGGCCGCTCTCTATTGAAGATGATACGATAGTGGTTTCTTTTAAATATTCCTATCACAAAGAGAAAATGGATAACCTTGATAATCAAAAGACCGCTGATAAAATCGTGAGCAGTTTCCTGGGGCGCCCCTGCAAGGTGCGCTGCATCTATGAACACGAGAACAATCACCTGGTGAAAGCGGCGCTGAAAATGGGTGCCCAGTTAGATACGGAGGAAGCATGAACAAATTTATGATGCAGCAGGCCCAGAAACTCCAGGCGCAGCTTCTTAAGGCGCAGGAGGAACTGGCTAATCTCACCGTGGAAGCCAGTTCCGGCGGTGGGGCTGTTACGGTTGTTATGAACGGCCAGCAGCAGATACAGTCGGTAAAAATATCGCCGGAGGTAGTCAATCCGGCAGACATCGAGATGCTCGAGGACATGGTGCTGACCGCCGTCAGAGAAGCCAGCGTTAAGGCGCAGGAAGCCGCCGCCAAGAAGATGGGCGGACTTACCGGCGGACTTAAAATCCCGGGCCTGACGTAGTCGAGATAAGGAGAATGGTATTTTATCATCAAGAGTTACCTCTCCCCTTGCGGGAGAGGATTAAGCCTGCACTGAACGCAGTGAATGTGGTGAGGGGCGAATTAAAGTAGGCTTGGATATCACCCTCACCCAGCCCTCTCCCATCAAGGGAGAGGGATTTGGTTATCTTAATGTGATTACTTTTAAGTAAATTTCTAGGAGAACCAGTGTCAAAACAGGACCCCATCCCCGCCAGTGACGCCATCGGCAGGCTCGTGCAGGAGTTCAGCAGGCTGCCGGGCATCGGCCCCAAGAGCGCCCAGCGTATCACCTTCCACCTCCTGCGTTCGCCGGAAGAGCGCGCCCGGGCCCTCGCCGAGGCTCTGCTGGCATTGAAACAGAAAGTCACCCTCTGCTCGGCATGCTGCAATGTCACCGAGTCCGACCCCTGTCCCATCTGCCGCAATCCCCAGCGCGATATCAGCATGGTCTGCATCGTCGAGCAGCCGCAGGACATCCTGGCGCTGGAGCATACCGGCGTTTACCATGGACTCTACCATGTTCTCCACGGCGCTATCTCCCCCACCGAGGGCATCGGCGCCGACGACATCAGAAGCAGGGAGCTTCTTGCCCGACTCCAGAACAACACGGTCAAAGAGGTCATCCTGGCCACCAATACCAACATTGAAGGCGAGCAGACAGCCATGTACCTCAGCCGTATCATTACCCCTCTTGGCGTTAAGGTCACCCGCCTCGCTCGCGGCCTTCCCTTCGGCACCGAGCTTGAGTACGCCGACGACGTTACACTTACCCGTGCTTTAGAGGGCAGACAGGAGTTTTAGGTTATGTTTTAAACGGAGACACAATGAAAATTTTACCAGTCATATTAGCATCAGTTATGTTGATAACAGGGGTCCTGACGGGATGCAGCGACGGACTGCAAACAATCAACAAGTATGGTATGTCATTTCAGGTATCCAGTCGACTCAAACTGGAAGAGTACACCGTTAGTGCTCAAGACCAAAAATTTCAAAAAGGACCGGCGAGCGTTGAACAAGGGGCTTTAGTCAGTACTAACCAGAATTTTTTCTTGATGTGGCTCAACGGAGCCGCACCAAATCCTCAAGAGATAAAATTTTACATTTCCACTACCCCCACCTTTTTCTCGTCAACAAGCAGCAATTTTAAAGCGAGAATATCAGGAAGTCAAACTACCGAGAAATCAGGCAATTTTGAAATAACGTTCGCAGATATTCAACTTACTTCGTCAGGTGGGGAGGCGACCGGGATTACAGCAGTCTGGTACTGCCAAACCTCTAAAAGAACAATGCGCCTTATTCTAATCGACAAACAGGCGGAAACAGAAATGAGAAGTCTCGTACAAAGCTTTTCTTGCGGATAAACGACAAGCAGTTTTGCCACGCCCTGACCGCGTAACTATCAGTAAACTAATACCAATCCAGTTTTAGGAGAGTATATATGCAGGATTTGACGCAGGAACAAAAGGATAAAATTATTAAAGCCCTTGCCGACCGCGGGGTGACTCTCCCGTGCCCGCGATGCGGGAACTTTGACTTTACCCTGCTGGATGGATACCTTAATCACATCATTCAGACAGAACCGACGGGTATAGTTCTCGGCGGGCGAACGATTCCTTCTATTATGGTTGCCTGTAATCGCTGCGGCTTCCTCAGCCAGCACGCCCTGGGCATATTGGGACTATTGCCCAAAGATGAAAGTAAAACGATAGAGGAGGCCAAAAAATGAACACGGAAAAAACGCCTCCTCAGGGAGCACGCATCAATATAGGTACGACCAAAGACCTCGAAACCGTCTCGGAGCTGTATCTGACGAGCCTGCCTCAAGACGTTATCAGCACGACCGAAGATAAATTGCGACTGACTCTTGGAGAATATCTGAAAAAGACAGAGAAGAAAAAGGGCTGGATTACACCTCTGGGACTTATGATATCGTTCACCCTGACGCTGATGACATCCGCCTTTAAAGACCTGGGGCTTTCTGCGGCTACCTGGAAAGCCATTTTCATTATCGCCGTTATAGCCGCCTTTGTCTGGCTGGTATACTCAGTCATAGGAGCCTTTCAGTCGGTAAAAATAGACAATGTTATCAGTGAACTGAGAAAACACTCTGATTCGATGATAAAGTTCGTGAAAAGATAGCTGCCATGTCAGACCCGCGTGAATATAAAACCGAAGCCATCGTCATCAAGAAGACCAAGCTGGGGGAGGCGGATACTATCCTTACCTTCTTTACCCCCCAACTCGGCAAAATCCAGGGTTTCGCCAGGAGCCTGCGCAAGCCCAAAAGTAAAATGGCTGGCCATCTTGAGTTACTCACCCACAGCATGGTCTCCTTCGCTCGCGGCCGGAATCTGGACACCATCACCGGCGCCCAGACTATCAATGCTTTCCTCCCCCTTAGAAGCGACCTCTGGCTAACGTCATGCGGACTCTACGTCGCCGAGCTTGTCAACCAGTTCACCGCCGAGCGTCAGGAGAATTTCGGACTCTTTCAACTTATGCTGGATACTCTGGAACAGCTTTGCCATGACGATAACAAAGAGCTTCTCCTGCGCTACTTCGAGCTTCATCTCCTCGAAAGCGCCGGCTACCGCCCTCAGTTACGGGAATGCGTTGCCTGCCACCGCGTGCTGGAACCCGCCACCAATTATTTCAGCTCCTCCGCCGGCGGCATGCTCTGCCCCGATTGCAGCCTTGACCAGCCCTTCGCCTGCTCCCTCTCCGTCAATGCCCAGAAAGTCCTCCGTCTCCTCCAGGATAATGACTTCGCCAGCGCCAGCCGCGTAAAAATAGACGGGGAGCTTGCCCGCGAGCTGGAGAGCGTCATCAGCGGCTACCTCACGCACCTGCTGGAAAGAGAGGTTAAGTCCGCCGCCTGGCTGGATACCCTGCGGGAGCAAAGGCTGCAGCTTCATTGAAGTTGTCATTGCTTCGTCATCCTTCAGCCGAAGGACGAAGAGTCCGTCACCCCATACCGTCTCCTCTCCCCTTGAGGGAGAGGACTAAGCCTGCCCTGAGCAAAGCGAACGGGGTGAGGGGGAAATTTCGCTTCTCTCTTTTTTAAAGAGATTGAGATAGATTCTCTCAATCCCTACAATGACAACCCGTCATCTACCCCTTTACCATAAAGCACGGATAACATATAATAGGGTTATCTTGGACTGAGAAAATTATTCTCAGTCTTTTATCATCGTACAGGTAAAAAAATGTCATCAAGACTGGATAACATCAACGAGCAGAGAAAACAGAAGCTGGAACGTCTCCGCGCCCGCGGCATTGACCCCTATCCGAACAATTATGAGCGTAGCCACACCGCGCAGGAAGCGGTAAACCTTCTCAAGGATTATGAAGCAAAGAGCGCCGAAACACCACAAGTTTCTGTCAGGAATCTCTTGGACGATAATCCTCTAACCAGTATCGCCGGACGTGTTACCGCTAAACGCAGTATGGGAAAAATCGTGTTTATAGACCTGCGTGACGGATCCGGCAAAATTCAGCTACTCTTCGGCGACCGGTTAAACCCATCCCTAGTCGAGTTGCTCAAAGACATTGACGTTGGCGACTTCATCGGGGCAAGTGGCCGACTTTTCCGTACCAAAACAAAGGAACCCACCGTTGCCGTTCAAGAGTTTGCTTTATTATCCAAGTCGCTCCAGCCCCTGCCGGAGAAATGGCACGGACTTAGCGATACCGAAATACGTTACCGCCAGCGCTATATCGACCTCATCGCCAGCAGCGAGGTAAAAGATATTTTCAAGGTGCGCAGCCGGATTATTACGGCGGTACGTCAGTTCCTCGACCAGCGTGGCTTTATTGAGGTGGAAACGCCCTTTCTGCATTCATCCGCCGGCGGCGCTCTGGCCGCGCCCTTTATCACCCACCACAATACCCTTGACCAGGACTTTTACCTGCGTATCGCCCTGGAGCTTCACCTCAAACGGCTCATCGTCGGCGGGTTCGATAAGGTCTATGAAATCGGACGTATCTTTCGTAACGAGGGCATCTCCACCACGCACAACCCGGAGTTCACCATGCTGGAAAGCTATGAAGCCTATGCCGACTATACTGACGTCATGGAGATGGTTGAGCAAATGGTCTACCAGGTCAGCCAGCAGGTACTGGGCACCACCGAGATAAAGTACGGCAACGATATCGTCAACCTTGCGCCGCCCTGGCAGCGCATCACCCTGCGCGACGCCATCAAGCAGCACAGCGGCATCGACTTCGTTAAATACCCCACCGCCGATGGACTGAGGGAGAAGATGCGCTCGATGAATATCGAGGTCGACCCCCTTAAGAACTGGGCCAAGCTGGTCGACGAGCTTCTCAAGACCTTCGTTCGGCCTAAATTAATAAAACCCACCATCGTCTATGATTACCCCGTTTCCATGTCGCCCCTGGCCAAGACCAAGCCCGGCGAAGAAAGGGTAGTGGAGCGTTTTCAAGCCTATGCCGGCGGCCTCGAGCTTGGCAACGCCTACTCTGAGCTTAACGACCCTATCCTGCAGAGGGAACGCTTCGAGGAGCAGTTGCAGGAGCGCCAGGCGGAAGACTTGGAAAAATGGACGATAGACGAGGACTACCTGACGGCGCTGGAGTATGGCATGCCCCCCACTGGCGGCCTCGGCGTCGGCATCGACCGGCTCGTCATGCTACTCACCAACCAGCAATCGATAAGAGAAGTTATCCTGTTCCCGCAACTTAGAGAGAAAGAATAAGGGGCGTTTAAGAGGGGCAAAGCTCCTCTTCTATAATTTCTCCCCCTCTCCTTGATAGGAGAGGGGGTCAGGGGGTGAGATAGATATATATGGTTCAAAAAACTGCTTTAGCCGCGCCCTGTGGTATCTATTGCGGCGAATGTGAGTCCCTCGGTAGCAAGTGCCAGAGCTGCGGGCAGATACAGGGCAAACCGTTCTGGACAAAGCTATACAGCGTTGAAGTCTGCCCGCTCTATGATTGCTGCGTTAACAAAAAACACCTGGAGCACTGCGGTCTCTGCCCCGAATTACCCTGCCAGACGTTTACCTCCCTCCGCGACCCCGCCCTGAGCGACGAAGAATCGGCAAAGGCTTTACAGAAAAGGCAAAAAGACCTAAAGTTAAGAAAAAAGATAGGCACCGAAGCTTGGCTTAAAAAGAAATAAGGGAATATTTAGGAAGATGGAATACACTTTGTAATAGTGATAAGGTAGATTAATTATGCTCGACCTTAGATTTATTAGAGAAAACCCGGACGTTGTACGGCAGGCGATAGCCAACCGCCATGATAGCGCGTCGATTGATGACATCCTGCGTCTTGACATTGAACGCCGTCAGAACATCGGCAAACTGGACAGCCTGCGGCAGGAAAGAAAGATTGTATCTAAAGAAAGAGAAAAAGCCCAGGAAAGAGGGCGCGCTCTCCGCATTGAAATACAGAATTTAGAAGAAGAGGCTAAAAAGCTGGACAAGCAACTTGAAGAGCTACTCCTCCAGGTGCCCAATATCCCCCAGCCCGATGTCCCCATCGGCCATGACGATAGTGAAAACGTCGAGGTGCGCACCTGGGGTGAACCTAAGAAGTTCGACTTCCCACCCACCCCCCACTGGAAACTCGGTGAAGACCTGGGCATCATTGACTTTGAGCGCGGCGTCAAGATTTCCGGCACCCGTTTCTATGTGCTCAAAGGACTCGGCGCTCGCTTGCAGAGAGCCCTCATCACCTTCATGCTCGACCTTCATACTCGTGAGCACGGCTACCAGGAAGCCTATCTGCCCTATATGGTCAAGCGGGAGTGTATGGTTGGCTCCGCTCAACTTCCCAGGCTGGCGGAAAACATCTATCATGACGCTGAGGACGACCTCTGGTTCGTGGGTACCGCCGAGATACCCCTGACCAATCTTTACCGTGACGAAATCATCCCGCCGGGGACGCTGCCCATTTATCATGTCGCCTATACCGCCTGCTTCCGCCGCGAAAAAATGTCCGCCGGCAAGGACACCCGGGGCATTAAGCGCGGCCACCAGTTCGACAAGGTAGAGCTTTACAAGTTCGTCGAGCCGGAGACCTCTAACGAAGAGCTGGAAAAGCTGACCCGTGATGCCGAGGAGGTCTGCCAGAAACTGGGGCTGCCCTATCGCGTCCGCAAGCTCTGCACCGGCGACCTCGGTTTTGCCTCGACCAAGTCCTACGATATCGATGTCTGGGCCCCCGGCTGCCAGGAATGGCTGGAGGTCAGCTCCTGCTCCAACTGCGGCGATTTCCAGGCGCGACGCACTAATATCCGCTATCGCCCCGCCGCCGATGCCCGGCCCCAGTTCGTCCACACCCTTAACGGCTCCGGACTGGCCCTGCCCAGGGTGATGATTGCCATCATGGAAAACTACCAGAAGGCCGATGGCACTATCGTTATCCCTGATATTCTCCAACCTTATGTCAATGCTCCGGTAATCAAATAGGTGTAAACACACCCAAAAAGAGGGGGCTTGACATAGCCGTCTTTTTCATATATTATACCTAGAAAATCTAGGTGTACGGATAAAGGAGGTACCATCAAATGCGCGCACTTGCAGTAATCGTCATAATTTTAGGACTGGCCGCCCTTGTCTTCGGCATATTGTTTATCCCGCAGGCCAGTTCGGCAGAACAAGAAATTGCCGACTCCATAGCACCCCTGACACTCGACCAGGTTGATGCCAAATATGATGCGGTGGTGGCCAAATATGATGCTACTAAAGCGGCTGTAGAGCCGAATCTTCAGGCTGGCAAAGCCGTTGATGCGAACACCATGGATATGTATAACTACTTTTCCGCACAGAGGGCTTTGCTGGGACTGGCTAAATCTAACATAGGGACCGCCAAGTTTGTTAGGCTCAACGGTCTCATAGACATACTCGTTGGCCTGGGCCTTGTCCTGACTGGTTTAGTGTTACTCAGGAAAAGCCAGAGCGCCGCTTAAACAACCGGCTGATTACCTGCGCCAATTAAATATTGATTCTAACCGTTGACGCCTCATAGACGGGGTAATCGGAGTTCAACTCCAGCCCGTCTATGAGGTATTCGTGTCTTAATATAGCAATTTGCCCGTTTCCTCGGTATAATACTCCATAGTCGCCCCGGCCTTGAAACAACTCATCACTGCTTATAGCATTACTCTATCGCTGACAGGAGAAATACTATGGAAACAAAAGAGTACGATGTAGTCATCAGACTGGTCGGCAACCGGAGCCCTTGTCACTCCGGCCACAAGATTGGTGACGAATGGGTCTTCGACTACATGACGCCGGCAGGCATGTGCGGCCTGGCTTTCAATGCCCTCTATCCCGTCGCCCTCGCGCTCCAGTTCGGGGCCACGTTCCCCTGGCAGGACGACCCGGACGTTATTACCGTCTCCTGCCCGGACGCCGAAGTCAACAATGTCTTTGAACTGCGGCGAAGACTGAAGAAATAAAAAGAGAACGTGGTTAAATCCCTCTCACCTTAAATTTCGGTGCTATCCCAAAGATATTTTGGGGGCTAACCCTCTGGTCAGACGCAGGATTTTTAAGATACATTAGTATTATACGAAGTACCCTCTTGGCATATTTTCCCTTCAATCCGGTAAAAGGGGATATCGGGATGACAATGGAAAATACTTTAGAAACCGGGGTAATACTGTCGGAACCTCTTCAGGAGACCAACGGATATTGCATCAACTGCCGCAGTATTGCTTTCTTTATGGTCGATAAAAAATTCGGCTATTACAAACAGTGCCCTAACTGCGGCCACATCGAATATCTCCACAGGAGATTCCTGAGGTTCAATAGAGCCGCCCGCCAGTGGCAATAGTTATATCCAGGCTATAGGTGGAAATTGCCCTGCCTCTTCGGGACTGACATATTCCACCAATACTTTATATTCGCAAGGATGTCTCTTCATGGCTGACCTCCTCTAATATGTTGACTATCTCACGGCAGTTGCCTCTAATTAAGAATATCATCCCGGTTATATCCCTCGCGATAAATGTTGTCAAGCGTAGTAGTTGCCGGCTCTGTTTGCATTTACTTGATGAACTCGCCTTACCTCTGACCCATCTCCAGCCAGAGTTATCGAAGTGATATTATTTTCCCCTTATCTGGAAAAGGGAGTAACTTGCGAAGAGGGGTTCATCCTGAAGATTCACCCTGAAGGGCGCCAGCCCCTCTTAAAAAAATCTCCCCCTCTCCTGTTGGGGGTTTTACCCCAAATGTCATTCTGAGGAACGAAGTGACGAAGAATCTGTGGGTGGGATTGGCAGTACACAGATTGTCCCCACCACCCCCAGACCCTTCGCTACGCTCAGGGTGACATGTATACAGTTCTTATGAGGCAGGACTCCTGTTAGGAGAGGGGGACCAAGAGGTTCACCCTGAAGAGGTGAGGTTAATATCATTCGATATTAGGATAATAATTGAATAATCGAAAACAAAGAGAACCTTGTTATCAGTCTCACATAGAAATTTCTCTATCCTCACGGTATAATATTATTATCTGCCTTTTACGCAGAGGAAAGAGGCCTGCTCAATATGCGGCGTTTCCCTCCACCCTCGTGGGTCTCATTACCGCTCTGTCTGGCATCGATAAACCTGCTTTCCAACTGTGCTGTAGAAACCTCGAATGTTTTCATGGCGTTGTATGCCCGGGATATCGGCTCATCGAATTTACAGGTAGGTTTCATCGCCGCCGCGGCCGGTATTGCTTTCCTCGTGTCATCCCTCCTCTTCGGGAGATTATCCGATATTCACGGCAGGATGAAGTATATCCGCATCGGCCTCGGGCTTACGGCGCTGTCTTATCTCTCCCAGATTCTCGCCCGTACGCCTATGACCCTGCTGGCCGCCAGGGGATTCGTTGGTTTCGCCATCGGCATCAACTCGTCGGTGATGATGGCTTACACCTATGAGAACCAGAAACAAATCGGCAGCTTTATCTCTTACGGCTCACTCGGCTGGCTAATCGGCGCAGTGGTAGCCGCTATCGTAAAAAATTACGAGGCATTGTTTATCATCAGTGCCGTCGTGGCTTTCCTGGCTTTCCTCATCTCTTTTTGGCTGGAGGAGAAGGCTACCAGCCATATCCAGGTATCCGCATTCCCACTGCATTTGATTAAAGCGAATTATAAGATATACCTCGGCTTTTTCCTCAGGCAGCTCGGCGGCAATGCTATCTGGACCATCTGGCCGCTGTATCAGGCCAGTATCGGCGCCAGTAAAATGTGGATTGCCATCATGGAAGTAACCAACATGGTGGGACAAATCGTGTGGGTACGTTTCATCGAAAGGTTCAATCCGGCCAGGATGTTCCAGACAGGGCTTCTTTTATCGGCGGGGGTTTTCGTCGCTTATGGCCTGGCAAATCATTACCTGCAGCTGGTCCCCATCCAGGTGGTACTGTCTTTCGCCTATTCCAGTATGTTCGTCGGAGCCTTAATCTATCTTTTAAGACAGCACCGGGAATACGGTACCGTCTCCGGCCTGATGAACTCCGCCAATGCCCTCTCCGGCAGCCTCGGCCCTTTCCTGGGAGGTGCGGTCTCTCAGGCATGGGGATATGGAACACTAATGTACGTCGGAGCCGGCATTTCTCTTTGTGCCTTCCTTTCCGCCCTGGGGTTGCAGGGACGCCAGGAAAAACGCTAGAGCCCTTCAGCCATTGAAACCGTCAATCTATATGAGGATACCACAGGGAGGTTATAGAAAAACTCTCCCGGGCTGGTTGAAATAAAGCGAAGTATATCCGCGGTATCATCCCCTTTCTTCACTTTGACGAGGCATTTACAACAAAGTATAATGAACCAGTTGTTGAAAAGCCCGCCAGTAAATATTATTATGTAAATTGCCAGAACTATCAATTTATATCCAGGAGGGGTGTCCGAGTGGTCTATGGTGACGGTCTTGAAAACCGTTTCCCGATTATATCGGGACGTGGGTTCGAATCCCACCCCCTCCGCCACCCTTAATAAAATAAGACGCTTTGTCTGAGAAAGCAGCGGAAAGGCCTTGCTAATTTATGTCGGAGAAGTATCGGCTCCCTCAATTACATACTCTCGATATCTTTTTGATATTTATTCCTATCTCGATTATTATTTATTACCTTAATTTCAACCCGGTAATTTCTTTTATCGCCACAGGGGCTGCCATCATCGGCCTTTCTCATATTATTATAGAGGCGACCGGCATCATCGCCCAGCGCGTCTCCAGTACCATTTCCGCCCTGATAAACGCCACCTTCGGCAATGCTATCGAGTTTTTTATTGCCGTTTTCTCTCTGCGCCAGGGCCTGATAGATATGGTCAAGGCTTCTATGGTCGGCTCAATCATTATTAATGTCCTGCTTCTTATCGGCCTGTCGATGTTTTTTGGAGGGCTTAAGTACAAGGAGCAGAGATTCAATAAGGACTCGGCCGGCCTTTCTTCGACGATGCTTATCATCGTGGTGGTCGGGCTGGTATTACCGTCAATGTACGATATGCTACAGTCCAAACCCGCTCCGGCGATGAGCCTGGCGGTATCAGTAGTGCTGGGTATTGTGTACCTGCTCAGCCTGCTCTATACACTGGTGACACACAAGCACCTGTTCGTGGTAGAGCGCGAGGTGCCGTCACCTCCGACTCGCCGCCCCTGGTCCCTCCGTACGGCTATTATCATCCTGCTCATCGCCATCGGTCTGGGCAGCTTCGAGTCTTACATACTGGTTAACAGCATTACCCCGCTCATCTTCGATATGGGGCTGACGCAGCGATTCGTCGGCCTGGTGCTCATCGCCTTTTTAACCAACATTTCAGAACATATCAGCGCGATAAGCTTCGCCCGGCGGGATAATATGACCATGTCACTGGAAATCGGCATGAGTTCCGCTTTACAGATTGCTCTATTCGTGGTACCGGTGCTGGTGCTGCTCAGCTCTACCCTTACCGGCAATGCCATGAACCTGGTGTTCGGTCCGTTTTCACTGGTAGCCCTGGTGATGACGGCCATGATTGCCAACTATATCAGCGCCGACGGTATCTGCCACTGGCTGGAAGGCGTCCTGTTGATTGCGGTCTATCTGCTGATTGCCATTGCCTTTTATTTTATCTAGGTGAGGCGCTTTACAAGTGGTGTCATATATGATACCATCATTATGAACATATAGAAAGGCAATGGTAAGTGTCCAAACGAGGTAAGAGAGAGGAGAGAATCCGGAATAACCCGAACAATGTTTCTCTTGTCGACTTTGAAGCTCTTATCAATCGGTATGGTTACATTAAAGAGGGCGGCAAGCACCCCCAGGCTGCAATCGGGAACAGGGTTTCCCCCTATAAACGCTCCAACCCCGTCCGGCCACCTTATGTCGAAAAAATTTTAGAACTCATAGACAGCCTAAAGAAATAATCAACATTCAACAGGAGCAAACAAATGAGCAGAGAGGTAAAAGATTTACAGAAGCAGGTAGAATTTTATACTAATTTACCGTACACGATTACCGTCGAACGTCGAGATGACCAGGGCACCTATTACGTGGCAAGATATATCGAGTTACCGGATCTTTTAATGACCGGAGATACGCCTGAAGAAGCCCTCGCCGAACTGGAGTCAGTCAAGCCCGAATGGATTGAGACCCACCTGGAGCTGGGCAATAAGATGCCGCCGCCATTGAAGGGCCGGCGGTACAGCGGCGAGTATCGCCTCCGTATGCAGCCTTCCCTCCACGAAGCCGCAGTATTAATGGCCGAAATGGAAGGTGTCAGCCTGAACCAGTATACAGTGATGGCGCTATCGCGCGCCGTTGGCCAGGATGAAGTACGGCGGACCAAGCACCGGAAAATTAAATCTATAAAAACTTCCTGAGCACCGACGGTATCTGCCACTGGCTGGAAGGCGTCCTGTTGATTGCGATTGCGTTTTATTTTATATAAGCAACGTGATAAAAAAGTAGTAACCTATCCCACTTACCCCCTCTCCAAACAAAATATCGAAGGCTTTCTCTAATGCTCCGTTTGGAGAGGGGGACGCAGGGGGTGAGGTAAATAACGTCCCCTTAATGGGGTGTAATCTTCACCTTTTCCAGCCAGGCAAAGCCCAGCGGGGTTAGCTTATAGCCTTCCACGTAAGGCTTCACCAGCAAATAGTTCTCCCCGAACCACAGCGGCAGGCACGCCGCATCGTCCATCAGCATCTGCTCCGTCTGCTGGTAAAGTCCCAGACTCTTCTCGTTATCCGCCTCCACCGCCGCCTTATCCAGCAGGGCATCCACCTCCGGATTGGAATACTCGGCAAAGTTGTTCTCGGCGCCGGTGTGGAAAAGCACGTCCAGGAAGTCCTGCGGGTGGGGGTAATCGGCAATCCAGCCCATGTCGAACAACTCGTTCTTCTCTTCCTTGAGATAATAGATGTACCTGTCCGGCTCCAGCTGCCGCACCGTCACCTCCACCCCGAGGTTATCACGCCACTCGGAAACAATCGCGTCCAGGGCCATGGATATCTCCCCTCCGTAGCCGGAGGTGGTCAGCGTGATGGGCGGCAGCTTGGATACATCGCCGTATTTTGACCTGGCGATTAGCTCTTTAGCCTTGGCAACATCATAGCCCGGGCTGACCAGGCTTTTATTAAAGCCGGGGATTCCAGGGGGCAGGATGCCATCGGCGCGCTGCACCAGGTTCCGGAACACCAGCGATACTATCCTGTCCTTATCGAGAGCCAGCGTGAAAGCCCGCCGCACGTTAACGTCGTCGAAGGGCGGCTTGGTGGTGTTAAAACCTATCCAGCTGAAGCTCAGCTCGGGCGTTACCTGAAGTTCCTTGTAGAATGGCCCGGCCTTATCGGTCACCCGGTCGATATAGATGACGGAAACGCCGGCGATATCTATCTGCCCGGTCTCGTACATGTTCATGGGCAAGCCGCTCCATAACTGGAATTCGACGCGTCCGACCCCGGCCACCCCTCCGTAGTACTTCTCGTTCCTTTCCAGGACGAGCAAATTGTTTTCATTCCACTCCGTTAATTTGAACGGTCCGGTGCCGTTCGGTTTCCGCCACCATTCTTTACCTTTGGACACATTGGCTTTATCCACGACATAAGTCGTGGGATAGGTCAGCTTGGACAGGAAATAGCTCTTGGGGGCATCTATGGTGACTCTAAAGGTATAGTCATCAATCACCTTGATGCCGCTGATTTCCCTGGCTCTACCTTCCAGGACATCCCTGACTCCCACGATGTCCCCTAGATACGTACCGGCGACATTCGAGCCGGTCGCCGGGTCGCAGGCGCGCTCCCAGGAGTACTTGAAGTCGGCGGCGGTAACTTTCCGTCCGTCCTGAAACGTGACGTCCTTGCGGAGGTAGAAGGTGTACGTCCGGCGGTCCTGGCTCATTTCCCACCTCTCGGCGATATCCGGCGCCGGTTCCAGGTTATCATCGGGTCGCACCAGCCCGCTGTAAATCTGTGTAACATACTCGTGGGAGGTCATCTCCGCCGAAACCGCCGGGTCGAGCGTAATGGGGTCGATGCCGTACATCTTGAGAACACCGCTGCCAACCACAGCCGGAGCTGACACTGTTGTAATGCAGCCAGCCAGAAATAGACCGCTCAGCAATACAATTGATAGAATTAATAATAATTTTTTCATGGCTTCGCTCTAAAACACCCCTCAGGCACAATATAACACAAACCCGTTTCTCATGCACGATGTAGAGGACGCTGTCTGTATCGTACGCCATCATTCAGATACTGCCAGACTATTTCCATAAAATTTTGACATTTGTCACATATTGTGCTATTCTATTGTCTGCTGACATTTTCCTAAGGAGGAGAAAATGCTTCCCAGTGAAATGATAATACTCATGGCTATTGTCGTTAATGGAAAAAACGGCAAGAAATTTCTGTCCCGCCCGATGGATATTACCGGCGAATATATCGGTTATTTGTACAATTCTCTGGTAAATCGTGGCTATTTGAAGCACCGCGGGGCGGCAGACTATCAGCTTACGCCAGCCGGTCGGGAAGCTATTTTCGACTTCGTCAGAAAAAAGAGAATCAGGTCTAAAGATGTCGTCAAGAGGTTGCAGTTTCTCGGCATCGAGATGAGTTCGGACCAGATACAAAAGATAGATAAACTGGAGAAAGAGGCCATTAACGTTAAGTAGAGCAATAATGAATCCGCTAACGCCATTCTCTCTCAAATAGCCGCACACAGGGAGAATGCAAGCCTGTGTGACCTCCTTTATTATAGTGAGCTATGTATTCCCGCGCAGAGTACATAGCTCACATTATTATATACCGCTAGAGAGTCTAACAACTATTCCCGCACAAGCCGCCAGGTGTCATTGCGAGTCCTTCCGCTGAAGGACGAAGCAATCCGCAAAATCCTGTCTCTCTGTCATTCTGGCGAAGCTTGTCCCGTACTCGATACGGGAGCCAGAATCCACTCCCCTTTTCCCCTCTCCCTAAGAGCGAGGGGGTAAGTTTTTAAAGAAGGGGGCAAAGACCCCTTCTTTTTTTCTTCCCCTTCCCCTCACAGGGGAAGGGGATTAAGGGGATAGGGTGAATAACTTTCACTGTATATTTAAATCAATAATTTAATAAAAAGAGAGAGTTTTAACGTAACTTCTTTACTTTGCCTAACGGCAAACCTGATTTCCTCTCGCTAGCCAGCTGGCAGGTATCCAGCGGGGGCTTAATGACACCAAACCGTTGCTAAAAAACCCCCTTATCTAATATTTGAATTATCATGGACTTTCAACATATAATCATTAACAAACGGAAATAGATAAGGAGAAGACAGATGGTTTCAAAAAAGTTTGCCAAGTATTACAAAAGCAAACCCGTTGGAGATTTCACCAAGCTTTACCCCGCCCTCACCTCCCCCTCTTTCCATATCTGGGGCAAGGAATGGGACTCCGGCTACCGGATGGACTGGTTCTGCGTCACGGAACCTTTCCTGATGATAAACGAACCGCATACCCATGATTTCGACCAGTTCCTGGCTTTCCAGAACGCCGATGCTACCAGGGTTAATGAATTTGACGCCGAAGTCTGGCTTTACGTGGGTCCTAAGGGTAAGCAGGAAAAGTTCGTTATTACGGAAACGTGTTTCGTGCATGTCCCGGCCGGCATGGTCCATACCCCGCTGGAGTTCAAAATAATCCGCAAACCCATCGTCTTCATGGATATCGCGTTGACAGCCCAGTACGTACGCAAACCGGAAGATAAAACAAAACCGGTAATGAAGGAAGAACACTAGCGTACATATCGCCACGCAGACTTAAGCGGTAGTCACTTCAGGGCGGAAAGAGCTTGGTAGCCTGCCTTAAAACAGGCCTTCTCTTTTCAGGCTGATATAGCTCTTCCCGCCGATGATGACATGGTCCAGGACATCTATGCCCACGATTTCCCCCGCCTGGGCCAGTCTTTTGGTCAACTGGATATCGTCTTCCGAAGCCTCGGTGTCCCCCGAAGGGTGATTATGGACGAAGATTACCGCTGCCGCGCTGGCTGAAATCGCTTCCTTAAATACCTCCCTGGGATGAACGATACTGCTGTCCAGGCTGCCGACCGATATTTCCGCCGCCTTGATTAACTGGTTCCTGGTATCCAGCAATATCGCCAGGAAATACTCTTTCTTTTTGTCTTTCAGCCTCCCCTGCACCAGGCTGGCCACATCCTCGGGGGTCTTTACCTGCGTCTTGCCCCCCGATTCCGAATAGCCTTCAACCCGATTGGCTAATTCGACGGCGGCTATTATCTGGGATGCCTTGGCAATGCCTATGCCGCGTATCTGGGCTAATTGTTCGAGAGATGCCCCCGCTATCCCCTTGAGCCCCCCGAACTGGCTGAGCAGCCTCTGGGCGGTTACCATTACGGACTCCCCGGCGATTCCCCGCCCCAGGATAAGCGCCAGGATTTCCTGGGCGGACAGGGCATCCACCCCGAGCCTTTGCAGCCTCTCCCGCGGCCTGTCCGCTGCGGGCAAATCATGAATGGTCATTGATTTGGATTTGCCTTGGCTTGGCTTCTTCACAACAGCTTAGTCTAGCACTTCGCCCGCAGACATAGCAAGATAAACGGCTTATCTACCACCTCGCCTTTCAGGGCAGATACTGGGTAATAACCACCATCTAATTTGATGGTGCGTTTTTTCATAATCAGGGTTGACCAGATTCAAAAACATCACCGTAATGAATATCATCAAATAGACGATAAGTTTACTGCCTGTCATACGAACTGTCTTATGACCAGAAGGAGAAAAATGCTCTGTGTAATCCGGGCAAAAGCCTGTAAAAGATGCGGGGGAGACCTTTCGCTGGAGTGTGATATCTACGGCGTCTATATCGAATGTATCCAGTGCGGCGCCACCTGGAGTAAGAGTGACCTGGCACTTCCGACCGCCCAGGAGGTTGAAAAATCCCTGAAAGCCGTAAAAGCGAAACGTCTGGCAACTGCCGTCAGACGGAGATAACCCTTGTTCTCTTCCTCACTTTACCGCCGCGCCCTCTGGAGAAGCCTGCCATTTAGCATTCAAGCCGTCCATGTCGAAGCCGTAAACCTTGTTCAAAGCCTCGTCATAACCGCTGCCCTGTCTGAAAGTACTGAGCAATTCGAACATCTTTTCCCGTCCGTAATCGTTAATGAGATATGCCACGATTCTATCGCTCTCGGCATAAGCCAGGACGGACTGTTCGGCATAGGCGGAAAACGGGCTGGCCAGGCTGCGTACCGAGATAAATTTATTATCGGCTTCGGCTTTGGATAAAGCGTCGGTAAAATCAGATTCCAGTTCCCCTTCGGCCACCATCGCCAGGCCCTCGTCGAGCCAAACGGGTAATTCGTTATAGGGATTGAAGGTCACCTGGTGTATCACCAGATGTGTCAGCTCATGAGCGATTGCCCGTTTCCCCCACTCGAGGTCAGCCAGGGTTGGCGTTATGCCGATGGCGATAATGCCATAAGGTGTAAAGGAGACCCCGCCCGTCCATTCCTGGGGAAAAATCATCGACCCCCGTAAATCATTGGCATTGGCGTAAATGTATAAACTGACCGGACTTTCCAGTTCGGCGCCGGTATTCTCCGCCAGCCGGGTCAGCGCCTGCTGCGTGGCCGCCATCAGCTCGCCGGCAAAAGAGTCGTCGCCTTTATACCAGAAAATCGTTACGCTCTTCTGGGTAATGTTACGCCAGTTGTAGCGGCCGTCCTCTATATGAATCCCGGCTGGTGTCGTTTCTACTTTTTTTCCGCTGGCATCGGTTACCGTCCACCAGTAAGATAAGCTCGACCCCGGCGGCAGCCCGCCCGTTTTCCTCATATCCAGTATATATTGCGTCTTTACCGTCGTTGCCGGCGTAAAATCGATATAGACCTCGCTGGTGACCTTGGCATGTTCCATGCGGTCGACCCTGTAGTGAAGGCGGATATCAGTAATGCCGGCGTCGCTGCCGGCGGATATATCGAAGATGAGCCTCGCCGGAAAATCCATCCTCGCTGAGCTGTCCAGTACCGCTAATGCGCTGTCTGCCTTTACCGCCCCGGCTATTATAAAGACAAGCAGTAAAAAAATAGCCAGAAAAGATAAGAGTGTTTTCTTATTCATTCTTTCTTCCCCATTATAGACCGTAAATATGCGTCGATAAAGTCATCCAGCTCTCCATTTAAAACGGCTTCCGTATTGCTCGTCTCATAACCTGTCCTGTGGTCCTTGACCATCCGGTACGGGTGCAGAACGTAGCTCCTGATTTGATTGCCCCACCCGGCATCTATCCTCTTCCCCTTCAATCTGGCTTTCTCCTCTTCTCTCTTCTCCAGTTCCCGCTCCAGGATACGGGCCCTGAGTATCTTCAGTGCAAAATCCTTATTCATATGCTGGGAACGCTCGCTCTGGCAGGATACGACGATACCCGTCGACAGGTGGGTTATCCTGACGGCGCTGCTCGTTTTCTGCATGTGCTGTCCCCCCGGCCCGCTGGAGCGAAACGTCTCCACCTTAATATCATCAGGCGAGATGTTCACGTCGACATTACCCTCGGCCTCGGGCATGACCTCTATGAGGGCAAATGAAGTATGCCGGGCATGGTCGGCATCGAAGGGAGAGAGACGCACCAGCCGGTGGACGCCGTGTTCCGATTTCAAATAGCCGGCGGCGTAGTCCCCTTTAACGGCGATGACCGTGCTTTTTATTCCCGCTTCATCCCCCGGTGAGGTGTCCAGTATTTCCGTTTCAAAGCCGCGGCGCTCCGCCCAGCGCAGGTACATCCTCATCAGCATTTCCGCCCAGTCCTGTGACTCGGTGCCCCCGGCGCCGGCGTGTATCGCCAGGATGGCGTTACGGGCGTCGTACTCGCTGCTGAAAGCCAGCTGGAACTCCAGCTCATCCACCTGAGAGGCCAGCTCATCGAGTTCCCTCTTTAGCTCCGTTTGAAGAGATTCGTCTCCTTCCGATATGTTCATTAGCTCGGCGATGTCGGTCAGCTTTTTCTCCAGCCCCCGCCACCTCTGCACTGCCCTTCTCCCGTCGGCAAGCTGGCGCATGACATCCTGGGCATTGGCCTGGTCGAGCCAGAAATCAGGCTTGGCCGACTTCTCTTCCAGTTTGACGATTTCTTTTTCTTTGCCGGCGATGTCAAAGATGCTCCAGGGCTGCATTTACCCGACTCTGTAAATCCTCGAGCTTTTCTCTCAACTCCTGCATATTTCCTCACTCCGCTGATAAAAGATTTTTCAAACCTTCTCCAAATACCTGCCTGCGGCCAACAAACCATTTGTCATTCCAGCGTAGGCTGGAATCCAGAACCTCAGTATTGTCATTCTGACCCCGATGCAATCGGGGGAAGAATCTCGGGGTGGAGTGGTGGTGGTTTGGATTCCCTGTTCAAGACCGAGAATGACATCGCAACTATTTTATTCCATATTAACACTTACTTGTAATTGACACCCTCTTTCACTCTCAAATTCCCCCCCGCCGCCTGGTGCGCCAGCCGCGTCGGCTCCGGCAAACGGTAGCCCCGGCAGCACGCCAGCACCCAGCGCATCGCCGAGGGCAAATCAATCATGTGGCCGATAGATACGTAGACCGGCTTTACGCCTGATTTCGTGCGCAGGGCTGAACCGATAACCTCCCCGTTATCTGAAAGGTCAGCATAGCTGCCCGCTTCACTACCCGGCTCCTCGCATTCGCCGCACAACCGCGACTTGGCGCAGCCGATGGTGGGTACGCTCAGGAAAAGCCCCAGGTGCGAGGCCAGTCCCATCCGCCGCGGGTGGGCTATACCCTGCCCGTCCACCATGATAAGGTCGGGCGTAACTGTAATTTTCTCCAGGGCCGCCAGTATCAGCGGTGCTTCCCGGAATGAAAGCAGACCCGGGACATAGGGGAACTCGATGCGGTCGGTCACTACCGCCGTTTCCACGATTTCGAGGTCGGGATAGCTTAAAACGACCGCCGCCCCTTTACCCGTTCCTGCCCATCTATTCACCGAGATATCAACGCCGCCTATCAGACGCGGGCTAGTAACTTTTCCCTCACGCGAAACCTGTTCAGCCAGCTCCAGTTGAATATCTTTAGCTTGAGCCGTGGTTACCCGCCAGCTGTGCCGCCGGACTATCTGCATATTTTGATTATAAACGCAGCGCCAGCCGCCAGGCAACATATGTACCGGAACAACGCCTTATTTCTGGCTGAATGGATCCGTCGGGTTACGCCCCTGGAGGATATCCTCCATCCGCGCTTGAATCATGGGCATCGCAGCTTCCATATTGGGGAGTATGTAAAATTTCTTCTCTCTGATAGCATCGAAAACGATATCGGCGACCTTAGCCGGCGCCATTCCATTCTCAATCGCCGGCTTCAGCCAGGCCACAATGGCCGGGTCTAACTTGCTAATTTGTTCTTCAGCTGCGTCGTTCTTCAACTCTGCCGGACGATTGCGCTCGCATGATATGATGTTGGTCTTAGTTGCTCCCGGGCATAATACGGAAACACCGATGCTGGAGCCTCCCTGTTGCATCTGACGGTAGAGGTCTTCAGAGAGTGCTACAACGCCGTGCTTACTGACTGTGTATGGGCTGGGATGCGGAATGACGACTAAACCAACGGTGGAAGCGGTGTTGACAATATGGCATTCCGTGTTCTGCTTGAGCATGATTGGCACGAAGAAATGAACACCATAAATCACTCCCCAGAGGTTTACACCCAGGGTCCATTGCCAGTCAGCCAGCGTGCTTCCCCAGACGTTGCCTCCACCTGCCACGCCGGCGTTGTTGAATAGCAGGTGCACTGCCCCGAAAGCAGCTATCGTCTTTTGAGCCAGAGCTTCGACATCACCGGCCTTTGATACATCGGTTTTTACCACCAGCGTGGTCGCCCCAGTCTTCTTGATGTCCTTTTCGGCCTTTTTAAGTGTGTCTTCATTTATGCCCGCCAGGACGACCTTCATGCCCTCCTGCGCACATCGTTCCGCCAGCCCGAAGCCAATCCCGCTGGCTGCGCCTGTGATAACCGCTACCTTACCTTTAAAGTCTTTCATCTCTCCCCTCCTTCAATCAGGTATCGGAATTATATATGCAGTGATAATAATTGTCAAAGTACACAAATAATGGTACTGTTTGCATTTGGTTGATGATTCTACCATACCCCTTGCTGAATAGGAGCATTTCGTTAAATCGCACTTTTACCCGTCTTAAAAGGGGAGTGCGCAGCGAGAGGGGGCGCAGCCCCCTCTCATTAGGTTTCTCCCTCTCCAAATGTAATTACCAACGGTTATGTTCAATGCCTTATTTGGAGAGGGAGACCAAGAGGGTGAGGTAAGATGGTTAGGTTAAAATTGTTGTATGCACAACCAAAACCAAACAGAACCCAAATAATATAAACACAACTGATGTCCTTTACTTCACCCCTTCTTAACATAACTCTAAAAACGAATCAAAGCTACCCACGAACGATTTGTTTCCTTAAAAAAATTTCTTATTTGTCGTCCGCTAATATGCCCGAATGCCATGAAATATGCTAAAATGGCAGAACGAATGGTACTGTTGATAACAATATAGTCGTTACTGGAGACGAAGTATTGACCTATTCATTACGCCCTATGGGTAAAGAGGACCTCGACCAGATAAACGCAATTGACCGCGAAGCATTCCCTACCCAGTGGCCCCCGGCCAACTACCGGCAGGAACTGCAAAATAAGCTCGCCCACTACATTGTTGCCTGCGACGGCACCAGAACTGTAGATGCCCCCATAGTAAAACCGCATAAAAATATACTCGGTTTGTTTTCCAGGATTATGCCATGGGTCAAGCAGCCTCCTCCCCAGGATGAACCCTTACCACGGGTTAAGCTCCATTACATCGTCGGTTTCTCTGGCATCTGGATGATGGTGGACGAAGCTCACATTACCAATATCGCCGTGCGCCAGCAATATCAGGGGATGGGACTCGGAGAGTTGCTGCTCATAGCCACGATTGACCTGTCCAGAGACCTTAAGGCCAGCTTCCTGACACTGGAGGTGCGCGCCTCGAATCTCGTGGCTCAGAACCTCTATAGTAAATACGGATTTATTAAAACGGGTGTACGCCGCAGCTACTACCTAGACAATAGAGAAGACGCCATAATAATGTCCACCGAGAGTATCAAATCAGAATCATTTCAATTACGTCTACAACAGCTGAGGGAAGCCCTGACTAATAAACTCAGCTAGGCAACCGCTCGGGATAGCACATTCTCGCTTTTAGTTATTCCCGATTCTTATACCTGCCCGTTTTCTCTAAGTTCATTCAATGGTTATACCTTAGTCGGCGATATAAAGCGAATCAGGGATGATTATATAGCGAGGTTTCTTACTTGCTGATAATAATGTTGAAGGAAACCCCCGCGCTCGCGCTATCATTAATGGATGTAATGCGAACGTCAGAGAACTTCCCGAGTGCCTCCAGAGCGGTAACGTAACCGACAACTGTGAAGGCGTTGTCAGCTCCACCCGTCATGGTTATCTGGTTTTTGCCCACTTCGACAGATGTGAAATAGGCTCCAGAGGGGAGGGCATCGGTAACCAGTTTGAGATTATAAGCGAAGTCGCCGCCGGCACTTAAGAAGTATTGATATTCCTGCCTGGCAGTTTCTGTATCAGCAATTACTTTATTTGTTGTGTCTGTAATTTGCTTTGCCTTGTCAGCTAAAAGCGTTGCTTGATTAAGTTCCTGATTAAGCCCGGCCAGCTCCGTTTGCAGGCGCGTGGTTTCAGCATCTGTCTGGCTTCTAAGCTGGTTCATGGGAAGTAGCAGTCCCAGGCCAGTTAATACCGCCAGGAATAAAAGAACAAGTGGTAGTCTTATCCAGCTTTTCCGAATCCCAAACTGACCAGAGAGTATGTTAAGGTTTATGTCGCGGAAGTATGTGCTCTGGCCATTAGTAGCTGGCTTCATTGGCAGCTTTTTCAAAGCCAGACCGATATTGGTGGCAAACGATGCGGCTGGCAAGTCAGGAGGTAATTTCAACGGCGGCTTCAGAGGCTCGACGGGGTGTCCGACCTCAGCCGAAATAAGTTCTCTGGTGGCAACATCAGCTGATAATTCTCCGGTCACTAATAAAGATGCAGTAGTACTAAGAGGACTCTGGGGGTGATTATTATTATAGAACTCCACCGTCTTTAATAACTCGTCAGCCAATTTCCGTATATTCTCCTCCATGGTCGCTCCCGGCCCTCTGGGAGAAATAGTATGCATAATCGCCGGCATACCGTCAGCGATAAGAACAATATCAAAACAATCCGACTCCATATTTACTATTATGGCTTCTCTCCGATGGGCTACCCTCGCCAACGCCAGCGGATTCAGGTCGATAACGTAAGGCTGTATATCAACCTCTCCCAGTGCCTGTACTAAAACATCGATAGGGTTACGCGGCACTCCCAGAATGAGGAAACCCGCTTCATCAGCCCCATTGCTGATAGCCTGCCCGCAGAGGTATAACTCTTCGGGCGGCAATAACATTTCTCTCCTGGCTGCCCGCTGGATGGCCTCGGACAGGGAATCACGTTCCATTCGCGGCAGGGTCAGGATGCGGTGGATAAAGGACAAGCCGGTAAGGCTGGTGATGACACGCTTTTTGGTAATGCCTGTTGATTTAAATAAAGAATTAATCACCGCCCCGACAACCTTCGGTCGTAGAATAAGTCCGTCCTTGACCAGCCCCGGCGGCAATGGCATACTACCCCATTTTTCTACCTCTCTTCCCCTGACAGAGAGGAGCCTGACACTGGTAGAGCTAATATTTAACGTGACATAAGTTCTTCCACTCATTTGATAATTAGCTCCTTACATGGCAGAGGTGAACTTGGTATAGATAGCTAAACCCAGGCTGGCAGTGACACTCCCAGTTTCTCCTGATGATGTAGGGACCCTGGTGACACTTAGACTTTCGACGACAAGGCTCTCAAACTCTCCATTTTTCAATTTACTAACAAAGCTGGTCAACTGCGGAAAACTGCCACTGATAGCCATATTTATCCGAAACACATAATATCCCTTGCCGATATTGTCTGCTGACCATGGTCTGGTGGACAAGGGAATAGCTTTAACCTCACAGGCATCGGCCAGCTTGAGAATAGCATTGATGACCTGAGTGCCGTTGATGTCTCTCGGCAGAGCGTTCTGTGCATCAGCCAGGCTAGCCTCTGCCTCAGCCAGTTTCTGCTCCAGGTCCTGTGGTGGCTCAGGAGTATCGGCAAGTGTCTGAGTAACTTCGGCAATTTGGGATGTCACCGCCTCATTCTTCTGGCGTTGTCTCAGATAGTCCATCCCCATGAAGCAATTAACCGCTAGCAGGACAACCAGGGCAATTATTAAAGAGGTGATGATTGACTTGCTTTTCAAAATTTTCTCCTCCACTTGGGTTTCAATGTTTTTATTACCGATGGCATCATGAGCTTATCTGCCACTGACTAACGGTGACATTTCCACTTATTATTTGAACGATAGCCTGTATAGTCTCACCATCGGCAACGGACACAACCTCATAAGTCGAATTATCTGCCAGGGTAACCGTAATATCCGGTATGATGCCATTAATCGTCTCTCCCAGCTGATAGTTGACACTGTCCCCGGGTGTAGACATCTCGCCAGCAAGGTCACCATAGGTCAGGTCCCAGATAGCATGTTCCACACCGGAATCGCCGGAGTACTGCTGGCTTATCGCCTCTCCATAAATTCGCGAGCCTATCAGTCCGTCGCCGGCGTGTCCGAGAAACGGGACTATTACCAGCCCACCAAAGGCAACTATCGCCAGTACTATAACGAGGGCTTGCCCTTTTTCGCCGTTCTTCATTCCTGCTCACCCCTCCGTGGGACGGAGGTAGACTTTATACGTTTCATTTTCACTCACCCCCCACCTGCCCGCAGGTGACGAGGTAATATCCATAGTGATGTAGCGGTCTTGAACAGAGAAATTTATGGTAGTAATATTATTTGCAAGCGTCCTGTTGATGGTGCCGGTGCTGCGGACAAGGTCGGTGCCTGCCAGCGTATAACTGATTGAGGAGTCATCGGGCAGGGTGAGGACCAGCTCATCACCACCGGTAGCCGATTGCGCCATCTGCCCGTCAAGGTTGACCCAGTGAGCTACGTTTTGCAGCTCATGCAGGGCTGTCACCCTGTCATTACCGTATTCAGGAATAGTGACCACCTGATGGAGAGCCTCCCCCAGGCCGCTAAAGATAACTCCCATAATAGCGGTGGCGATAAGCAATTCAACCAGGGTAAATCCCTGCTGTCCCTTCATCATCGCTTCACCTTATAGTCCTCAATAATTAATAAGGCTTGTGCATCCCTCGAGATAGTCGCCGTCACTTTCTGGATGTTATCATCATCAGCATCAGGGACAAGGGTAACGGCTACGGATATACTGTAGTTATCCGTTGTATCAATGACAGGATAGGTAGTAGCAACGGGGTCATAGGGATAGCCCTTGATATACTCCATCTGAGTCCGGGCCAGGCTCTGTGCCGTAACTTCCTGGTCGCTCTCACTCACCGCCAGTGCACCGGTTGACATTGCCACGACGAAGGCAACGAGCGCCACCCCGATGACAGCAATAGTTATTAAGGATTCGACGAGTGCAAGCCCCGTCTCGTCTTTAAATACATTGAGTTTAATGAGCCATTGTTGCGTCTTCCTTGCCATCTTATCACCCATCCCCGCCGGTTAGTGTAAAGACCTGAGTATGGAGTACAGCGGCGTTATCATGGAAGCGCCCATAAAAGCGACCACCAGTCCGACCACTACAATTAAAGCCGGTTCTATCACTGATATCATGGCGTGAATCGACTGTTCAACCCTGCGCTCATAATAGTCGGCTATTTTTACCAGTGTTGTATCCAGGGTGCCCGTCATCTCTCCTATATTGGCCATCTCTATCAGAAGGTGAGGAAATACACTATTTTTAGCCATCGATTGCGATAGACTCCGTCCCTGAACCAGCTTACCTCCGACCTCCTCCAGTGCCTGGCGGATGATTATATTCCCCACGGTTTTAGTGGCAATATTCATTATCTGCGGCATGGGAAGTCCGGCTTTCAGCAACATTGAAGCTGTCTGGCAGAAGCGACCGATACTACGCTGGGTACTGATAGCGCTGATTAGCGGAATTTTTAATATTAGCTTGTCCAGAGTTAGTTTCCCGGCTGGCAGCCTTATATAACCAAAAACCAGGATAATCAGAGCGCCCAGCCCACCGATAAAATAAAACTTATAGTCTCTGGAAAAATTGCCCATAACCAGGAGTAACTTTGTTATCCACGGTAGTTCAGCACCAAGCGAGGTGTAGAGTCGGGTTAGCGATGGCAGCACTATGGTTGTCAGCAGGATAAATACCCCGAACGCCATCAGCAGCACCACTGCAGGATATATCAAAGCATGTCCGACTCTTTTTGCGGCGGCTTTCTCTGTCTCCAGATAGCCAGCCATGCGCTTCAGAGCTACCTCAAGGTTACCCGTGGCTTCGCTGGCTCTAATCATCTGGCAATAAATATCGGAAAATACCTGGGGATATCTGCTCAGAGCCTGGGATAAAGAGTTGCCTTCCTGAAGGTCCCTGGCCAACCCTTTAAGGATTTTCCTCAGGGCAGCCGAAGGAGCCTGTTCTTCAAGCAGTTGCAGAGCCGTCAGGATAGGAATTCCGGCCTCAATCAGGGCGGCAAGCTGATGTGAAAAATCAATAACCTGCTGAGTTTTAACTCCGAACAAACTTGGCAGCAACCGGCGTAAATTCAGGCTGGGGCTTATTTCTCTCAGCTTAAGGACGCGGTGATACCCAGCCCGGTACAGGGCATCCTCCGCCATCCTTTCGGAGGTGGCATCAATGGTGCCCTGGATAATCTTTTTATCGATAGTATAAACACTATACCAATACGCCATAATTTCCTTTTGAATGATTCCGGGTATCGACACTAACAGAGTACACGCTGCGCAGTACCTCACTCATTGAAGTAATACCCTGGGCGACTTTCAGCATTCCGTCATGTCTCATGCTGACCATGCCTTCCTTGATAGCCTGCCTTCTGATATCGCTGGCACTGGCATTACCAAGCAGCATCGCCCGGCTTTCATCACTTACAGGCAATACTTCAAAAATTCCCGTCCGTCCCCGGTAGCCAGTGTGGGCGCAGAGATTACACCCCACCCCTTTATAAAAGACAGGCGGCGGTTGTTCCATCTCTTCCTCGTAGGCTGTTAACTCAGCCCCAGATGGTTGGTACGTTGTCCGGCAGCCGGTGCAGATGCGACGAACCATGCGTTGCGCTACAACACCAACCAGCGTCGGAGGGAAAAGAGATGGTTCATCACACATATTTATCAGCCGTAAAAGCACGCTGATGGCATCATTGGCATGAACTGAAGACAGCACTAGGTGTCCGGTGATGGCAGCCTGCACGGCTGTTGTCGCTGTTTCTCTATCGCGAATCTCGCCCAGAAGGATAACATCGGGGTCCTGGCGCATCATTGCTCGTAGACCGCTGACAAAAGTAATACCAGCTTTGGCATTGACCTGCGTCTGGCTGATATCTGTGAACCGGTATTCAACAGGGTCCTCAATGGTTAAAATATTACGCTCTTTATTATTAAGCTGGGTAATCGATGTGTACAGGGTGGTTGTTTTACCCGAGCCGGTGGGACCCCCCACCACTATCATGCCGAAGGGACAGTTCAACATCGCCTGGTATTTCTCCAGAGCATAAGGCTGGAAACCTAACTCAGGGAGATTGAAAATAAATTGAAACTTATCCAGAATCCGTAAAGTAACCCGTTCGCCGTACACTGTATCCGTGGTAGCAACACGAACATCAATATCCCTTTCCCCTGTCCTGAAGGTAAATTGACCATCCTGAGGACTTTTCTGTTGAGCAATATCCATCTTAGCCAGTATTTTGAGCCTGGATACCAGTTCTTCGTTGGCATTGAGAGGTAGTGAGTGTATATCATGTAGAATACCATCAATGCGGTAGCGAACTCGTAGTCTGTTTTCCTGCGGTTCAAAATGAATATCTGAAGCCCTATCCCTGACAGCCTGTTCGATGAGCAAATCCAGACTTTCCGCAATAGGTGTCGTGGCATTTAGCTCCGAGCTAACCTCGGCGTCTCCGATAAGGGCAGGTACTGATTTGCTTACCTGTCTCTCTATTTTTTCGCCTGACCTGTAGTTCAGGTCAATTGCCCATTCAATATCAGCCGGGACGCCGACGGCTACCTCAATCCTCATCTCAGTTTGAACTTTGAGGTCCTCGATCGTCTGTATATCCTCCGGGTCAGCCATCACCACGACCAGCGAATCACCGATGACATCCAGCGGGATTAGGGTATGTTTTCGGGCGATGTCCTCAGGAATTAATCTCAGGGCATCGGGGTGAACCATGTGTCTCTTCAGGTCGATTAGAGGAAAATTCAGCTGGATGCTGATGGCCTGTGCCAGCTCCTCAGCTTTGAGTAGCCCCCGGGTCACCAGGATATTACCGAGTCTGCCCTTCTGAATCTGCTGTAGCTGCAGAGCTTCCTCCAGTTGTTCAGCGGTAATAAACCTCTGCTCAACCAGGATTTCACCCAGACTCTTTCTTTGTATCTTGGTGATAACTCCCTTTGATTCTTGCCTTTTCATGTTCTTTTTACCACGCTGCGTGAAACGCTGTCTTTGGTTATTTCCGTGGCGATAATACGCTGAGCCAACTCCTTTATGGAACAGGCCATGGGGCAATCGTCATTATTAATTATTGTGGCCTGATTACCCGGTGATGATGTCATGGCACCAGCCTCATAAGGTATAATTCCCCATATGCTCACGGCAATGTTAGGTTCAATATATGATTTTATGCTGGGGAGTTCCTTTTGGGAGAAGGTTCCTACCGGATCAGTAACCACAGCGCCGATTCGTTTTATAGAGATGCCCAGGAAACGCAAGACGGTAATGGTGGACTTCACTCCTGTCAGGGCTTCAGTGGTGTAGTCACTGACTATAATGGCGAGGTCGCATTGCGAAAGAAACGACCTGGTAAGAGCCGTCGGTTGAAACGGCAGATCGACCAGAAAATAATCGGTAGCCTCTCTGAACCTGTCAAGCGGAAAATCAATATCTTCGGGTATCGTGTCCCCGGAAGGCTGTTGGATACGTATCACACCTACGCCTGTTTCGTGAACCACCAATGCTGGCTCCATAACACGACGACCAGGAGCATCTGCAGGCATCTGTACGAGCCGACGGATTGCACTTTTAGGTTTGATTCCGAGACGCTCAGAAATACTACCTTCATAGGGACAAAGGTCAACGGCGATAACCTGTTTCCCCATTTGCGCCAAAGCAATGGCTACGTTGACCACAACAGTCGTTGTCCCTACTTTCTCTTTAGAGCCAATAAAGACGACCATTGGGGAACGAGCATCAGCTTTCTGGGCCAGGAGACCGTCTACCTTGCTGACGATTTCTGAAGGAGTAGCGGGCTTGGTGAGATAATCGTCCGCACCCATACTTAATCCATTGGCGATATCAGTTCGCTGTGCTTTGCCCGAGAGCATAAGAATGAGTGGTTGCGGCGTTTGTATTTCAGCCCGCAAACGATGGCAGACCTCCAGACCGTCAATACCTGGTAACATTACATTCAGAATAATGAGGTCAGGCACCTCCTTCCGGGCTATTTGTAGCCCTTCCAGGCCGTTTGACGTGGTGAATACCTGATAGCCACGTTTTTTCAGTACATACTCCATCAGCCGAATGGCAATTGGGTCATCCTCGATAACCAGTATCCTCTTACCCATCATCTCACCTGTTATCCTGTTTCAGAGGTATCGTGAAACTGAAAGTGCTGCCGGCTCCTTCGACACTTTCTACCCATATGCGTCCACCATGGGCTTCGATAATACGCTTTGAGATATAAAGGCCAAGGCCCAACCCTCCAACCCTGGTGGTGCTTTTTACCTGGTAAAATTTTTCAAAAAGGGATTTTCTAGCCTCTTCAGCAATCCCAATACCCTGGTCAGTAACCTGTACCAGCAAATCGTTACCTCTGACTTCAGCACTGACATCGATGCTACCGCCATCGTTGCTAAATTTAATGGCGTTATCAAGAAGATTGAACATCACCTGCCTTAATCGCTGGCTATCTGCTTCAATATCGAGTAGTTGTAAGGGTATATTTTCCTTTATCACTATATTTTTCTGCCTGGCCACACTATTAAAATCCCGTATGGTACCTTGGAGTAAATCTGCTATCGCGACCCGTTCCTTATTGATATCGAAACGTTCCGATTCGATTGGTGAAATGTCAAGTAGTTCATCAACCAGCTTGCGAAGGTGCTCGCTCTGGCCGGCGATAATGGTCAGAAATTCTTTCTGCGTCTCAGTATTTGATACATCACCTTCGAGTAATAACTTGGTAAAGGCCAAAACTGAGTGCAGCGGAGCTCGCAGTTCATGCACGATATTAGACATGAACTCAGATTGCATTGGGTCGAGATTGTACCTCTTTTCCGCAGCCTTGGTCATAGCTTCTTCCAGGACTGCCTTGGCGGCTTCGGCTTCCTCTCTGGCGATTCTGGATTCTTCGTTAGCCCTGGCAACGGCCTTAGCTGAGGCAGTCCTGACTTCCTCAGCCTCCTCTCGTGCCAGTCTGGCTTCTTCATTGGCTTTAGCCACGGCTTTATTTGAAGCTACCTTGGCAGCCTCGGCTTCCTCTCTGGCCAGTTTGACCTCTTTATCGGCCTTAGCTTTCTCCTTAGCCGAGATTGTTTTAATTTCTTCGACTTCTTCCAGCGCCAGCCGGGTTTCTTTATTGGCCTTGGCAACGGCTGTGGCCGAAGCTATCCTGGTTGCATCAGCTTCCTCTCGTGCCAGCCTAGCTTCTTCAGCGGCTTTAGCTGCAGCTATCTTGGCAGCTTCAGCTTCCTCTCTGGCCAACTTGGCCTCCTTGTTAGCCTTGACAACGGCTTTGTTTGAGACTGTCTTGGCGGCTTCAGCCTCTTCTCTGGCTAGTCTGACCTCTTCACTGGCTTTGGCGATAGCCCTGGCTGAGGTTGCTTCGGCTTCCTCTCTAGCGAGCTTAGCTTCTTTAGTGGCTTTAGTTATGGCCTTGGCTAAGGTCGCTTCGGCATCCTCCTGTATCAGTCTGGCCTCTTCTTCAGCTTTAGCCACAGCCTTGGCCGAGGCGGCCTTAATTTCCTCAGCTTCCTCTCGGGCCAGCTTGGCTTCTTCATTGGCCTTGGTGACAGCTCTAGCCGAGGCGGCCTTGACTTCTCCAACCTCTTCTCTGGCCAGCCGGGTTTCTTCATTGGCCTTGGCCAGGCTTGCTTCGGCATCTTCCTGTGCCAATCTTGCCTCTTGTTTGGCTTTAGCCACCGCTTTAGCCGAGGTTTTCTTAACTGTCTCGGCATCCTCTCGGGCCAGTCTAGCTTCTTCACTGGCCCTGGCTAAGACGGCCTTGGTTTCCTTAGCTTCCTCACTGGCCTTGGCTAAAGCAGCCTTGGCTTTATTAGCTTCCTCCCTGGCCAGCCTGGATTCTTCATTACCTTGAGACAAGACGCTTTTGATTTTCTCAGCTTCCTCCCTGGCCAGTCTGGCTTCTTCATGGGCTTTAGCTGCAGCTTTAGTTGAAGCTATCTTGGCGACTTCTGCATCCTCTCTTGCCAGCTTGGCTTCCTCACTGGCCTTGGCTATGATTTTGGCTGATGTTACTTTAACTGTTTCGGCATCCAATCGGGCTAACTTAGTCTCTTCCTCTACCCTCTTGCGTTCGGTAATATCGCGTAATGAAGCCAAGTAGGCAGTTTCTCCCTGGTACTTTATTTCCACCACTTTTACTTCCGCCACAAGATTTTCCCCGTCCCCACGGACTATGCCTAGCTCGGTCTTACCACCTTCAATCGCCTGCAACGAATCAATCGATTCTCCAAGCAGCTGTCCTGCTTTACAACCAAAGAGGGATTCCACAGCCGGATTGGCAAAACATACTGCTCCCTTCTGGTCCACAATGATGATACCGTCAGGGTAACTCTTTATTATGTTAATAAATTGGGCTTCGCTGGACTCTGACTTCGACACAGACCACTGCTGAGCGATGGCATGGTAGATAGAGCGCGCCAACAGGTCTCTATTCAACTTTCCCTTGACCAAGCATTCCTGGGCGCCCTTTTTCAGTGCCTCAATCTTATCCTTTTCGTTATCGAGCGGGGACAATATGATGATAGGTATGCCGCCAACTTGAGCGCGCACCTGAGTTAAAGCCTGAAGGCCGCGACCATCCGGTACGCTCTGGTCCAGCAGGAGTATATCAATACCTCCTCTGGTAAGACGCTCGATTCCCACGGATAGTCTATCGGCGTACTCCAGAGTGAAGGCCCCCATTACTGCCTGGGTTACCATCTTGCGTATCAGATAGGCTTCTTTATGGTCACCCGTGATTAGCAGGACCTTTATCGGTTTAATATCGGTTTTTAACCTGACGGCCGGCTCTGAGCTAAGACTTTTTAGGGGAATCCTGTTTTGGATCTTCTGCATTCACATTCACCTTTTCCATTTTTCATGGCGCTCAAGGCCGATTTATTTGTCAAGACACTGCTACGCTTTCGAATAAAGCGCATTATCCAGCTTTAGCTCTTTAATCGCTATTCAAACACCATTTTCATTCAGTTTGGTCCGCTATTATTGATGACGGACATCCCCATAAAAAACTACATATTAGTCATACGGCTGTATGCCTTGTTCATGCCGCTCATTCATCCAGCTCCAACAGCTAAAAAACACAAGCCCATGAACTCCCAGCCTTGACTCGCCGTACTTTTATATTTTTAGTCTTATCACCGACGAGTACAGCATCTGATGGAAAATAGGTAACCAGAAGCTGTACTCTGCCATCTTCCACGGGGCCATCACACGCCGTGACGGCCCCGGCCGCCGTTGCCAGGTTATTATCACAGACCCCTATACAGCACTGCTTAACCTACTATTAATTAGTGTTGCGTAACCAGCCCCGTAATATCGCACGTATAATTTGCACTGGTGGTGGCTGAGCGTAAGTAGTTCGGGTATAAGCCTTGGCCAATTGGGAAATCCGACATAGTGGCTGTCGCGGTAGTAGTAGCGTTCACCGAACTCATTATTAGCTGTGCCATCATCACGTCCATAGCTGTCTGGATAGTTACCAGCTCAGCCTTATCTGCCGCTGTCTCACCCCTGTTACTGATTCCGGCGAAGTTGGGCAGAGCCACAGCCATCAATACTCCCAGAATGGCGATGACGATTACCAACTCGATTAAGGTAAAACCCCCGTTATTCCGATGTATCCTTCTGATTAACCCTTTCATTTGTGTAACCTCCTTGTATTTTTGGATATTGTTTCATTTCTTACATTTCTCTCTTCTTACAATATTCACCTCCTGTCTTACTTGGCTATGCGGTTCCCTGACTGCTACTATAGTGAAGAACCGCCCGATATTAATCATTTTCTGACCTAAATTGGCCAATCGAGCTTATTCGGTTAGCCTCATGATTTAATCTATCGACATCATCCTCGGTAAAGAGTCTCCACCTTCTCCTATCTCTGTATTCGGGTAATTTCAAGTTCCCCTGTCTGAGCCACCTGAGTAAGGTAGTCCTGCTAATACCAACCATACGGCAAGCCTCGGAGGTTCTATAGTATTTCTGACCATTTAAGGCTATGGGCATATTACTAATCCTCCTGTCTTCTCCATACACATTAAACAGGCTTGCTCTATTTTGATACAGGTTGACATAGTTTGGTCGTATTAATATTAATACCACTGCGACTGTTTCTGGTGAACAATACTAACCCTAGTTTTAACTGGAGGATTTACCCTAAAATAACTCAACTCTCAGATTCCCCAATTGATATCAAGCCATCAACCGGCCAGGTTCAATTTATTTCTGGCTGAGTCTATATTTCTCCTTTAGGCTCTCTTTTTTGATGGATATTGAAGAGAATATGGACCGTAAGGATATTTACTTAATCTTTGGTTCTTTCTGGCGCTTATTTATGGTTCATTTACCCCTTTGCTGCTATTAATAACATTATTGAAACCTGTGAAAACCCGGCTTGAGATGGCGAAAAAACGTATCTGGCCATTCAGCTATATTTGACAGCTGATAAGGAGACAGGATGCAGACTCTTCGGAAAAAAGAACCAGGAACAAATAAAAGTTTTGACCTGCTCAATAAAATATGGAGGGAAGTAGGTTCCGCCAAGCAGTTAGATACTATAATTACCAGTATCACGCAGATGGCCCGATATGCCCTCAATGCCTCGTTCTCATCAATGTATCTTCTTGACGAAAAAAGTCATGAGCTGTTCTTGAGATGTACCAATGGTCCGATAGAAAATCAAATCAGGCGATTTCAAATGAATAATCAGGCTGGGATTACCGGCTGGGTAGCCCAGAACGGCCAGCCATTAATAGTCAATGATGTTAACAAAGACCCGCGCTTTAATAAATTAGTTGACGAAATTTATGGTTTCCCTACGAAGTCAATAATTTGTGTCCCGCTGATCGTTCACCGTGAAGTTATCGGTATCATCAAAGTAATTAATAAAGAGGGAGGCACTGATTTCGGCTGGCAGGACCTGCAAACCATGATGGCGGTAGCCGCAACGGCGGCGCTGACGGTAGAAAATCTCAAATTAAACGAATGCTTACAGGATTCTTATAAAAGTACCGTCAACGCATTGGTGTCATTATCTGATACCAAGGAAATCACCGGTGGCGGCCACTCAAAACGCGTCGCCCAATATGCCCTTATGGGAGCAACTAATCTTTCTCTCTCGGAAGAAGAGAAACGAAATATTGAGTATGCGGCCATTCTTCATGACATCGGTAAACTCGCTATCCCCGATAGCATATTGAACAAGTCCGGTACCTTAACTCACGAGGAATGGAGAGTATTGCGCAGTCACCCGCAGATAAGTTTCAATCTACTTAAATTAATCCCCTTTCTTGTAGAAGCCAGCCGGCTCATTCTCTGTCACCACGAGAGGTATGACGGTATGGGGTATCCCTATGGGCTAAAAGGGGAAGCTATACCTCTTGGAGCTCGCTTGATAGCAGTCGCAGACGCTTTTGACAATATGACTACGGAGCACGCTTACCGCGCGGCAATCAGTACCAGAGACGCCTTTGTAGAGTTAGGTAAATGCGTGGGTAGTCAATTCTGCCCTGTTGCGGTAAAAGCATTCTACGCCGGCTTTCTCCGCACTCACCCTTCAGCCAAGCAATAACCACCAGGCTGCAGGAAGTAGTGCTATCTATACAGAAGTACTACGAACCGATTGAACCAAAACCCCGACTGCGCTATCTATTCAACCTCTTTGACCACCCGATATTTAAGTGCTAGAATTATCATCTAGGGGGATTCGAGGTTAAGGAGGAATACGGCGATGTCTGGACATTCTAAGTGGTCTAAGATAAAGCATCAAAAAGGTGTTGACGATGTCAAGAGGGGTAACCTTTTTACCAAACTGACCCGGGAGATAATAATAGCCTCACGCGAAGGTGGCAGCAGTCCCGACGGCAACTTCCGTTTACGTCTGGCCATCCAGAAAGCACGCGATAGTAACATGCCCCTGGATAATATCGATAGAGCCATCAAGAAAGGCAGCGGCGAGCTTGGGGGAGGCAGCCTGATCGAGATGGTACTTGAAGGCTACGGACCCAGCGGCATAGCCGTAATGGTCAATGCCCTCTCGGACAATCGCAACCGGACCGTCCAGGAGGTGCGGAGCACGTTTACCCGTCACGGCGGCAGTCTGGGAGAAAGCGGCTGCGTCTCCTGGATTTTCGAGTCCCGCGGCGTTATTAATATCAAAGCTGAAAATGTCGATGCCGACGAACTGGCTCTTACCGCCATTGACCTCGGCGCGGAGGATGTCCAGGTGGAAAGTGGCATTGTTGAAGTATATACCAAGCCGGACGCCCTGGAAAAAGTACGGGCAGCCTTAGAAGCGAAAAAAATCGCCATCGAATCGAGCGAGCTGCAAATGGTACCGAAGACTCTGGTTAAACTCGATGAAAAAGCCGCCGTGCAGGCGCTGAAGCTGCTGGATAGACTTGAGGAAATTGACGACATCCAGAACGTGTACAGCAATGCCGATATCCCCGATTCCGTCCTGGCGAGCTTGCAGACCTCATAATTTTTATTACTGATTTTATAAGCCTTACCTCCAGGAATCGCCTTAGAATATGAAATGAAAATATTAGGAATCGACCCGGGCACGGTGGTGATGGGCTACGGTGTGATAGAGAGCGAGAATGATGAACTAGCCCTGGTTGATTTCGGTGCTATCACCGTCCCGAAACGCTACAAAATCGGCGAACGTTTGAATTACCTCTATAAAGAGCTTCTTAAAGTTATCCAGCGCCACCACCCGGATGCCGTCGCCGTGGAGCAGCCTTTTATCGCCAAAAACGTGAGGTCGGCCATGGCTATCGGCCGCGCCCAGGCGATAGCCCTCCTGGCCGCCGCCAGTAAGGGCATCCCGACCTATGAATACACGCCGGCGCAGGTTAAGCAGCGAGTGGCCAACTACGGTGCCAGCAGCAAAGAGCAGATTCAGGAGATGGTCAGACTCCAGCTCGGCCTGGCGGAAGTGCCCCAGCCGAACGATGCCGCCGATGCCCTAGCGGTAGCTCTCTGCCACGTACAGGAGATGCATATCAACAACCTGCTCGCCAGACAGAAGGAACGAGAATGATAGCCAGCCTTAACGGTAAAATGGAGTCGCTGGGGGGCGATTCGGCGATTATCAACGTGGGGGGCATCGGCTTCAGGGTATATATGCCCACCACCGTCCTGAGCACACTGGGGAAACCGGGCGATACTGTCAAGGTCTACACCCACATGCACGTGCGCGAGGACAATATCGCCCTTTACGGCTTCGCCTCCACCGAGGAACTGTGGCTCTTCGAGACGCTCCTCGGGGTAACCGGACTGGGTCCAAAGCTGTCACTGGCGATGCTTTCGGCGCTGAGCCCGGAGCAGATTACCATGGCCATCGCCACCGGCAGCATCGATATGCTGGACATGATTCCCGGCATCGGCAAGAAGGTGGCCAGCCGCATCATCCTGGAACTCAAGGAGAAAATCGGCGCGGGGTGGGTCATCAGTCCAGCTACCCAGATAGCCAAGGAGAATACGGACGTGCTGGCGGCGCTGACCTCCCTCGGGTATTCCGCGGCGGAGGCTGTCAGAGCCGTGGGCGCCCTGCCCGCCGACCGTGAGCTCAAGCTGGAGGAGAAGGTGAAGCTGGCTTTGCAATACCTCGGGAGCAGTTAAGGGAAAGCACACACGCGACAAAACCGCAATATTTTTTTTAGGGAAACAAATCGAGGCTGGGCAGGCGTGAATCGTTTTTAGAGTTATGTTAAGTGATTGGAGGGTAGGACTGGATTCCAGCCTGCGCTGGAATGACAACAGGGGTATAACAGATTGCTTCGCTACGCTCGTAATGACAGAGTCGGAAATAGAGATTGCCACGTCGTCCCGACTACATCGGGACTCCTCGCAATGACGGAGGGAGAGTTTTGAAGGCATCTGAGGGAAAAATCGGGAGGGTGTTCGTTTTGAGGCTGGAGGACGGGGACATGGTTCCAGAGGGAATCGAGAGGTTCGCCGCGGAGAAGGGGATAAAGGCGGGGCAGGTGATTTTGATAGGGGGTATCGGGGGAGGTCAGGTGGTGGTGGGGCCGAGGAACTCGGATGAAATGCCGCCCGACCCCATGCTGTTGCCGGTGGACGGCGCACACGAGGTGGTGGGGGTGGGCATCATCGCCCCGGATAAGGACGGTAAGCCGGTGCTGCACATCCACGCATCTCTGGGCCGCGCCGGGCGGACTTTGACGGGCTGCCTGAGGCCGGGGGTGAAGACCTGGCTGGTGGGCGAGGCGATAATTTACGAGATTACGGGGACGAAAGCCAAGCGCCTAAACGACCCTAAAAGCGGGTTTGATTTGATGGAGGTATAGGTGGGAGGGGAGAGTTAAACTTACACAACTATAAGAAGGATAATAAATGGATATTGACCTGACGCTATTAAGAGAAAGTATAAATAGAAGCGCTGAATACACAAAAAGTCAATTACAAAGTATTGATCATAATTTATTATTTGGCTCGATACTTACACTAGTGGCTTCTTTCAGTATAAGTATTTTTCTTGATATATTAATTTATTGGATCCCTGCTTCTTTTATACTAATGTTTTTATGGACAATCTACACATATATTATTTCCATAGGTAAGAGAGGGAAGAAAACACC
>JBGPRB010000003.1:0-38276 GCA_041489355.1 Dehalococcoidia bacterium
CTATCATTCCATGTTAATAACGGAAATCTTAGGAGGTTATAAATGAAAAAACATTTTAAGCTTTCTGATTACACTGTTACTTATTCAACTAGGGCAAAAGGCGATGAAATTGCATATACTTTGAAAGACTTTGTGAAGACATTAAATAATGATGATTATCTTGTTATAGATTTTGATGGAGTAAAGGCTGTCAGTTATTCATTTTTAGACCAATTCTTTAGTAACATAATTACATGTGACTTATTGAAAGAAAAAGAAATATCTATTGCCGGTTGGTCTCAAAACTTACTGTCAATTATAGATAAATCGTTACAACATAGAAATTGTGACTACTCAGAATCTAAGAGCGAGCGAAGATTGGTCTGCCAATCCAAATAAACTCGTTTTACAATTATCGTAGATATAGTCATATTGGCAAAGGGGAGCGCTACCGCTCCCCTTGTTTTTTATCAGTGGGGGAGGGGTAAGGGAGTAGCTTGCGAAGAGGGGCGACAGCCCCTCTTTCTTTTGCTTCCCCCTTCCCGGCGGGAAGGGGGATAAAGGGGGATGGGGCAAGAATGACAGGTGTGGTGGGGGGAAAAAGGGGGGTGGTAGCGCTCCTCTTCTTTTTTGTGATAATATAGAGTCGAGAAAAATCAGAGAAGGGAGAAAAGTACGTGGTAAAAATAGGGATTATACGTTGTTACGAGAATAGCGAAAGGTGCGCGGGGTGGAACTGTTTCCCGGCAATGGCGAATAAGACGGGAGAGTTCGCGAAGTACGACACGATAGAAATCGTGGGGTTTGACACGTGCGGGGGCTGCGGGCACGGCAAGGCCGACAAGATATTGAAAAACGCCAAGAGACTCAAGGAAAAAGGCGCCGAGGTCATACATCTAGGGAATTGCATAGCAAGCGATTGTCCATCGAAAGACATATACATAAAAGCGTTGCGAAAGAGTATGAAAATACCGATAGTGGAGAAGACACACGGGGGGCCGTCTCCTGCGCAAATGGCAGCCTATAGGGCAGCTGCGGAGGCAAAGAAGGCGAAAGCCGCGGAAGCCAGGAGAGCCAGTCGGGCGAAGGCGAAAAAATAAGAGATCATAGGGAGGGGGGAAAAGGGGAGCGGTGACGCTCCCCTTATTTTTTACCAGAGACTAAAAAGCTCAGGCAGGTCTGAGTTCCGAAGTGCAATGGGGGCAGCGAACGGCCTTGAGGGGAATGGCGGTGGCACAGTAAGGACAGTCTTTGGTCGCGGGGGCTGCGGCGGCCGCTTCAATCGCTTTCTTTGTTTCCAGGGCTTTTCTAGCCTTATTTACCAGGCGCACAACCATGAATACAGCAAAGGCAACGATGATGAAAGCGATTATAGTGTTGATAAAGACACCGTAATTAAAAGTAACAGCACCGGCGGCCTGGGCATTGGCCATGGTGTGATAAGGTGGTGGGGTGGTCGCGCCATTTCTGATTACCACAAACAGATTCGTGAAATCTACTTTGCCTAATAACAGGCCGATGGGCGGCATGATAATATCTTTAACCAGGGAATTTACGATTGTGCCAAAAGCGGCACCGATGATGATACCTACAGCCAGGTCGAGCACATTACCGCGCATAACAAAGTCTCTGAATTCCTTAAACATGATTAATTCTCCTTCAAGGCATATAGTATCACTATAGTATTTATTCTATTAAATGTTGTCAAATACTTTTACGTATTCATGTAATGTAAGTAGCGCTCCCCTAATTTTTTGTGTATTATTTAGTCGATGAAATTTTAAAGGAGGATGAAACGTGGCGCAAAAAGGACTGGAAGCTAAAGTGGCGGTGATGGAGAAAGAGCTGACAAGGCTGAAGGACATCGAGGCGATACGCAAGCTGGAACATGCCTACAGCTTTTACCTGGTGATGTGGATGCCGGATGAAATTATCGACCTGTTTTCCTGGAGGGACGACACGACGCTGGAATGGCCGGAGGGGACGTTCTACGGCAAGGACGGCCTGAAACGGTTCTTCGGGAACATCAATCCGAAGAAGGACCCGGAGTTCATGCACCAGATGATGCACCTCTCCGACGTCATCGACATCGCCGAGGACGGCAAGACCGGCAAGGGGCGGTGGTGGGGATTTGGGGCGATGGCGCTTCCCATGGGCGACTCAGGCATCAATCAGGCGCTAGCCTGCGGCATCTATGAAAACGATTTCATTAAAGAGGACGGCATCTGGAAGCTCTGGAAAATAAAGTGGGTGCCAGTGTACTCGGGGACGCCGGCAAGGGGGTGGGTCAAAGAGGAGCGACTGGCCAAGCCGAGACCGCAGACAAAACCGCAAAAAGAGGGAGAAGTAAGTGTACCGACCTGGTGGAAGCCCGATAAGCCTGCCAAGGGCATCGCGTATTCGTACCCATCAGGATACATTTTGCCTTTCCACTTTAAGCACCCGGTGACAGGAAAGAAGACCACTGAAGAAAAGAGAAACGCGAGAGTAAAGGGAGTGAAGAAGTAAGGGGAAAAAAACTAAATTCCAAGCTCTAAATACTAAACCCCCTCTCCCTTTCACCCAAGGCGGATTAGTTGTAATATTCTATTTTTTACCTCACTTCATGGCCGTTTCTCCTTTCGAGGTTATCAAGGGAGGTGGATATTTTCCGAGAGGGTGCGGTGACATCATCGAGCTATACGCTTTCTGCAAGGGACGCTATGGTAATTTACAGATAGGCTTTCTTGACGGAATGTAAAGAGAGGTTTAAATTAAACTGAAAGCGGACAGGATAAAATCATTTTCAGGCTATTTGAAAGGCATGAAGGGAGATGCAATGAAAAACCTGCTGGATACAGCCACGCTTACCATGGACAAAACCGGCTTGCTTAAAAATTCGATGGAGGGGGATGTGGCAGTAGTCACGGGCGGCGCGGGCACCATCGGACTAGCTGTTTCTCGAAGCCTGGCATGGCTCGGGGCAAAGATAGTCATCGCGAGTAGAAATACACAAACCGGGGAGGCGGCCGCAGAATTCATCGACCACGAGAATAAACCCGGCACGGCGCTCTATGTCCCGACGGATGTTTCCGATGAAGAGAGCATGAAAGCCATGGCTAAAGCGGCGTTTAAGGCTTTTGGAAAAGTGGATATCCTGGTGAATAACGCCATGGATATGTCACTGGGAGCCTCGATTTTGAAAACATCGGCAGCAGCTTTAGATAGACAATATGAGATAGCCGTACGCGGCGCGCTTCTCGGAATACAGGCATTCGTGCCCGGCATGGTCGAGCGACATCACGGCGTGGTAACTTATATAGCCACTGCCTTCCGCTATCCGTCAGGTCCCGGCAACTATTGCGCCGTAAAGGCTGCCACCAGTTCTATGATGATGTCTCTGGCGGCTGAGCTGGGTCCGGTCAAAGATACCGGTGTGGCCGTGTTTATGTATGTCCCGACACTGGTGGGAAGGCCGCGGCGTTCTGATGCAGATGTGAGCCGCGGGGGTACTTTCATGCTGCCACCAGCGATTATCGGGTATGGGCGCGGTCCGATACCTCCTGAGGATTGCGGGGCGACTCTTGCCTACTGTATCGTTCATGCTGCCGATATTCACGGTTCGGGGGTAAATGCCGGACAAGCCCAAAAACGCATGAATTGGCCTTTCCCCGAACCTGACACAGTGCCAGGCAAAGATTTCGACCGTATCAGAGACCAGGTTATGGTACGTATGTTCGGCTACGTGGGGCCCGGCTGGCCGGATAAAATAGAGCCTCTGGTGACCGTCAACCGTTCTGAAGCTCCGCCTGATGAGCCGCTGGGGATTACGGCGCTGATGGGGTGAGGGAGGGGGGAAGAGGGGAGGGGCAATAAAATCCCTCTTACTCTCCCCTTCGACAGGCTCACTTCGTGGTGACTCAGTGGAACCAGGGCAGGCCCTTTACAAAAGCGAAAAGAATCTATGGTATAATTATTTAAATATTTAATGACATATCACATTCGGGGGAAGAACTATGCAATTAACAGCAATAGTCAGGAAAGGTGAAAAGCAATACGTAGCTTTGTGCCCTGAAGTAGACGTAGTCAGCCAGGGTCATACGGTGGAGGAAGCGTTGAGCAATTTAAGGGAGGCGGTAGAGCTTTATATAGAGGAAATGGGGCTTCCGGAAGGCGTAGGGGAAGAAGAGTTAATTATTACTCATTTCGGGGTTAAAAGTGCCAAAACTACCGGTCGTGTCAGGGCGTGAACTAATCCGGATTCTGGGAAAAGCGGGGTTTACACCGGCTCGACGGAGAGGAAGCCACGTTGTTCTGGTAAAGACAGACAAAAGCGGAAAGCGCGCCGTCGTGGTACCTGACCACAAAGAAATAGATAAAGGAACATTGGTTGAAATAATCCGGCAGGCTGGGCTTAAAAGAGAAGAATTTTTTAAGCTGCTGAAATAAGTTACAGCGACATGATGAATGAGATGAAGAAGTAAAATTATAAGCACTTAGCTTCAAATATTGAACCACGGCTCCTTTTCCCCCGCAAGGGTGGGGGAAGGCGGGAAATCATCCGTTCTATTACACATCCAGTCCCAGCAGCATTTTCAGCCTGATTTTAAGCATGTTCCACCGGCCAACTTTGCGGGACATGATTTTCATAAAGGTAGTGTCCTTATCTTTCGGAGGGACAAAGGCATTATCTTTTTTATGGAGTCGGCTGGCATGAGATTCACAGGTGACGACGCAATTGCCGCAGCCGATACACCGGTCGAGGTTGACAGCAGCAACATTATTAACGATGGTACGCGCTTGAAGCTGGCAGCGCTTAACGCAGGTGCCGCAGCCCCTGCATAAAGCGGGGTCGACTTCGGCATAGTAATTGGTGGCATAAAGGTCGGCGGGGCGGGGGGACTTTACTACAGCGGAGAGGAGTCCACAGCAGTCGCCGCAGCAACAGCAGATTGCCTCCGGACGGAGCGAATTTTCCGGCTGGAGGATAAATCCCGCGTGCTGAGCTTTTTCCAGTATATTAAAAGCTTCTTCTTTAGTGATATAGCGGGCAATCCCCATCTCAACGTACTGGCGGGCGTGGTCCGTTCCTATCTGTAAACAGGTCTCGCGGATATCAGAGTGGGTGCAGGGCTGTCCCTGTATGTCTTTGGTCTGGCGGCAGACGCAATTGGCTACCGCGATGGGGCCGGCGGCATTTTCGACAAGCTGACGTACATCATCATAGGTGCTGACCAGGTGCTTATCCGGGACGGGGATGCTTTTTTCAACCGGGATAGTACGGAGCTGGGGAACTCCCCGCGAGCCGGTCATTTCCGCCCGGGCGAACACCTCGACGTGATATTGATGGAAGGTATCCACGAGGTCTTTAGTGAGCCGGTTTACCTGAAAGTCCACGATGCCGCCGGCGGTAACCCCGGCGTTTTTATAGCGTTTTTCCTTATAGCTTGCCCGGTATATCAGGACGGTGCCTTTATAAGCCATGCGGTCGAGAATTATCTGAAGCTGTTCGAGAGATGTCACCAGTCCGCTTTTTTTAGCGCGACGATAAATGCGTCCGGCAGGTTCCAGCTTGATAGTGGAAAGCTGTGTGGCTATCTGCGCTTCTTCCGGGGTGAACAGGTGCTTCAGCAGGCTAATATCGATACCCGATGGAGTGGAGGGATAGCCGACCGGCCCCTTATCAAGATGCTGCTGCAGGTTGCGATATATTTCAGTACCGGTATCCAAGATATTTTCCTCTTAACAGGGATTAAGAATGGGCGGTTAATGGATACTGTAAGTAGTTGAGTTGAGTTTGTCAAATTCTGCTCTGAATTGACTTAAACAGGTTCTGAGAGTAACCGGGGTCTGCTTTATCGAAGAACCCCCTCTCCTCCGGGAGGCAGGGTCCGAAAGAGAGGGGGTAACAGGGGTCCTTCTAAGAAGGACAGGGGGATTAGGTAAGGGGCAAGCAGTATTCAATTAGTAATAGAAAGCGGTCCTCCTGCCCATCCAGAAGCCGAAGAGGAATATTAGCACAACGCCGACGCCGATGGTCGCGTATAGCAGCCAGCCGGTGAATTTAAACGGTTGGGCGATAGAGAACTGGCCGGCACCGGTCCAATCGCTTTCGTTCAGGGCGGCATCTACGGCTTTGATTCTCCAGAACAAGGAGGATTCCTGACCGGCCAGCTTGAGCTCCTCGGCTTCGGTTAAAATATATTCAGATTTACTTAGAGCTGTTTTATCCAGGATGATAGAACTGGCGGAAAAATCCGAAGCGGAGGCAACCTGCAGATAATAGGAAACAGGAGAGCTATTATCGGTAACACTTGCCCAGGTGAAGGTTATCGGCGTCTTAGCCTTTACGCCCATCTCCGGCTTTTCCGGTTGCGGTACTTTAGGCGGCACTGATTCCACCGTGAAAGTAATTTTACTGGTATGGGGGCCATCGCTGGCGGTGATGGTATGGTCTCCGTGTTTACCGGTTGGCACCGGGAAGATATTGCTCATAAAGGTCCCGTTGGCTCCAGCCTTGCCCGTGGCTATTTCCTTATCATCATACTTGACGGATATATTGGCATTAGGCGAAAAACCAGTGCCGCCCACCATAAGAGGTTGCCCGACAGCGCCAGTAGTCTGGCTAATGCTGAGGGGGGTTGTAGAGGGTGCAGGTGCTGGCGCCGGTGCGGGTGTGGGAGCAGGTGCTGGCGTGGGCGTGGGTGTGGGTGATGGGGTGGGTGTTGTGACATTGAAAGTAACATTGGCGGTACTGCTCCCAGCGGTAACGTAGATGGCATGGGGACCAGCAGTGCTTTGCGGGATGGTGAGAGTGCTGATAAAGACTCCGCTGGTGCGCGTAGCCGCATCCCCCGTTTTTGGTGAAATTGTCGTAGTATCATATTTAAAGATAATGGGCGTGCTGACCGGGAAGTTGGTACCGCTAATCGTCACCTCTGTGCCAGCTGGTCCCGAGGTAGGCAAGAGCGTGTCAATGGTGGCAGCGGCGGTTACGGTGAAAGTGGCAGTGACTGTGCTGGTTCCTACAGTAATAGAAATGGTATGAGCGCCGGGTGTACTTGAAGGTATGGTGATGGTGCTGATAAAGATGCCACTGCTGCGAGTTGACATGTCTCCTGATTTGGGTGCAATTGCCGTTTCATCATATTTGAAGAGGATGGGGGAGCTGACGGCGAAGTTAGCACCGCTAATTGTTACGTCAGTGTTAGCCGGACCCGAGGCAGGCGAAAGCGGGTCAAGGGTGGCGCCGGGGATAACAGTAAATTGGGCATAAGTTCGGATAAGAATCCAATCAGTTTGTGTCGGAGGAGCAGTGTATTCCAGGCTAACATAAACGTAATAATTTGTACCTGGCGTTACGGTGCTAGTGCCTATGGTACTGGGCACGGTAAAGGTATATCCAAACTCGCCGGTATCGGAAGTTGCGCCATCTCCTTCGTCAATTTCTGTACCCTCATGTAATAAAGTATAGTGGGTGATTTGATTATTAATATAATATGTTCCTGTCTGTGGCGGGTCACTGGAAAAGTACAAATTAACATATCTTATGGCACTTTCCGTAGACCTAGTAAAACCAGAGCCGATAACTGAAATTCTGTCGCCGACCTTACCCTGTAACGGATTTAAATTAATGGTTTTTGCTGCTAGAACCGGTATGGCCGGTATGACCGCCATCAAAAGGGACAGGATAAGTGCCGTCCCGAATATTCTAAAAATTCTTTTGTATTTCATTGCAACCTCCTGATAAAAAGTTCTTCTTCTGGCAGGTCAGCCCCCGCCGGGCAAGCAGCAACCCAATAATATATAACGTCTGGGACAGGAAAAAGTTTTCAAACAGGTTTTTTCTCCTTTCACTTTATCAATCTTTTCCTGGCACCGACTTTCGGATTATAGGTGCCGGCGAAGTTATCCAGGGTATCCTTGTTGATGAGCCAGGTGTTGTGAATCTTGTTCGCCGGCAAATCGCCCTGACGGCATAGCCGTTTTACAGTTTCCGGATGAACCTTAAGGCGGCGACTTGCCTCTATGACATTAAGATAATTATCCCATATCGGCATACTGTTCTCTTAACAATTTCTTAATAATATTGCTTTATCAAAGCAATTATAACAATTGTGAGCACAAATGTCAAGGGTGTGCGCCAAAAAAGTGACAAAACTCCATTGACGGTAATAGAACATATGTGCTATTCTTACTCTGTTTGGTTTTTAGAGGTGCGTTATGGATTTGGTGCATGAGATTTGCGGAGATGCCCCGGAAGAGACGAACAAGGAAACCAACCAGAATGAAACAGACTTACCGCCGGAATACTGTCACTATCGAGATGAGGGGTGTGAATACGCCCAATCCTGTCTGGCATGTCCGTTCCCACAGTGCCTGTACGATGAGCCAAGGGGAAGGCAGCGCTGGCTTAAAGAATTACGCAACAAGGAGATAAAAAGACTTTTTACCGCAAACTGGAAAATTAAGGAACTGGCTTTGCTATTCGGTGTCAGCCTGAGGACGATACAGAGGGCGTTGAAGAGTGAGGTAAGTGGGAAGTAGTCAGTTGTTAGTTATAAAGGAAACCGGCAGGATGGCAGTCAAAGGAGCATGATAGACAATGAATGAAGCAGTTGTATAACAGCTGGCCCGTCTGGACCTGGACAGGATGAAAGGCTATAAAGAACTGCTGGATTTCTATTTCGGACAGCAGTGGGAAGGCCGGGGGAGGCGGAACGAAAGGCGCCTGACATTTAACTATGCCAAAGTATTTGTCGAGAAAATTACATCATATTTAATGGGAGGCATCAGCTTTGACGTCGTCCCATCCGGAGATACGGACAAGGAGAGGGAAAGCGCCAGAAGGGCGGAGGCCGCCATTTATAGAGTCTACGATCAGAGCCACCTGGAGCAACTCGACCTCGAGACGGAAACAGACTGCGCGGTGCTGGGTGACGGCTGCTATAAAGTTATCTGGGATGCGGTGGAGAAGAGGGTCAGGGTGACCGCTCCCGATGTCCAGGGTATATATGTATGGTGTTCCGGTGATGATACCTCAAGGATATGGAGGATAGCTTCCCGGTACAGGCTGTCCGCCGAAGAGGTGGAAAATATTTACGGCGTGAAACCCAAGAATAAGACAGCGGTGATAGTGGAGCTATGGACAGACCATGACTTCGAGCTGTATCTGGATAATGCTTTGCTGGAAGCTAAGCCAAATCCTTACGGATTTATTCCATTTGTCGTTTTCCCCAATCTTCGCGAACCGAAGAAGTTCTGGGGAGCCTCCGATTTGCCCCAGATAATGGAGAGCCAGCGAGAGCTGAACCGCGCCATGAGCCAGCTATCGCGCATACTGGAGCTGTCCGGGAACCCCATCGCCGTCCTGGAGAACGTGGAGGAGTCCGAGGATATCGCCATCAGGCCGGGGGCGGTATGGAATATCCCGGAGGATGCCAAAGCCTATCTGCTCGACCTGCTGCAGGGGGGCGGCGTAAATCTCCATATCAACTACATTGACCTGATATACCGCGCCCTGCACGATTTATCCGAGAGCCCGAGGTCTGCCTTCGGCGGTATGGAAAGGAACCTGTCCGGGGTAGCCCTTGAGATTGAGCTCCAGCCGTTGCTGCAGAAGGTCAGGAGAAAGAGGATTATCAGAACAGCCGCCTATAACCGGCGTAATGAGATGATACTCAGCCTTCTGGAGAAATACGGAGGTGAGAATTTCGGTCCTTCAGCCGAAGGACATACGCGAGTTATCTGGGGGACGATACTGCCCAGGGACATGGAGACAAGAGTGAACAGCGAACAGGTCATGGTGCAGAACGGAATACACTCCCGGAGAACGGCCATGGGGGAGGTGGGGGTGAGGGACCCCGATTACGAATTCCAGCGGTGGCTGGAGGAGAGGGAGTCCATTCTTAAGATGAACAGAGAGCTTAACGCTAAATCCGCCAGGAGCGGAGCGAGAGAGAGTGCTTTACCGTACCGGGCGGAAGGCGTTGAGGAGTAATGAGCAGGAGGCAAGACTTTTATGGAAAATGAACAGGAAAAGGTCGATGAGGTGGAGACTAACGGCAGCGAAATTGACAGTCTTAAGCTTGAGAAAGAGTCACTTGCACGTGAGCTTAAGTCCAGAGACGACGCAATCGCCAAACTGGAGCAGGCGCTGACCGGTAAGGACAGCGAGGTGACGGCCATGAAGCAGGCTCTGGATGATACCACGCAGAAGCTGAAAGATATGGGCGAGGTTCTACCCAAAGCGGTCGCCGCCTATAAGGAAATCGTGGCCCAGGCGAACCCCGGCATCCTGGCCGAGATGATAAACGGGGACACAATCGAAGGAATAAACGAGTCCCTGAAGAATGCCCGGGCTCTCGTGGAAAGGGTCAGGCAGGAAGTGGGGGCGGAAGCTGCCAGGGTAAGGGTGCCGGGTGGCGCCCCGCAGAGGACACCGCTGGACATGTCGGCCCTATCGCCACGGGAAAAGATTCAGTACGCCCTGGGGGGTTCGGCGTCCTGATGAGGGGTGGTGGCGGGTGTGAGGTTACTGCGTCCACCTGAGGCGGACTGGCAGTAATCATCTGTAGAATCAGAAAAATATTATAAGTGAGGTAAAAGAAAAATGGCTTTAACTTTAGCAGAAGCATCCAAACTATCTAACGATATACTGATGCAGGGAGTGGTGGAGACCATCGTGAAGGACTCGCCGGTTCTCCAGAAGCTGCCCTTTGTCGAAATCGTGGGCAACGGTCTGACTTATAACCGGGAAAACACCCTGCCCAGTATCGATTTCTATGACGTGGGCGATACATGGACAGAATCGACGCCGACTTTCACACAGGTAACGGCCAACCTGAAAATCATGGGCGGCGATGCCGATGTGGACAACTTCCTCAAGGCTACCCGCAACAATGTCCAGGACCTGGTGGCGGCCGTCATCGAGCTGAAGGCCAAGGCGCTCCAGCAAAAATTCGAGGACACCTTTATCTACGGCGATAGTTCCGTCAACGCCAAGCAGTATGACGGGCTGAGGAAGCTGATAAATACCGGCGTGGCGGGCAGCCAGGTGATAGCGATGGGGGCTACCGGCGCCACTTTGACCCTGGCCAAGCTGGACGAGCTGATTGACGCCGTAAGGGGCGGCAAGCCCGATATGCTGCTGATGAGCCGGCGTTCCCGGCGCAAGATGAATGCCTTGGTCAGGGCGGCCGGTGGCATGATTGAGACCAACCAGGATAAATGGGGCAACTTCATCCAGCTCTGGGACGGTGTACCCATCGGCGTGAACGACTGGATTCTGGACACGCATGTCCTCAGCGGCAGCGTGGAAACGGCTACCACCGGCGGCACCTGTTCCACCATATACGCTGTGCAGCTGGGGGAGGGGGCCCTCTGCGGCCTGACCAGCCCCGGCTACCTGCAGGCTGAGCCCATCGGCTCACTGGAGACCAAGGACGCCTCCAGGACCAGGGTGAAGTGGTATGTCTCCCTGGCGCTGTTCAGCTCAATCAAGGCAGCGGCCCTTATCGGCGTCCAGGACTAATACTTGACATAAAATATGATTAGGGGGTCTCGATTCTATCGGGGCCCCCTTGAGGAGGAAGAAATGGTTCACCAAGAGAATTCAACACGGATGGAAAGAAGAGAATCAGCGAGATGGCTATGCCGGTTCCAGCTCAGAAAGTACCGGGAGAACATTGACCTGTACCGGGGCCGCGAAGACAACTTTCACCGTCTTTTTAAGCCTTACGAGGTTATCGAGGGGGAGGGGAACTGCTTGCTTAACACGGGCATCGACGAGATGTGGGACCTGATTGCGGGCGACTCGGCCAATCACTTTAACAACGCCAGCTCTCAAATCGGCGTCGGCGATAGCAACACGGCGGCCAGTCCGTCCCAGACGGACTTACAGGCAGCCACCAATAAGACCTACAAGAGTATGGATACCGGCTATCCCACATCCACCAGCCAGAAGGCAACCTTCAAGGCCAGCTTTGGTTCCGATGACGCCAATTACGCCTGGAACGAGTGGGTGGTCAAGCAGGCGACCAGCGCCAAGTGCCTGAACCGCAAGGTGGAAAGCCTCGGCACGAAAAGCGGCGGCACCTGGACGCTGGAAGTAAGCATCACTCTATCGTGATGATTCATTACGGGGATTCATTACGAGAGATTGGAGACGGCAGTGGCGGAGATAGAAAAGGTAACCGATCCGACTAAAATGGTCACCGACCCCGTAGTGCTTGACGTGTTAGCGAAGCAGAAGATAGATAAAGATTACGTCCTTCTGCTGCAGGATTACGGCAAGCGTATCAAAGGTGTCAGCTCACCCTATGCCAGGTTTTACCGTGACCTGAAGTCCGGAAAGGGGCTGATGGTTGTCTCCGGACTGCCGATGGTTGACGCCTACGGGTTCGGGCATGAGTTGCAGTGGACGGATAAGAACGGCGTCATCGAGAACGGCAACAATATCTTCCACAGCGCTATCGATAAAGGTGCGGTACGCCTGATTGCCCTCAGCGACCAGCCAAACGGAGCGAAAAAGGACGACGAGGTAAACTTTCATCCGCAGCTATTCATTAGTGGTGTGGAGATTCTGCCTTTGTCGGATATGCCCAAGTTACTGGAGACCGACTCCATCAATGAGAACTACCATTACAATGTCCTTGAATGGGACTTTGGAGTATGTCTGCGCAGGGTCAGACTAATTGAGGGACGTTTTCTCGGTTCATGGGTGTTCTTGACCAACCCTAAAGGCGATGTCCTTATCAAGTATAATCAGTCTGGCAAACTTAAGTTGCGACTCCAGTATGCTAGAGACGAAGATACAGAATTTGTACCGAAGGAGTTTTTTTACGAGGCCGAGGCATATCCCCTCACTATCTCGGATAACCTTACATTCTATCCTGACGCTGACCCTGAGACTTCTTCTGTTGATGGGAGAGTACAGCAAGCCTCCACAAATATTGCCTGGGGCACTCTTGTGGGTGCTGCGGGTTCCCAGGCTTACCCTTCTGAGGCTTCCAGCGATATACGATTTTTAGCTGGCTCGACAACTGACCTCTGGGACCGTATTTATCGTCTCATTACTCTTTTTGATACCAGCAACCTGCCCGATACTGCCAGCATATCTGCCGCTACACTTTCCCTGCATGGTAAGGTGGGTAAAACGGACGGATGTTTAGCAACTCCGACTGTTAATGTATATTCGTCTAATCCTGCCAACAATAATAACTTGGTAGCAGCAGACTACGCTACTCTAGGCACAACCGCCTTTTGTGATTCTCCAATTGCGTATGCCGATTGGGTTGAGGGTGGAACTGCGAATATTTACTACAATGACTTTGCACTCAATGCGTCAGGTATTGCGGCCATAAGCACAATTGGAGTGTCCAAGTTTGGTTTCCGCTTCAACTATGACGCAACCAGTACCGCACCTAATTGGGTATCAGTAGGTTCAACCCTCATATCAGTTTATACGACAGAGAAAGGTGCAGGGTTCCAGCCCAAACTGGTGGTGACTTATAGCTCTACCATCGAGAAAATCTCATCGGAAACCGGCTCGGGGGCTGAGGTGATAACATCGGGCAATCCCATTGTCGTGACGAGCGGCGCGGAGGCAGGTTCCGGGTTAGAATCTCTAGGAAGCCGTGACCTGGGGCAAATCGAAACAGGTTCCGGGTTAGAATCTTTAGGAAGCCGTGATCTGGGGCAAATAGAGACAGGTTCCGGGTTAGAATCTCTGGAAAGCCGTGATCTGGGGCAAACCGAGGCAGGTTCCGGGTTAGAATCTCTAGGAAGCCGTGACCTGGGGCAAATCGAAACAGGTTCCGGGTTAGAATCTGTCGGGAGCCGTGATTTTGGGCAAACCGAAGCAGGGTCAGGGCTTGATATTTCCTCTCTTTTGGCGGCATTTACAGGATATGACATTGGTTCAGGCATGGAAGCAGCTCTTAAAATTGCTGCTTTCATCTCAGGCGATGGGGGGGTCGGCTCAGAACTCAGCTGGATGCTGAAAGAAGCCCTGGCGGGTGACAGAGGCGGTGGTTACGATGCCCTGAAGGCCCTGATAAAGGCAGCGGGTTCGGGCTCTGATATGAGATTAACCATCCACCAGGGCCAGGTGGCCAGACCTAACAAGGAGGTAGATTTATGAATTTAACCGAGATGATATCCCTGGTCAGGAGTGACCTGCACGATGAAGCCAGCGGCAATTATCGCTGGTCGGACGCCGAGCTCACCAGGCACATCAACCGGGCGGTGGCGGAGCTTTCCGAGGGCCTGCCCCTGCCGGCTAAAGCTACCCTGCCCACGGCGGCCGGTTCGAGAGAACTCGATATCTCTGGCCTATCTGACCGGATAATGGTTGCCGCCGTGGAGTATCCGGTGGGGTCCAGCCCGCCAGATTATCAGCAGTTTTCCATCTGGGGCGACATGCTGACTATCGTGAGCGGCAGCCTGCCCGAAGGCTCTAACTGCTATGTTTATTACGGCGTCCGGCATACCCTGGATGACGAGGGTTCGACAATCCCGGTTAAGTACGAGGATTTGGTCGCCAGCGGGGCCTGCGGTTATGCCGCCATCGAGTGGGCAGCCTATGCTATCAACCGGGTCAATGTGGGGGGTACGGTAACGCCCAGGGAGTTCCTCGACTGGGGAAACCAGAAACTCAAAGATTTCCGGCAGGAGTTGAGACGGCTGGGGAGGCGAAATCGTATCAGGATAAGCTCTCTTTACAGCCTCTATAATCACGCCGCCTCCACGTCAATTGACTACGGCCCTTAATTTACCGCGATACGGAGTAAGAAGATGCGTACATTGACGTCGACATTACTGGCCGCCCAGAAGCAGGAAGCTTCGATTCCCTGTGCTAAGATTGAAGCCGTAAGCAAGATTACCGGCGTGGTCAGGTACGATTGGTCCAGACTTTATGATGGCTCCGAACCTGACTACTTTCATGCCCTGACGATGCCCGGCGATGGCTCCCTGGTCAGGGCCAGGATAACACTGCCCGCCGATTCCAGGAAGCTCTACCGCCAGCGGGTGGCTAACCCCGGCCCGTGGAGCGACTTCAGCCAGTGGACCTATACCAGCCAGTATAATGCCGTCGTGGCGGCGGCGGCTTCCCTGGGGGCTGAAGTCTCGATATTCTGGATAAACACCAGCCGGGAAATCAGGCGCATCAAAAGCACGGACTACGGTGTGAACTGGGGCAGCCCCGAGCTTATCGATTATTCACCGACAACCGCTATTTACGGCCTGGCGGCCGCTTATAAGCCCGGCGGCAACCTGGCAATCTTTTTCGCTGACCAGTCGACCCTGTATGTCAAGAAGAATATCAGCGGGGCGTGGCAGACGAAGGCGGCCTGGGATAAGGCGACCGGTAGTCTATCGGGTATCGCCGGCGCCTACGATGGCGACTGGAATCTGCTGGTCACCGGCAAAGATACGGCGGGAAACTACAAGCTATGGAGCCTGGTATATGGGGACGGCGGGGATGTCGCCATCGGTAGCTGGTCAGTCCTGAAAGAGCTTGCCTCGGCCCCTTCCGGCGGCGATTTCGAGTATAAACAGCCGTTCCTCGATAGGACGGACGTTTATCGCTGTTTCTTTATCGAGAAGTTCGCCGGCACCGAGGCTTACAGCCGTCCTTTCCGGTCTCAGGCTGTTCCCGGTGCGCATTTTGTCGATGGCCTGTGGCGGGAGCCGGCGCCGTTCAATCTATCTTCGGATTATGGTCTGGCCATGGCTCATTACGGCGATTATGGCTGGTTTTCCAGTCCTGATAGCGTCTGGAGAGCTTCACTGACCGCCAGCAGTCTTGACCTGACGGCGGACGTCATCAGCGTCAGGCAGGAACTGGGTAAGACTTCGGGCGGTTTAACCGTGGAGTTGAGGAATGATGACGGGAGGTATGCATCTCCGGGGCAGGGTGACCTGGCGGCCATGGACATCGGCTGCCAGCTGGAGTTCAGTCCCGGCTGCATAACTGCTAATGGCAGCGAGTACAGTAGCGGACTGAGCTTTTACCTCGAATCTCTGGAGCACACCAGCGCCGGCGGCAGGGCCAGTCTAATTCTTCACGCCAGGGACGGCTGGGGGGCGCTGGGTGACTGGAAAGCCAGACACCAGTTCCGCTGGAACAAGACCTCTGACGACATGTGCGTAAAGGATATTATCGCGGTTATTCTGGCCAGGGTGGGTCTGAAGCTGGAGGTAAAATCACAGTCATCGACGATAACGGGGTTTTACCCGGATTTCACGTTAAATCCAGATGACAACGGCAGGGCGGTGATAATTAAGCTGCTGTCTTTCGTTCCCGATGTATTATTTATCGAAGGTAATAAGGCTTATATCGTCAACCCGCTGTCTTCCGATGGTACGGAATACAGTTATGGCGTCGAGCACCAGATTAAAGAGGGCAGGTACGGGCGGGGAGCCTTGGGAATTAACAGGGTACAGGTCGAGGGGTATGATACCGGCACCAGCCATTTAATACTGGTGAATAGCTTCGCCTGGAGTGAGATAGACCGACTTTACGACCGGCTGTACCAGATTGAGGATAGGAATTTAAATAGCGTGGACGAGGCCCAGCAGCGCGGGCAGGCTCATTTAAGGCAGATGGAGATAGAAGCGACTGAGGGCATGATTATAGTTCCGGTGAACTGCGGGCAGCAGCTATATGACGTCATCGATGTGACCGATACGCGGGCCGGACTTGATGCGGTAAAGAAAAGAGTCCTGGGACTGGTCCTGGTTTATAATCCTCAGCGCGGCGAATACTTCCAGCGTCTGGAGCTGGGAGGGGTATAGGCATTGTCTGAAGGGGGCACGGGAAATGAGGTTGAAGAAAGCGGAGCTAAGGAGTTTTAATTCCGGCAATTACACGGCTACTGTCCGACTTGCCAGCAGCTATAAGGTCTACCTGGAGGATGTAGCTGTGGCCAGGAATCTGACGTCAGCGGAAATGATTACAGGACGGAAGGTTGCCGTGATATTTTTTGATGAGAATAGCCCCAAGGAAGCGGTGGTGGTGGCGGTCTATACTTAAGCTGGGGATTCTATCTGTAGCAGAGTTACCATCGTGCCATGGGATGGCGCTGGCGGGCGCAACCCGGCGGGTAGGTTTTATCGGGGGCACGGTAGGACGCTGGCTCTTCTGCCTCATCCGGTTTTTCGGCTTCAGTTACCGATTTCCTGGCGTGGATTACCAATTTTTCGGCTACGGGCACCAGTTTTTCAACCTTGTATGCCGGCTTTTCCGTTGCCGTTTTATATAAAGCCCGGTGGAACGGGGGTATCTTTGCCTCGTCCGGTTTTTCGGCTAGAGGCGCCGGCTTTTCTGTTGCCGGCGGCGTTTCTTTTATTAAAGTTATTGTTTCCTGCTTATGGCCTGCCTTAGTCATGTTCTCCATGAGGGCCGCCAGGACGCGATTTTGTTCGGCGGCGCCTTTCTTTAACTCATGAGATGCCTCGGCTAGACTCTGGACGGCACTGGTATGGCTGGCCAGGTGCTGGGCATATTCCGAAATGGCGGCAGAGAACTTACCCAGGGCCTGTTCCGTGGAGTCCATTTTCTTTTCCGTGGCTTCCATTTTGCGTGTCAGCACCCGGTTAGTACGTTTTTCTTCGTTAATGACCGGAGAAAATATCCCCCGGTGTATCAAGTTACTGCCCCGGCTTATTTCACCGCCATACAGGAAGAGAATGAGCAGGACCAGGGCGATAATAACGAATATCAGACCCTGCTTGCTCTGGAAGAACAGCAGGGGAAGACCGAGAAAAGGAATCTGGCTGCCGACGGTACCACGGATGTCCATCGGCCTGATGGTGAAAGGTTCTTCACCGGTATTATCACCCTGGGTGCGGAAGCCCAATGATGGTGTGGTATTAACCTTTATCACCCTGTGGGCCACCACCGGCGGATAGTTGTAATATTCCCGAACCATCGGGGGGACATTATAGACGATGATATCGCCTACCCTGACATCACCGGGGTTCACGGGTTTAATCATAAGGAGGCCGCCGGAATGCAGTGTGGGTTCCATACTGGAGCCGAATATGGGAATGAAAGGCATCGTCCCTCTTACCGTGAGGAATCCCACGATGCAGGCTACAGTAACGAATACAAGTCCGATGGCGCGTTTCATGTGCTTATTTTACCTCTGCGTAACCTCGCAGTAAAATTCAGGGACTATACTCCATCCGGCTCCCCAATCGTCGGTGTTGTCAGAAACCAGCCGGTAGCTACCGCCAGCCAGTTCCATGGTGTATTTTTTAGCGGAACCGCCTTCAATATTAAAGGATATCACGCCATTTTCAATACTCAACATCTGGTAATCGGGAGTCTTTTTGGCTTCCAACGAGTTAGCCATATAGAGTTCCATGTTAAGGTAGTTATACGCCTTGAGCAGGTCGGCGGTATTGGTCATGTAAATTCTCACCTGAAGGTCACCGGTATAGTCGGTGTGGGGGGTGATATCATACAGGTTACCCTGCGGTAATTCGCCCTGGGTGGTGGTATGTTTATAATTGACTTCCACATAAACCTGGGTGCAGAGAGCCGGCTTATTTTTATTATGACCTTCGATAGTAACGCCAGCCTGCAAATCATTAATGTCTTCCTGGGTCCAGGATTTGTCGGTAGCGGGGTTATTGGCGCACTGCCAGGACTCAGTAACGAAGGGGGTATCAGATAGTGTTATGTTCGGGCCTTCGTAGACCTGGTCGTTCGTTTTGATAGCGGCCATGGCAGTGACGTCGTAATCACCGCCGGAAGCGAACCGGAAGTAAACGGTAATATTTTCTATTGTATCTTCGCTGCCCGCTCCCGTAAAATTACTCAAGTTATACAGGTCTCTTTGCCAGCCGCCAGAATCTTCGGTAGATACATAGGTGTCACCATCGTCAGCGGGCTGGTCGTCCACCTTATCCCAGTGTTCATCCGATGCGGGGTACTGAGCGGACAACTCGGTATCATCACCGGGAGCGTTAGGCACAAGAATTTCGGAATTGTACTCGCCGCTGGGCAGAAGGCTGTTCCAGTTCGGCTGGTTGGCCGATGGCTCGTAGGTTGTCCAGCCGTCATCAGCAAGGGTGGCATTCAGTGTTGTCACCGAGTTATTGGAAAAGGTGTAGGCGAAAGTGCCGGTGGTCAACACCAGGGCGAGTATTAATATTCCGATAAAGATTAATTTTTTCTTCATTTTTTTATGTTCTTCAGCGCTTATCAAGTAATGGGATGATGTCTTTTAAGGCCGGTAGGGTAGAGGAGTATGAGTGTCAGTCTACCCTACCGCGTTGTATTTATACTATACTACCAGGTTTTTACCTCTGGGCGACTTCGCAGAAGAGCTCCGGAGAGCCGCTGCCTGTCCAGGTTCCCGGCCAGACATGGGTGATAAAGAAACCTCTCTTGACTCTTACAGAACTGTTGTCAGCCGCGCCGCCGGGGTACATGCTGACGGAGCCGTTGTCCAGCGTGAGCATGACCCAGTCAGTAGCCGCGTCTGCTACACTGTCTTCATTAATATCCAGGATGCTGCCGTCGGCGGCATTCATGGTGAGTTGCAGGGAAAGCGCGCGATAGCGCTTTACCAGCTCGTCGGCGTTGCCGAGTGAGACCGTAACTACCAGGTCGCCGGTGTAGCCGGAGGTGGCGGTGTTAATGTTGAATATCGGTGTGCCACCGATGGCGGCAGTGATAGCGCCCTTGTAGAAGCCCCAGCCGGACCAGCTGAGCGAGCCGACGCCGGCGGTGTCGACGCTAACATCGGCAAAGTTCGACTCGGCGATGGTGCCGGTCAGAGTTGTGCTGGCGTTGATGAAACCGAAGGCGAATACGCCGCCGGTAGCAGCCAGCGCCAGGAGCAGAGCGCCGATCAGGTAAGCTCCCTTGCCTCTGGAAACGGCGAAGGTCAGCTTATCATCGTCATTGAGCACGGTATCATGTTCAGCGTTCGCCTTGACTCTGGAGCCGTTCAGCTTTGCCTGGGCTTTATCCGGGATGCCAAACTCAGCTTTGAACTGCTCACGAGCCGCTCTAACTGTCTGCCCGGCTAGATTAGTTATTTCAAACTGGTCACTATATTTTATTTCAACCATATTATTCCCTTTTCTTCCTCAGTCTAGCTATTTTTAGTCGGATTGTTTATACAACCTTTAAAGTGTGCGGTCCTCCTGCCTGCCCGGTCAGTCCGGAGTACCGACAAATCTGTCTATTCTTCATTTACATACCTGACCCCCCTTTCATGCATAATTGCTTCAATATCAGGTCAGTTCACCGATAAAGGACTTTAAGCGTTCCATCAAATGTTCTTTAAAATCGTTGAATTCTGCCTTGGTTACATATTCGACAAACTTACCGTCTTTTTTAATCGAGCCGCGGATTATTGAAGGCAGGCTTCTTTGAGCAGCTTCAATCACGGTACGGGCCTGGTCATTGGATACCAGCTTGTTCAAGATTATTCTAAGAGTTCGCCTGACGGTCTCTTCATTTATTTCCAGTTTGGCGGTGATTTGCTCGATAGTATTGTCGGCGGCGATGCTGGTAAGAATCTGTGTCTCTCTGGGAGCGAGGTTGGCCAGCAGGTTATCGAACTGTTCATTCAGAGCGGCCAGGTCTTCAAACTCGGTAAGGACCATGGAAGCCAGCCCCGGCGTGAGTAGTTCTTCCATGATGGGGTAACTGCCCTGAGCGACCACCCTGATAATATCGAGCAGATGTTCAGGCTCAATATCTTTCGTCAGGCAGGCGCTGGCGCCGCTCTTGATGGCCGCGAAGATTCTTTCCGGCTCTTTTTTCTCCATGGTCAGAATCACGGATACCAGGGGCAGGTTCCGTTTGATGCGGCGGGTTATCTCGGGGCCATTGGCTTTGGGGTCCTGCATGCTCAGGATAGCGATATTGGGCGGATTGGCTTCGATGAGGGAAAAACCCTCTTCATTACTGGTTGTTTCGCCGGTAACTTCGAAATCGTCCTCACCCGAGAGGATGAAGTGTATTCCTTCCCGAAAGAGAACTTGCGGGTCCGAAAGAAATACCTTTACTTTTTCCATCTTTATATTTCTCTGCTGGCTCATAGTATTTTTTCGCTATATCCAATTTAACACGAAAGCATAAAGATGGGTCTAAGAAACATAAAAATTTCATAAAGATGTCATAAAATTTTAATAAAGATTAGCTTGAGATGAGATGAGATTTACGATTTGCTGGTGTGCGCTATGTCTTTGACGCGCCGGATGGGAAGGTAGGCTATGAGCCGAAATGGGGGTACTTAAGTACCGATCGGCTTGATGAATTTATAACCGATGCCGTGCTCGGTGACGATGATGTTGGGCACCTCGGTATTATCTTCCAGTTTCTGTCTGAGATGCTGTATATGCACGCGGAGCAGGTCCCTGGCGTCGACATAGGTGTCTCCCCAGACTTTGGAAAGCAGGCTCTCGTGTGAGAGAATACGTCCTTCGTTCCTGATGAGATGGTAAAGTAGTTTCCTTTCGGTGGAGGTAAGCTTCACCGACTTACCACTTAAAAGGACTTCATTGCGGCTGAAATCAACCGAAAGCTTGCCGCTGGTAAAGGGTCGTTCTTCATTGGTTACATTCAATCCCTGGGCGCGGCGCAGGACGGCCTGTACCCGGGCAATCAGCTCGATGTGGCTGAAGGGCTTGGTAATATAGTCGTCGGCACCCAGTTCCAGGCCTTTGGCGACATCAGTGTCCTCACCTCTAACTGTCAGCATGAGTACCGGCACTTCGGAGAAACGGCGTATCTCACGCAGTACCTGGTAGCCGTCTATATCGGGTAAGCCGATATCCAGTATGACGACATCGGGGCTCTCCGTCTCAACGAGCTCCACGCCTTTATGGCCATTGGCAGCAGATACTACTGTAGTACCGCTCCAACGCAGCTGGAAGCAAAGGGAGACAACCTCAATAATCCCGGGGTCGTCCTCTATAACCAGAACTTTCATATTGCTCCTTATTTTCAGGTGGAATGTATCGTGGCCTGGCGCGGTAGAAAGAAAGAGAAAGTACTGCCTTTTCCAGGCTCGCTATCTACCCAGATTCTGCCCCCGTGTAGCTCCACTACCTGCTTGGATAAAGCAAGCCCCAGGCCCAATCCCGGGTGGCGTTGTCTATCGGAGCTAAGGCGACTGTAAGGTTTGAATAACCTGGATTGTTGTTCCTTGGCGATACCGATGCCGTCATCCTGCACCTCTATTACGAGTCCGGTGTCCTGCTTCCGGACTCTTACAGAGATGTTACCCCCTTCCGGGGTGAACTTGGTGGCATTGTTCATCAGGTTAAGCAATACCTGCTCCAGTCTCTGCCCGTCACCCCGGATGATGGGGAGGGAATCGGGCACCTCGGTCTTCAGCTTCTGTCCTTTACCGCGGAGTAAAGGGCTGATTTGCATACATGTTCCGAGGACGAGCGACTTGATATCTACCGGTTCAAGTTGTAGTTGCAGTTTGCCGCTGCCTGTCTTGACAATGTCCAGGAGTTCGGCCAGCCTGGTCTCAAGGGTATTGGCGTTATGGATAATGGTTTGAATAAGCTTCTGATGAGACTCGTCGGCGGTGGTTTGAAGTTCCTCAGCCAGTAAACCAGCCGCGGCGATAATAGATGTCAGGGGCGTCTTAAGCTCATGGCTGAGGGTATCGATAAATCTCAGCCATTCCTCTTCTTTGGTTTCCATAGGAATTATTCTTCCTTGCCCTTGTTTGCAGGCAAATGGATTTACTTAAATGTAACACGTTTTTGACGGCGTATCAAGTGATTACGCCCGCCGGTTAAGGGTGATATGCCTTTTTCTTTAAAAGGACGATACCGCGACCAGACTCTGCCGGATTTATTTCGTCATTCCCTTGGCGATACTTTTCAGGAGGCTGAGGACGCCGACGACGGCACGCTGCACCTCAGGAGGTTCCTCGGCCAGCATTCTGGCTACATAGGGGTCCAACTGCCGGCCGGAATAGCGTGTGCCGCTTTCTTCGGCTACGCCGGAGGTTTGCGGTGAAAGGAATCCGGCCAGGGTGAACAATTCATCCTCGTCAAAACCCAGCGGTTTAGCGATTTTACGCAAAATCCGTGCCGATGGAAAGCGCTCGCCCCTTTCTATGCGTCCCAGATGTGACGAAGATACGCCCGATTCCTTGGAGAGTTCCTGGAGAGTGAGTGGAACTGTAACCCTCTGTTGTTTAAGTATTCTGCCCAGATCATTATTATTATAGCTCATAATAAATCATTATAATTTGCCAATTGGCAAATGTCAACCATATTGACCCCCAATTTTAAGCAATTTGTCCACATTTTGGCGTTTTTATCGTGAGATAAATTCCTTGACGGGTCAAATAACTCTATATATAATGATGAAGGTCTGATAAGTCATTTATATAATTAAAGCTGAGATGTGATAGCCTATCTCGGCTTTTCCACGTGTCTGGAGGAAAATTCGGCACAATGACAAAAGGTTATGATGTAATTATTATCGGCGGCGGGCCGGCAGGTATTTTCGCGGCTCTAGAGCTTTCGCAGGCTGCCAGACTGAGGGTGCTCCTTATCGAGAAGGGCAAGGATATCAGCGGACGCCGGTGTCCGGTACGTGATACGGGTGGTTCCTGTGTGGAGTGTCTGCCGTGTAATCTGGTCTGCGGCCTGGGCGGGGCGGGTGCTTTCAGCGATGGTAAACTGGTTCTCTCTTCGCAGGTGGGGGGGCATCTGGGCGATTATCTCGGCGAAGAGCGCACGGCTGTCCTGATTAAATATGTGGACGAATTATATCTCAAGTTCGGCGCCACCAAGAGGGTTTTCGGCGGTAATGGTCCTTCCACAGGAAGGATTGACGAGATAAGCCGCAGGGCAGGTCAGGCCGGACTGCACCTGATACCAACACCGGTGCGCCATATGGGAACGGAAAACTGCTATCAGGTGCTGAAAGCTATGCAGGATTACCTTTTCCCCCGGGTGGAGGTTAAGCTCGGGGCGATGGTCTCCGAGGTTCTGGTGGACGGGGGGAAGGTCAAGGGCGTGGTGACCGAGGGTGGCGAAAAGTATCTATGCAAGTACCTTATTCTGGCACCGGGTAGAGAGGGAGCCGACTGGTTTTCCCATGAGGCCGAACGCATCAAATTGACCATGCATAATAACCCCATCGACGTGGGTGTGAGGGTGGAAGTGCCCTTTGCGGTAATGAAAGAGCTGACCGACGTGTTATATGAGGTCAAGCTGGAATACAGGTCACAGAGTTTTAACGACCGTATCAGGACCTTCTGTATGTGTCCGGCCGGCGAGGTTATTATGGAGTCCACCGGAGGCACCGACCCCGTGGTGACGGTCAACGGGCACAGTTACGCCGGACGAAAGAGCGATAATACCAATTTTGCACTGCTGGTAAGCACTGATTTTACCAAGCCGTTTCACGAGCCGATTGCCTACGGGAAGTATCTGGCTAAACTGGCCAATATGCTCGGCGGCGGTGTGATGGTGCAGCGCCTGGGTGACCTCCTGGAGTGTCACCGCTCCACCCCGGAACGTATCGAGAAGGGGCAGGTAAAGCCTACCTTGAAGAGCGCTACGCCGGGCGATTTGAGTTTCGCCCTTCCCTTTCGCCACCTTACCGGCCTCATAGAGATATTGATGGCCATGGACAAACTGACGCCGGGTGTGGCCTCGGCGGATACCCTGCTGTACGGAATAGAAGTGAAGTTTTACTCCTTCCGCCCGCAGCTCAGTCCGTGCCTGGAGACCGAAGTCCATAATATGTTTGCCGTGGGTGACGGCACCGGCGTGAGTCGTGGCCTGGTGCAGGCATCGGCTTCCGGCCTGGTGGCCGCCGTCGAAATAATGAGGAGAATAGAGAAGGGTTAATCTATAATTTGCAGATTAACTCGCTTGACAGGTCGGTTCCCGCCATCTACAATAGTAAAGTGTGTTTCATATACCGAATGAAACACCGGAATCTTAATTTTTTGGGGGTAGAATCCTTCTAATGGAAGGACTGGTACCCCCTATAATATTGGCCGATGGATAACACGGCCGGATGGAATTTAGAAGGGGAGTGATGCTACTTGGCAGAAGTCACACCAGGCACTGAAGAAAGCTTTGATAGCTTACTCAAGCGATTTAACAGGAAGGTGCAGCAGGACGGCATCCTGGCGGAGTTGCGCCGGCGGGAGCACTACGAAAAACCCAGCGTCAAGCGGAAGCGGAAGAAGGCAGCCAAGAAACGCGGTTCTGCCAGAAGCACCAGAACGTTCCGTCGGTCAGCGAGTACACGTTAGTTTGAAATAAACAACGAACACCAATAACACAGGATGGCAGGTCCGATATGGAACCGGAAGCAGACCTTCAAAAAAGATTGTCCGACGAACTCAAGCAGGCGATGAGGAGCGGCGATACGGTCAAGCGTGACACGCTCCGTATGCTGATATCTTCGGTGAAAAACGCTGAAATTGCCAAGCAGGCTTCTCTTGATGGTTCCGATATTCTGGGCGTCATTTCCAGGGATGTAAAAAGGCACCAGGAGAGCATCGACGCTTTCAAGAAGGGGAACCGGGCGGACCTGGTGGCGAAAGAGGAAGCAGAGATGGCTATTCTGCAAGGTTACCTGCCGAAGCAGATGACCCATGATGAGATTGTGGTGGCGGCGCGCGAGGTTATGGCGGCGGTGGGGGCAAAGGGCCCCGCCGACAAGGGCAAAGTGATGCAGCAGTTGATGCCCAGGCTCAAGGGTAAAGCGGACGGCAAAGAAATTAACGAAGTGGTGACGGGGTTATTAAGTCAATAGGGGCGGTAGGATTTCCTTCGCTAAATCCCCCGATAGACATCCCGACGGTGACCAATCCTAACAACTGTTATTATCTTCTTTCCATCATCAATATGATAGATAAGCCTGTAGTCACCCTCTCTAATGCGCCAGAGTTCCGTTCCACGTATTTTTTCGATACCTTTTGGTCTTGGGTTTTGCTCTAGCTCTACTAGTGTCGAGATAATTTTAAAGCGTTCTTGCTTTTGTAGCCTGTCGAGTGCTTTTTGGGAACTACGGCGTAGTTCAACCCTATACACTCCGGTTTTCCTTTTGCGAGGAAATGTAGTCTCTCAGAGTAATTGTGCCTTCTACCTCACCGAGGGTGGCTAGTCCTTCACGGGCATCAATATCGTCTTCCAGTTTTTCTATAATGGCTTCTGTCAGCCACTCCTTCATGGTCTTACCCTGCAAAGCAGCGACGGCTTTGACACGGTTGCGAAGCTCCGGGTCGATATCCAGAAAATACCTTGACCTGTTTACTAAATTTACCATTTTAATTACCTCATGCTATTAATATAGCCATTATAGCCTATATAGCCATCAATGTCAATATATAAGCTATTTTTACTTTAATAGCGCCTTCTCCAGCTCACTACACAATTTCTCTATCTTCATTCCTGAATCTATCACAGCCCAGGGCAGTTTTACATTTGTGTCCCATTTCTGATTGACATAAAAGTCAATATCAAGTTGATGTTGCTCTACTACCTTACGCCAGCCGGATAGTGAAATATCTGGCATATCAGCCAGAGCCATGGCAAGTCTTTCATCGCCGCGGGACAGCACTCCCTGAATCTGGCTCCAGGCGGGGCTTTCCTCGTTGAGCTTGATGCCTTTCAGGGGCAGGCTGCTCCTCAGTATCGACAGGCGGCGGTTCAATGTTTCCTGAGACGCCATGGGCAGCCACTGGAAGGGCGTGCCGGCTTTAGGCACGAAGGGGGTGGCATTCAGGGTAATATGCATGTTGCTCTGCCGGCGGTCGAGCCTGTCTTTTATCGCCAGGGTCAGTTTAACAATGTCTTCAACGTCTTCATCGGTCTCTGTCGGCAGTCCGATGATGAAATATAGTTTGAGCTGGGTGAAGCGGTTCCCGGCAATCCTGTCAGCTACCGCCAGGATATCGTCTTCGGAAATCCCTTTATTTATCGCCTGGCGTAGGCGCTGGGAGCCGGCCTCAGGGGCGATGGTGATAGTCTGTACCTTACCCCGGGCAAGCTCTCCGATGATATCGCTGGAGAGAGAATCTATACGTAGCGAACTGATGGATATCTCGGCATTAAGTTTATGCAAACCCTCAAGCAGTTCATTTATCCGGGGGTGGTCGGTGACAGCCGGGCCAACCAGCCCGATGCGTCTCCGGGAGTGCAATCCCTCCCATGCCTGCTTGATTATCTTCTCCACAGAGCGAAAGCGCATGGGGGCGAAAGCGGTATTGACCAGGCAGAAGCGGCAGCCTCGCTGACAGCCTCGTTCCACTTCGATAAGATACAGGTCCCCGAGTTCCGTATCCGGCGTGAGAACCACCGACGCAACGGTAAAGTCGTCCAAATTTGGCGTCCACTGACGGCCTACGGGAGTTGCCATGGGCAAAACCGGCACATAAATTCCGGGTAACGCTGCTAACGCCTGTAAAAGCTCAGCGCGAGGGCCACCGATGCCTTCGAAAAGCACCGGGAGCATGGCAGGCAGTATCGGTTCGGCCTCGCCGATGCAAAGGCAGTCGAAAAACGGGGCGAGCGGCATGGGGTTGGCGGTGACGCACGGTCCTCCGGCGATAATCAGGGGATGCCTTTCGTCGCGGTCGGCGGCGAAGAGAGGTATGCCGCTGGCTTTTAGGATATTGACGACGTTGAAGTAGTCCAGCTCGTAAGAAATCGAGAAGGCGAGAACGGCGAAATCAGATAGTGGTCTTCCCGATTCTATAGCGGCGGGAGCGTTTTTGTCCTGTGTATCCAGGAAGACCCTTTCGCAGACGACCCTGAGGTTGTTGTTTAACAGTTTATAGATGGCATGAATCCCCAGGTTGGACATGCCCAGGTAGTAGGAATTCGGATAGATGAGGGCTATCGGCAGTCTCCCGCCCCAGTCCTTGACAATGGCGCCTTCTTCGCGGGGAAACCGTGCGCCGGCACGACCCTTTATCTCCGTTTTCCTGGTTTTGTCCCTCATCAGATTTTGCTACATTCGTGAGCTATTTCCAGCAGTCTTTAAGCAGCCGGGCGTTGATAGCTATCACCATGTCGGCGGACGCCCTTAATTGCTGGGAAGTACCCTGCTTGCCGAATAAAGCGACCTCGACGTGCTTGCCGTTGTCCTTAACGGCCTGGACGGCACCGGTATAGTCATTATCCCCGGCGACGAGGATAGCTACATCATAATTGTTTTTAAAATTATGGGTTATCATATCGGTAGCCAGCTGTACGTCGGTGCCTTTTTCGTAGGGCGGTACGCTGGGCCAGTTGGAATATACCAGTCGCCCCAGGCGCAGTTCGGTATAAGGTATGGCGCTGATGCCGGCGAAGAAAGCCTGCTGTTGCTTGTAGACCTCGGGCTCCTCCTTCTGTCCCACCCTGGCGTTATAATAATAGATTCTAATTAACTGGCGTCTTTGTAAAATTTTACGGCAGAATTTGCCGAGGTCCAGGTCTGTCCTGTTGAAATGATTTTTAAGGGAATGGTAGAGATTGCTACCGTCAACAAATATCATTACCCTCTCCCCCATATTTTACCTCCTTCATTATGATAAATAGAATTGCTCTTCTTTATATATTATATATTTTTTATGTTAAGATTGCGACTTTCTCGGGAATCTGGTTGCCTGAGGCTGAGAGCCAATGCTATAATTGGCGAGTAGTCCTTCCGGGCATCGGAAGGATGTAAAAGGTGATTCCGGGGGTTATTTATGAAGCTCAGTCGAGAAGAAGTATTGCACATCGCCCGCCTGGCCCGGCTCGGTCTGACCGAGGCCGAAATTACCCGTCTCAGCGAGCAGTTATCCAACATCCTCGAAAACTTTGAGATACTGCAGCAGGTAGACACGACGGATGTCCCTCCCACGGCACAGTCGGTGGCTCTCCAGAGCGTCATGAGGGAAGACGAGGTAGCTCCCTCTCTACCGTCGGACGATATCCTGGCCAATGCACCGCGGCGGGAGGGCGACTGCTTTAGGGTCAGGGCGGTGCTCGAATAATTTATTAGCGGGAGGTTTCAGTGAAAATGGAGAGACTATTCGGTATTATCCCAGCTTCATCCGGCCCATATATGTTCATATGGATTTTCAGCGTTGTAATTGGCTTAATTCTCGTTGGCGTCATCGGCCTGCTAATTTCCTTTGGCTACCAGGCCAGGCACGCCAGCTTCACAGTTAACGACCAGGGATTGCGTATTTCACCCGGTCTTTATGGACGATTTATCCCGAAGGAAGATATTAATGCGGAAGGTGTTAAAGTAATCAACCTGAACATAGAAACCGAATACAAGCCTAAGTGGCGGACGAACGGCGCCGGACTGCCCGGTTATTCCGCAGGCTGGTTCAAACTGCAGAATAAGGAGAAGGCTTTACTCTTCGTCACCGACCGCTCGAGTGTGGTGTACATACCGACTAATAAGGACTATTCGGTGCTGTTGAGTGTCAGAGACGCCGAAGAATTCGCCGATTTAATGAAGCACCGGGATTAATAAAGACAGGCAGATACGAATATGCAGGTTACGATACATGAGGCCAGCCGGCTTTTAAAGGAAAAGAAAATATCCTCGGTGGAGTTGACGAGGGATTACCTCGAACGCATCCGTCAGCTTGAGCCGAAGGTCCGTGCCTTCGTGACGGTCACCGATAAGCTTGCCCTGGAGCAGGCGCAGCAGGCCGACGAGCTTATAGCGGCGGGTAAAGTCAGTCCCCTGACCGGGATTCCGATTGCCATCAAGGACGTCATCTGCACCCGGGGAGTGCGCACGACATGCTCTTCAAAGATGCTGGAAAACTTCGTACCTCCTTATGACGCTACGGTCATGGAGAAGTTAAACTCCTATGGAGCGGTGATGATGGGCAAAGCCAACATGGATGAGTTCGCCATGGGCTCGTCCACGGAGAACTCGGCGCTGTTCGTGACCCATAATCCGTGGGACCTGAGCCGCGTGCCCGGCGGCTCGAGCGGCGGTTCGGCGGTAGCTGTAGCGTCCGGCGAAGCCGTCTGCGCTCTGGGCTCGGACACCGGCGGCAGTATCCGCCAGCCGGCGGGCTTTTGCAGCGTCGTCGGTCTGAAGCCTACTTACGGGCGGGTGAGCCGCTACGGACTGGTGGCTTTCGCCAGCTCCCTCGACCAGATTGGGCCGCTGACGCAGGACGTTACCGACTGCGCTCTATTATTAAATGCTATCGCCGGACATGACAAACGCGATTCTACATCCGTTCCTGAGCCGGTGCCCGATTATACCCAGTGTTTGAAAACCGATTTGAAAGGGCTGCGCCTGGGCATTCCCAAAGAGTATTACGTCGAGGGGATGCAGCCGGAGGTAGCGGCGGCAATGAAGTCGGCCATCAAAAAGCTGGAAGAACTGGGCGCTATTATTGAAGAGGTATCACTGCCCCACACCCCATATGTCCTGGCCGTCTACTATATCATCGCCCCAAGCGAAGCCTCAGCCAACCTGGCGCGGTATGACGGCGTGAAGTATGGCTACTCCTACAGGGGCGATACCATGTGGGAGTCAATGGAGAAGACGCGCGAGAACGGCTTCGGCCCCGAAGTAAAGCGGAGGATTATGATTGGCACCTACGCTCTTTCCGCCGGCTACTACGACGCCTGGTACCTCAAGGCGCAGAAGATGCGTACTCTGATAAGGCGTGAGTTCGACGCCGTCTTCGAGAAATGCGATGCCCTGATAACACCCACCTCCCCCACCGTTCCCTTCAAGATAGGAGAGAAGACAGACGACCCCCTGGCCATGTACCTGAGCGATATCTGCACCCTGCCCATCAATATCGCTGGAGTGCCGGCTATCTCCATTCCGGCAGGCTTTGCCGATGGTTTACCCATAGGGATGCAGATTATCAGCAAGCACTTCCGAGAAGAAACCCTCTTGAGGGTGGCCTATGCCTACGAACAGGCGACAGAGTGGCATAAGAGGAGGGCGGGGATTTAGAAGGTAAGAACAGATGGTTGATAAAGGGAAATTCTCACCACAATATATAGACGCGTTGGCAGAATGTATTACAGGTGGTTCTGCTGGGAGCAGTGTGCCATCAATTGGATTTTATCGTTCTGGAATGTCAATAGCGAAGTTTTTTCGCAGTGTTGGATGTGACGTAACTTACGGATATTGGTCAAGGGTTCCATTCACTCAAGAATTACTGAATCAGATTAATCATGAAGAGAAAGGATTTGAAAAAATTGTTGAAATCACCATAAATCTATTGAACCCTCGTGATTATGTAGGCAATGAGGAAAAACTAATAAATGTAGTCAATCACTTGAATAAATATCTCAAATACGATGGTTTTGAAATTATTAGAGCAGGGGTATCGTATAGCCTAGTAGAAGTCGGAGGAACAGCGCCAGTAGCTACGGAATTTGGAAACAAGGCATTATCACTTCCAAGTGTAAAAGCTGATTTTGAAAGAGCTATTTCATGCATAGACTCTGATGCCGGTGGAGCTATTACAAGTGCGTGTTCAACACTAGAAAGCGTGGCAAAGTCAATTCTTGATGGCCTTGGTAAATCATATCCTAAAGATCAGAGTATACAACCTTTAGTATTAGCAACAATGAGAGAATTGAAATTAGCTCCAGATCAATATTCTGAAGCTGAAGTTAAAAGGATATTGGGGGGTTTAATAAACATATCTGCTGGAATTGGAGTCCTAAGAACAAAATATGGTGATGCGCATGGTAAAGGACAGAAATTTGCACAATTGGTTTCGAGACATGCTCGTTTAACGGTTAATGCAGCTAGTACGATAGGTCTATTTCTCCTCGAAACTTATCTGGAAATAAAAAGCTAAAAGCTTAGTCCAAGAGGAGGCACCAGCCCCTCTTTTTTAGATTTCCCTTCCCCTTAATCCGAAGGAAGGGGGGAAAAGGGGGTGGGTAGTCTAATAAGAAATTTCCTTTATTTCTATGCTAAGATATAGGTGGAGGTGATGAAGTGAACACAGCGGAATCAAAGGCTGAAGTTTATCTCATGGCTTTGCAATCACTCTCCAAAGCGGAGAAAAAAGCGGTTATCAGCCGTTTACTGGAAGACGATAGCCTGAGAGAAGATATCTTGGATTTAGCCCTTATTAGACAGCGTCAGGGAGAAACAAGCCGTCCTTTCCGTGAATACCTCGCGGTGAGAGAAAAACGGGGTAGATAGTGTGAGCTACGAAGTCCACACCATCCGCTCTGCCGAGAAGGAACTGGACCGGCTTCCCACAGCAGTTCATGCCCGCCTCAGTAAAAGAATCCTTGCTCTGGAAGATAATCCCCGCCCCAGAGGTATCAAGAAATTAAGTGGGCGGGAGGAATACCGCCTTCGAGTGGGTGACTACCGAATCCTATATATTATTGATGATAAGAAGCATATCATCACTATTTTCGCGGTAGGTCATCGGCGGGAAGTATATGGTTAAATTCTTAATGTCAGGCAGTCCAAGAGGGGCAGTTGCCCCTCTTTTTTAAACTTCCCTTCACCAAATCCCCAAGGGAGGGGGGAAAAGGTGGTGGGGTTTGAATAACCTCATCGTAAAATGTTACTCTGGACATACCTATGCCGAGGAGCCACGCTCTTTCTGGTGGGAAGGGGTGGAATATGAGATTGCGCAAATCGAGAGGGCCTGGCGGGAACCGGGCGAAAGGCACTTCATGGTGAGAACGGGGGGTAACAAATTCTTCCAACTCTGCTATAATGATGTCAAAGATTTATGGACTGTGACCGAGGTTGTGAGGAGGTAAGGAGATGCTGAAGGATATATTAAAGATACTGGAAAATGATGCCCGCACAACGAGCCAGCAGATAGCCACCATGACCGGCACACCTGTCAACGAAGTCAATAAAATCATCGAGCAGGCGGAGAAAGACAGGATTATCCTCAAATACAAGACGGTGATTAACTGGGACAGGCTCGAAGAAGATGGGCAGGTCTGGGCATTGATAGAAGTCAGGGTCAAACCGGAGCCGGAGGTCGGCTTCGACTCCATCGCCGAGCGCATCGCCCGGTTCGAGCAGGTACGCTCCCTTTTCCTCGCCTCCGGCACGTACGACCTTCTCGTGGTCGTCGTCGGTAAGTCCGAGCATAAGGTGGCGGACTTCGTCTCGCAGAACCTGGCCCATATCGAAGGTGTGCAGGGCACGGTCACCCATTTTGTGCTGAAACGCTATAAAGATGACGGCGAATTACTGGAGGGAGGGGAGGGGGCCAAAAGACAACCGGTAATATTGTAGTCCGGTCGTTGATATCGGGAGTAATATGTCTGTGAAAAAACCTGGCCAAACTCTAAAACAGCATCCTTCACAAAGTGAAGGATTAATATCCGAGCGCACCAACCGTCTTTCGCCCTCCGGGATACGCAAGTTCTTCGACCTGCTGGCGAATATGGAAGGCGTTATTTCCCTGGGGGTCGGCGAACCCGACTACGCCACGCCGTGGCATATCAGCGAAGCTGCGGTCAAGAGCCTGGAGAAGGGCTACACCATGTACACCTCGAACTCGGGGATACCGGAGCTGCGGCAGGAGACGGCGCGTTATCTCAAGGAAAAGTATAGTGTAGATTATGACCCCTTCGGGGAGATACTGATGACCGTGGGCGTCAGCGAAGCGCTGGACCTGGCGATGCGGGCGATTATTAATCCCGGCGATGAAGTTATTATGCCCGACCCCCATTATGTAGCCTATGACTCCTGTGTTATCCTCGCCGGGGGCGAGCCGGTCATGGTGCCGACCAGCCAGGAGAATAATTTCGAGGTAAGCGCCGGGGATATTGAAGCGAGGATTACAGATAAGACCAAGGCGATACTGATTGGCTATCCCGCCAACCCTACGGGGGCGGTGATGAGTCGGCAAAAGCTCCTGGATATCGCCGGGGTAGCCAGGCGCCACCAGCTTACGGTGATATCCGATGAAATTTATGCCCGGCTCACTTATGGCGTGGAGCATACCTGTTTTGCCAGCCTGCCGGGCGTCCGGGAAAACACTATCCTGCTGGGCGGCTTTTCCAAGGCCTATGCCATGACCGGGTGGCGTATCGGTTACGCGGTGGCGACCAAAGAGATTATCACGGCTATGACCAAGATTCACCAGTACACGATAATGAGCGCTCCCACCCCTGCCCAGGTAGCCGCCATCGAAGCGCTGAAAACCGGCGAATCGGACGTGGTGGAGATGGTAGAGGACTACAACCGTCGGCGGCTCATCATCGTGAAGGGGCTGGGCGATATCGGCCTGAGCTGCTTCGAGCCGCATGGTGCTTTCTATGCCTTTCCGTCCATCACCTGCACCGGCATGAATTCGGAGGAGTTCTCGGAGAAGCTGCTCATGGAGGAAAAGGTGGCGGTGGTGCCCGGCTCGGCCTTCGGGCAGTGCGGGGAGGGCTATGTGCGCTGCTGCTATGCCACGTCTCTGGCGGAGATAGAGGAAGCCTTGCGCCGCATGGGGCGGTTTGTGAAGAAGTACAGGAAGTAGGTAGCAAATGTCATTCCCGTGAAAACGGGAATCCAGTTCAAAATCCCCCTTTATAAAAGGGGGAAACTAAACCTCTCCCTTTCGTAAAGGGAGAAAGAGAGGGATACAGGGGGAGGATTTAAGAATCAGTTACCCCAGCCCTACCCTCTTTTTAACCTCGGCCAGGGTCTTTTCGGCAAGCGGACGGGCTTTGGCAGCCCCTTCGGCAAGGATAGCATCGATATGGCCGGGCTCGGCGGTAAGTTCCCGGTAACGTTCCTGCAAAGGGCGCAGGCCTTCAATCACTACCTCAGCCAGGGCTTTCTTAAAGTCGCTGTAGCCCTTGCCTTCAAACTGCGACTCTATCTCTTTTTTATCACCGCCGGTGAAGAGCTGGTAGATAGTCAGCAGGTTGTTAATGCCGGGGCGGCTTTCATCGAAGCGTATATCCTTCAGCGAGTCGGTAGTCGCCCGCGCTATTTTGGACCGGATGGCATCGGGCGTATCCAGCAGGTTGATAGCGTGGTTCGGGGCATCTTCGCTCTTGCTCATTTTTTTAGTCGGGTCGTCCAGCCCCATGATACGGGCGCCGACGCTGGCAATCATCGGCTCCGGCAGCACGAAGGTCTCGCCGTAGATATTATTGAAACGCTGGGCGGCATCCCTGGCAAGCTCGACGTGCTGTTTCTGGTCTTCGCCTACTGGCACGACATCCGTCCTGTAAAGCAGGATATCGGCGGCCATCAAAGCCGGATAGTCAAAGAGGCCGACGCTCACCTGCTCTCTGTGTTTGGCGGATTTCTCTTTAAACTGGGTCATGCGCTGCATCCACCCCATGGGGATAAAGCAGTTGAGAATCCAGGCCAGCTCGCTGTGGGCGCTGATGTGCGACTGCACAAAAACGATAGACCGCTCGGGGTCGATGCCGGCGGCCAGAAGCAGTCCGGTGACCTCGCGGGTCCTGGTTTTAAGTACAACGGGGTCCTGCTGGATGGTGATGGCATGGAGGTCTACGATACAGAAGATATTATCGTACTTCTCCTGCATAGCCACCCAGTACTTGATGGCTCCCAGGTAATTACCTATCATTATTATGCCCGTCGGCTGGATGCCGGAAAAGACACGCTTTTTCATCGGGACCTCCTGACATTGGAAAGTTTAGCATAAACATGAGCGTAGCGGCAAGGTGAATTGACGTTGTGTGTATTAGGTTGCTACTATGAAATGAACGGGGGCGAACATATGATAAAGAGCTTTAACGGAAAAACGCCAAAGATAGCTGCATCGGCTTTCATCAGCGAGGCAGCCTATATCGTCGGCGACGTGGAAATAGGGGAGAACTCGAGTGTCTGGCCCGGGGCGGTGATAAGGGGGGACACCGGTCGGGTCGTCATCGGCAAATACTCTGCAATTGAGGATAACTGTGTGGTCCACTCCGGGATACCGGGTAGAGGGGACACCTTTATCGGCGATATGGTGAATGTCGGCCATGGGGCGGTGATTCACGGTCGCAAAATCGGCCATAACGTGCTGGTGGGCATCAACGCCGTTATCCTGCACGATGCGGAAATCGGCAATTTCTGCCTCATTGGCGCCGGCTGCCTGGTAAATGAAGGCATGGTTATTCCGGACAATTCGTTTGTCGTGGGAATTCCCGGAAAGATAAAAGGAAAAGTCTCGGAAGAGCAGATGCTCTGGCTCAGAGATGTGCCGCGGGAATATGCCGGGCTGGGTAAGCAATATAAAGAGGAAGGGCTGTAGGGGAGAGTTATCAGTTATGAGTTGTCAGTTATCAGTGATGGGGGGGAGGGAAAAGGGGCGGGTGAACGGATTGCTTCGTCCTTCAGCGGAAGGACTCGCAATGACATGATAAACATGTCACATTCTATCCGGTGCTTTCATGCCCATTAAATTTAAAGTCCTGCCCAGAACGAGCTTGGCGGCTTTCACCAGCTTGAGACGCGCTCCGGTCATAGCTTTGTCGTCGGTGACAACCCGGCATTGCTTGTAAAAGGCATGGAAGGCGGTAGCCAGGTCCTGGGCATAGTAGGTCAGGTGGTGGGGCTCCAGTGTCTGGGCTATCGTCTCGACTATTTCCGGGAGGAGCAGCATCTTGCGTATCAGAATAAGCTCCGGCTCCGTAGTCAGCAGGGAGACATCGCCGTCACGGCTATCCGCTCCCTTTTCCCGGGCCAGGCGCAGAATGCTGGCGATGCGGGCGTGGGCATACTGTACGTAGTAGACGGGGTTATCCGCCGATTGCTTTTTCGCCAGTTCCATGTCAAAGTCCATCTGGCTATCGGCGGTGCGGGAAAGGAAGAAAAAGCGGCAGGCATCAATACCCACTTCCTCGATAAGCTCACGCAGGGTAATGATGTCCCCGCTGCGCTTGGAGAGTTTGACAATCTCGCCGCCGCGGCGCAGGGTGACCATCTGGTGGACAATAATCTGGAGCCGCTCCGGTTCGATGCCGAGAGCCCCGGCGACAGCTTTCATGCGAGAGACGTGACCCATGTGGTCGGCGCCCCAGATATCGATAACGCGGTCAAACTTGCGTTCGATGAATTTGTTATAGTGATAGGCGATGTCGGCGGCGAAGTAGGTGGGTGAGCCGTTGCTGCGGATGACGACGTTATCTTTATCCTCGCCGAGGGCGGTAGAGACGAACCAGGTGGCGCCTTCCCTTTCGGTAATATAACCGCCCTGACGCAGCAGCACCATCACTTTATCGAACTGTCCGTTTACGTAAAGGGTCTTCTCACTGTACCAGACATCAAAGTCGACGCGCAGCCGTTTCAGGTCTTGGCGGGTGCTGTCGAGTATCTTCGCTAAGCCCAGCTGTCCCAGTCGGTCGATTCCCTCAGCCTCCGGCATCTTTAAAAAGCGGTCGCCCTCCTCCTCGATAATCTCGGCGGCGAGGTCAACCATGTAGTTCCCCAGGTAGCCCTCGGTGGGCATCTCGACATCCCGGCCGAGGGCCTGCTGGTAGCGAGCGTAGAGCGAGTGCCGGAAGGCGTCCATCTGGCTGCCGGCATCATTAAAATAGTACTCCTTCACGACGCTATAGCCGCTGGCGGTCATGACGTTGCACAGGGTGCTGCCCAGGACGGCGCCGCGTCCGTGGCCGACGTGGAGCGGCCCGGTGGGGTTAAGACTGACGAACTCTATCTGTATCTGTTTCCCCTGGCCCAGGTCAATATTGCCGAAGGTATTACCGCTATCCAGTATCGATTCCACCTGCTGTGTCAACCAGTCGGACTTGAGGGTGAAGTTGATGAATCCCGGCGGGGCGACGGTGACGCTGTCAATCTCCGCCGAAGGTGTGATGAAACCGGCGATTTCAGCGGCGATTTTCAGGGGGCTGGTGCCGATGGCCCGCGCCAGCTTGAGAGAAATGCTCGAAGCGTAGTCGCCGTGCTCCGGGTTCTGGGGCCGCTCGATGATTATCTCCGGGAGGGTAACGGTAGGTAATTTGCCGGCCTGCTGCGCGGCGACGATGGCTTTAGTCAGTAATTCGGTTATGGTTTGCTTGAGCATCGATATCCAGTCTTTTAATTAAAATGTACGCAAAAATTATAGCATAATGTGAGGGGAAAGGGTAATAATAACAAAATCCCTCTCAATCTCCCTTTACGAAAGGGAGAGGCACAAGTTTCCCCCTTTTATAAAGGGGGAACAAGGGGGATTTTAAGATGGGGGGAAGAAAAAGAAAGAGGGGCTTTGCCCCTCTTAGATGTCCTGTATGCTGATTTCGGAAGGTTATTTTGGTGTAATTTCTTCATGCCCAATTATATTGCCATTTTCCGAATCTATTTGGTATCGAAACGCTCGTTTCTCTGTGCCCAATAGCCCTTTCTTATATTGGAAAGTACCTTCTAC
>JBGPRB010000004.1:0-34552 GCA_041489355.1 Dehalococcoidia bacterium
CAGTAGCTCTGCGCCGAGTTGGTATGGCCCTGGCCGCCGCGGAACATGATGGCCGCTACCGGCCGCAGGGGGAGCTTTTCTCCCTCGATTTCAATGGTGGCGCCGACCATCGCCGCGTCAGCCCACTCCTTGGCGATACGCCGCACCGTCGCCGCCGGAACGGTGCTCTCTTTCTCCGCCGCCTCCGGCGTATATTTTTTCACGTGGTCTTTCACGAGCTGGAAGGAGGGGTGGCACTTGACGCCGTTGACCGTGTACTCCCCCAGCAGGGCATAGTCCTTGATGGTAGGGTCGTTAAAGACCTTGGCTTTGTTATCCACGGAATCCCAGATTAGAGGCTTATTAGTCTCTTTATCACGGACATAGAGCTCGTCGGGTCCGATGAGGTAAGGTCCGTTGGTCTTCATTTTCAGGAACTCGGCGTCATACACGTTCAGCTCATTCAGGATGATATTGACCATCGCCAGGGCGACAATCCCATCCGTGCCCGGCAGGATGGGCACCCACTCGGTAGCCTTACCCCCGCCGAAGTTGCAGATGGGGTCGAAGACAACGTTCTTCATGCCCCTAGACCTGGCGTCGGCCGATAGCCTCATGTTGAAGCCCATGGAGTGCCCGGAGCCGGTCCCTTTATTAGAACCCATCTGAATGGCATAGTTGCAATACTTGAAATCAGGAACGATAGACCATGATGCATGATAAAGGCCGGCGCCCATGTGCGAGCCGCTGCCGCAATGCAGACCGGCGCCGCCGACATACCAGTTCTTGGTGCCGAAGACCGCCCCGAAAATGCCGAAGCCCAGGGGCAGGTCCGGCCCGCTGCCCGGCCCTGGCGTGCCGCCATGGAGAAGTTTATTGGGGTTCTCCGCGCGGATTTTCTTGAGCCGCACGGCGATTTCATCAAGAGCTTCATCCCAGGAAATACGCTTCCACTGCGGGTCTTCGAAGAGCCCTTTCTTGGGATTGGTCCTCCGCATGGGGTAGTTGAAGCGGTTGGGGTCGTAAAGGGCCTGTATCATGGCTTCGCCCTTGGCGCAGAGACCGCCCCGCGGCCCGAAGTCATTATCCGGCTCACCCTCAATCTTCACGATAACCCCGTTGACCCGGTGGGCGCGAATGGTACACTGGCCGTAGCACCCTCCGCATGTCGTCTTCACCCAGGTGTCGTCCCAGATTTCCGGGTTACCTTTTACCGATAGTCCTTTTACCGGTTTGTCTTTTACCGGCTTGCTTTTTGCTTGAGTAACCATATCTACAATCCACCTCCTAAGTTATGTTTTATACAGTCTATTTTCTGGTATTTTTTATTTTTTATGTACCGGAATTACACAGTTTTTTAAGCAGTGCGTACCTTTCATCGACCTGTTTTTGCAGGCTCGCTAACTCGTCCTCTTTCAGGTGGGAGAATTTCCGTATTAATTTAGTAAATTCGGTAACTGGCCTGGGACTGGCTACATCGACCGTAATCTTCGGTTTCCCGTCTTCCGCCTCCCAGAGCGGGAAGTAGTTGGTCCTCACGGCGGTGCGGCATACCTCGATGGACATATTTGACTCGACGCGCCAGCCTACCGGACAGGGGCAAAAAATATGGAGATAGACAAACCCTTCTTTCGCCTTTTCTTTAGCCTTCTGGAGCTTCTTGGCAAAGTCTTCGAGGTGGCTCAGTGTGGCTGTGGCCAGGTACGCTGGGCGGTGCATGAGCATCACCATCGGCAGGTTCTTGGAGCCGGTCGGTTTACCCCGGCTCATTTTACCGACGGGGGTCGTGGTCGTCGAGGCTCCAAGGGGCGTGGTGCTGCTTCTTTGAACGCCGGTATTCATGTAGCCTTCGTTATCATAGCAGATATATAAGATTTTTTCGTTTCTTTCCGCGGCGCCGCTCAGGGGCTGGAAGCCAACATCGGCGGCACATCCATCGCCCGTGTAGCAGACAACGGTAGCATCCTGGCCTATCTTTTGGTAGTACCTTGAAATTCCCGTGGCGCTGGAGGCAACACCGGTCATCAAGGTGCTGTAGTAAGACATCCGATGCCATGTCCCCATGTTCTGACCGTAAAGAATGGGTGCCGAGCAGCAGGGACAGCCGACCATGACAATATTCTTCCCCAGGACCTTGGGGATAAACCTCATAGTGAGTTCCAGGGGGCAACCGGAGCACCAGGCCAGCCCGCCGGCGTACTGCTCTTCCTTAACGCTGAAATAGTCAAAAACCTTCGATTTTTTCTTCGTTTTTTCTATCATCTTTCTTTCCTCACTACTCTTCTAGCGGTATCCAGGTAACCTCCTGGTAAGACTTGCCTTTTGCGGCGGCATTAACTTCGTTTACCACCCTCTCGATATGTGGTATGGTTATATCCATATTCGCCAGGCCATCAATATAACTTAGTATAGGCACGAAGCCGATTTCCGGGGAAAGCATTCTTAACTCCGTATATATAGGGCCGCCGTTCCAGCCGAAACAGACGCTCCGGTCGATGACGCCGATAGCCTTTTTTCCCTTGAGAGCTTTAACCAGCCTCTCACGGGGGAAAGGACGGAATAGTCTTAGTTTGACCAGGCCTACCTTCACCCCTTCCGCCCTCTTGGCGTCAACCACCGCCCGGGTTGTCCCTGCGGCGCCCCCCGAGGTCAGTATGATTATCTCGGCATCCTCAGTGCGGTATTCATCTATCTGCCCTCCGTAACCGCGCCCGAAAAACCCCTTGAACTCCGCATCTATCGCGTCCACCTTTTTTAGTGCCCGCTGCAGTGCTTGGCAATGCTTATAGCGCAGCTCCATAAACCCTATCTCGATGCCGTGTGTGCCGCAGCCCAGGGGCACTCCCGGCTGCAACTTGGGCCGCTGCGGCTGCATTTTCAGGGGGTCCAGGAACTTGTCCACATCTTCAATAGCGGGAATTGCCACCGCCTCGGAAAGATAAGAAAGGTAAAAACCATCGTAGTTCACCATCACCGGCAGCTGGATATCGTAGTCCTCCGCCAGCCGGAAAGCCATGATAATCTGGTCGAGGATTTCCTGGCAGTTCTCAACTATTATCTGGATCCATCCCGAATCCCTAGTGGCGATGATGTCCTGCTGGCCGGAAGAAACCGCCAGGATGCCCGGTGTCTCCCGGTTGGCGATAGCCATCACCACCGGCGCTCTGAAGCCGGCGGCTTGAAGCAGGGCGTCATACATGTATACCAGGCCCCAGGAAGAAGTTGCCGTAAAAGTCCGGCCACCGGCGATGCTGGCGGCGGCGACGACGTTCATGGCCGAGTTTTCCCCCTCGACCTCCACCATCTCCGCGTTCATAACACCTTCAGCATGGAAAGTGGAGAGCTGCTCCGCCACCTCACTCATGGGTGTTATGGGATAAGAAGTAGCTACATCCGGTCGGCACAGCATGGCCGCATAAGCGGCAGCCGCGTTGCCCGTAATGACTCTAACCGTACCTTTTTTAGCCTTCATTATCGAACTCTCTTTCCGGAACCATGGTCAGAGCGCCCCGCGGGCACTCATGAGCACAAATTCCACAGCCTTTGCAATAAGCCAGGTTAGACTCGAAATGGTCGCCTTTGTCCAGCATGCACTGCGGGGGACAGTAGAGGGCGCAGAGGCCGCAATAGTTACATTTGGCCTGGTCCAGCACCGGCCTCTCCGTACGCCAGCTGCCAGTATCCAGGCACAGGAGCAATTTATCGGCATTGGACCACGCATTCTCGGTTTCGAAGATGTTCTTGTGTTTGATTACCATTTGGTTACCTCCACTTCCTTGTATCCCCTCTCGGCGCTTTTTAGATTTCTCTGGAGGATATCGCCGCTGAGATAGTCCTTCAGGCATGCCAGCAATGAATCCAGTCTCAGCCAGCCGGTCGCGGCAGCAAAAGCCCCGAGAAGGCATGTATTGGGAATGTCCCGGCCGATTTCCTGTACCGCAATCCCGGTAGCATTGACCACTCCGCCTATTTTCAGGTTTTCATTAGGCTGTTTGGGCAGCTTTTTAGGGCTATTGAGAATGAAGGCTGACTCCGGCCTTAACCCTGTGAAAAGCGTGGGCAAAGTCAAAAGCCCGGGGTCAATGACTATCAGGCAATCAGGATTATAGATTTGTGTTTTTTCCCGAATGGGTTTGTCATCAATGCGGGTGAAAGCCACTACCGGCGCGCCGCGCCTTTCGAAACCGTACATGGGAAAGCTGGCCACGTACTTACCCTCGGTCACGAAAGCGCTGGCCAGCATCCTTGCCGCCAGAACGGCTCCCTGCCCGCCTCGCCCGTGAATCCTTATCTCTTTCACAGTTGCATAATCCCCTCTTTATTCGTATTCAGCGTATTGATACTCCGGTTCCGCTGTAAAACCACGACCTTTTTAAAAGTTTATGAGAGACGTTTTCCGTTTCCCGACGATTTAGCGATTCTGGGCAGCAGGCTCTCCCTGAGCGTCCTCATAATGTCGACTAAATCCTCAATTTGCTCTTTGTCCATGCAGGACAACGCCTCGCGGCTTAACTCCTGGGCAATGGGGCTTAACCGATTGGCTTCCTTCCAGCCTTTATCGGTGATGACAACCTTCACCGACCTCCGGTCGTCGGGAGACGGTTCTCGGCGGACAACTCCCTGTCTTTCCAGGGTATTTATCACCGCCGTTATCGAATTCTTCTCCCGAAAGACGCTCTCCGCAATTTCCGATGGCGTCATCTCGCCGCCGTTTTTAAACAGGGTACTCATAATGTTGAAGCGGATAAGGCTGGCCTCGTGGCGCTTTAGCTCGACTTCAAGATATCGCGCCAGTACCTCGAATGACATGAGTATGGATAATAAAGTGCCTAAAGGGGTCTTATCGGTTCTCTTGCTTACTTCGCCGGTGGTCGTGTGGTTTTTCGATTCAGTAATCATATTAAAAAAGATGAAATATGTTCCATCTAGAATAATTTTATAACGGCTTTCTGCCTTTGTCAATAAATATTACAGTCAATCAATCTTCAGTCCGTTATTACTGAGTATATATAACGGTCATGTTTTGTTCCATATAGAACAAAAATGCCATCTTCGAATGTATTTGAAAGCAGCCTCTTGAGATATACCATTTGCCAATACCGCTTAATTTTGAGTATATTTATAAATGGCCAATGTCGTTTCAGTCCCTGACTGAAACCTGAAAGCGAGAAGAGGTACGTCGTATGAATAACAGCGAATACTGGAATCCCGTCCTGGAAACAATGCCCCGGGAAAAATTACAGCAGTTGCAACTCAAGAAATTCAAGGAGATTTTTGCCTGGGCCTACGAGCACTCCAAGTTCTATCACAAGCTCTACAGCGACGCCGGCATCGAGCCCGGTGATATAAAGAAATCCGAAGACATTAAAAAAGTGCCCAAGATAGAAAAGTCCATGATGAGGAGCGTCCAGGGCCCGGGCAAAGAGAATTTCCCCTACGGGGATATTCTTTCCGTGCCCCTGGAACAGGTGACGGATTACCGCCAGACCAGCGGCACGACGGGGCAGCCGGTCTATCAGGCGGATACCTGGCAGGACTGGGAATACAGCACCGAGGCGTACTGCTACGCTCTATACGCGCAGGGCTACCGTGCTAAAGACCGGATTTTCCTGCCTTTCGGCTATAACATTTTCATCGCCTTCTGGGCTTACCATTATGCCGGCGAGAAGCTGGGCTGCGAGGTGATTCCCGGCGGCGTCCTGAACACCGAGGCGCGCATCTTAAAGATGCAGGAGTTAAGAGCCACGGCCATGGGCGCCACGCCGACCTATGTGCTGGGCATGGCCGAGACAGCCAGGAAGATGGGCATAGACCCGCCTAAAGACCTGTTTATCAGGAAAATAACGGTCGCCGGGGAGCCCGGGGGCAGTATCCCGGCCACCCGGAAAAGGATGGAAGAAGCCTGGGGTGCCAAAGTCTTCGACCAGGTAGGCAGCACGGAAATCGGCCACTGGGGCTGGGAGTGCCGTTACCAGTCCGGCCTGCACGTCAACGAAGGCTTCTACCTGGTGGAAATAGAAGACGTGAACACGGGCGAATCCATTGACGAGCCTGGCCGGAAGGGCAAGATGGTGGTAACCACCTTCAATCGCATGGCCCAGCCGTGCATCAGGTTCGATGTGAAGGACTTAATTCAGTGGAACACCCGGAAATGCGATTGCGGGCGGTCTTACCGTCTACTCGAAGGCGGCATTCAGGGGCGCGCCGACGACATCACCAAGGTCAAGGGCGTTCTGCTATCGCCAGCGGCCATCGAGGAAGTAGTACGGGACATACCACAGCTAAGCCAAGAGTACCAGGTGGTCGTTACCAAGAAGGGCGATATCGACGATATCACGTTGAAAGTAGAAATCCTCCCCGAATATAAGAAGGACGAGGCCGCCATCAGGGCGAAACTGACCGACCAGCTCAGGTTAACGACCAACCTGGGCTATAATATAGAGTTTCATGAATATGAGAGCCTGCCCCGGTCCCAGGCCAAAAGCCGGCGGTTCCAGGACCAGAGACCACATTAGAGTTTTTTCCTCTCCCCACCGCGGGAGAGGATGAAGGTGAGGGGGCATTTTGATAGGTCTGTGATTTCACCCTCACCTAACCTCTCCCATCAAGGGAGAGGAATGATTAACGGTCAGGTTAATCTTGTTGAGGAGTTAAAAAAATGGCGCAGGAATACGATATCAAAGGAATGGTGACTAAAATCAAGGCTCTGCGGAGGGACGCCGAGGCGCTGAAAGAGATTTCCGGCGGTATTCCGGCGGTCGATAAAAACGCCGACCGTATTCTGGCTAACGTGAAAATGCTGGAGATAGACATCAGCGACGCGGCGGAAGTAATGGGGAAGTAGAACTGCGCATTTGCGCATTTACGCTTAGCCGGCGAAAACCCGGCTGCTGAAGGAGGGGAATATGTTCTTCGGGCTTATTCTGGTGGCTATCGGCGTCATCGCCCTGCTGATAAAAACAGGGGCGCTTACCGGGTCAATATGGAGTTATGTGTGGCCCGCTGTCCTGATAGTCTTAGGACTATCCTTCCTTTTTGGAAGAACGTTCCGGCGCCGGCCCTGGCGGTGGTTCGGCTGCTGTCCTCCCTGGGATGACAGGGATACCAATAAAAAAGAATAGTTACCGATACCCCATTGCTTTAATCCAGCATTTAAAGCTGGAGTGACATACAGTTGATACGGTTGAGGACCCGGGAGCAATTCTGCCGTCCTTTAGACCGATAGGCTTTTCAGCAACCGGCACGCTGCGTACCCGCAACTGTTTTTCTAATTCCGCTGCAATTTACTTACGAATCCGTACCGTCCTTTTTAAAGGATGAATGAATGAAAGAATATACTGAACGTTTAGGCAATGCGCCGTTAGGCAGACTGCTTATTACTTTGAGCCTGCCCGGCATAGCCTCGACCATAACGACGAGCCTTTATAACATCGTCAACACCCTCTGGGTTGCCAGGTTGGGTCATGAGGCAATCGCCGCATTGACGATAGTATTCCCTTACCAGATTCTGTTTTACGCGGTCGGCGGTGGCACCGGTATCGGCATTAGCGCGCTTGTTTCCCGCCGCTTTGGCGAACGTAACATCGAATCCACCAATCACGTTGCCGGACAGATATTTTTCATCAGCGCTTTCTGGGGACTCCTCTTTATGATGACGGCCGTTTTTTTCGCAGATAGCATCCTGCCCGCAATTGGAGCTACACCGGACATCATGGAATATAGTAAACAGTACTTTGTAATCACCTCTTACGGGGCGCCCCTTATGATTCTGGCAATGGTGATGAGTAGCCTTATCCGCGGTTCCGGCGACGCCGTAAAACCAATGATAATCATGATTTCAGGCACCATCATTAATATTATTCTGGACCCTTTCATGATTCTCGGTATCGGGCCTTTCCCGCAAATGGATGTTCGTGGCGCCGCCTGGGCTACGGTTATCGCCCAGTCCTGCGGGGCTTTACTGGGCTTGTACTACTTCTTCGCCCAAAAAACAGCTTTCCGGATAAAAGCCTCCTACCTTCGCCCGGATATGTCAATCTTGCGTGATATTTACCGTGTCGGGGCTCCGTCAGCGATACTTCAAATCACGGAAAGCTTTGCCTTCATGTTGTTCAACATCATAGTATCTTCTTTTGGCTCGATCGCTATTGCCGCTGTAGGTATCGTGATGCGCATTTCTGATTTTGCATACATGCCGGTTATGGGCGTATCCAACGGATTGCTGCCTATCATCGGCTTCTGCTTCGGGTTCCGTAACTTCAAACGTTTATGGCGGGCGTTAAAACTGGCTTCAATAGGTATCGTCCTTCTGCTTTTGGTTATTACCGCTCTTTTTGAAATTTTTGCTCCTCAAATTATCGGCATTTTCAGCAAAGACACAGAGTTTCTCTCGGTAACGATACCTGCTATGAGAATAATGCTATCCACGATGGTGCTTATCGGACCGAGTATCATGATTGTTACTACGTTCCAGGGGCTGTCCAAAGGCAAAACGGCTCTTGTCTTGTCTTTGATTCGCCAGTTTATCGTGTTCGTCCCGGTACTTTTTCTCTTCCGTTATCTTTTCGGGCTTACGGGGGTATGGCTGTGCTCCCCTGCTTCGGATATTGTGGGGATAAGCATATCGCTGGCGTTCATCTATCGGGAATACAGGATGCAGCAACGGAGCGGCTTTCTACTGATAAAGGATAAGTGATGAATGAATAGTGCGGAATTTATTTTCCGTAATTTTTATTCCACCATTCCCAGAACTCATCGATGCTGCGGATATTATATTCCAGCACGGCTTCGTAGACATGTACCGATAAAAGAGTATTCCGGTACTCAGGCAAATCGCAGACCGCTTCTTTAATCACCAGTATATGATATCGCGTATCTTCGGTTAATTTTCTTTCCCATAGCGGTCGCTTGGGAGCGCCATGTTCAAACTCTTCGGGCTTCGCCGTCCACAGGTCGATTTTCCAGGTATCCCCGCCGGCCGGATTAGTTACCCATATACCCCAGTACAACCCCTTGTCGGTGCCGCCTGGTTCACGATAAGCATCCAGACAGCGAAGTCGCCAGGCCCACCCGGTGCGCGCAAATTTTGTTCCCAGTTCCCAATGTATTTTCCAGTTGGGCTGAGCATCTGTCCGCTCAAAATCAAGGTCACGCCAGGTCATGGTCTTCATAACGTATGAGCCTACAGGTTTATACCCCTCTTTGCGAATAATAACACCGATACCGGATTGCTCGAGAATCTGGTCCGCCTCCGCCCTCAGCTTTGCATCCAGGGAGAATAATCGTTGGCGATTTTCTTCCAGTGTTTTAGTCAAATTGTCTCCAAATCGCTCTCTTCCGTGTCCATCACTATAAAGAAAACACATGAAATTAACAAATATTACCCAAGTTATCCAATCCCAAACAACCTCATTGCATTTATCGTGGTCGCTTCGGCTATTGCAGCCTCGTTTATGCCCTTTAACGCCGCCGCCCCCCTTAAAGACCTCACCACATCCGCCGGGCTTGATTTATACTCGTTTTCTCTGCCCCGAAGATACACCACCGGCGAGTCCGTCTCCAGGAGCATTCTTTCCAGTGGGACTTCTTTCACTGCCCGCCGGTGCTCCTCGTGGTACTCCACGGCGGGGGTTACCGAGATATAATATCCCCGGTCGACAATGTCCCGCAGGACGCTGGAAGTGCCCGTGTACCAGTGGAACACCGCTTTTTCCAGCCCCGCCTCGACCACCGTATCCAGGGCATCCCGCCAGGCGTACCGGGAATGAATCAGCGCCGGTTTTCGATGGTCTTTCGCTATCTTCATTAGTTCCCGGAGCACTCGCTTCTGCAGGTCTTTATCGGCAGAGGCTCTCACCCTCTTATGGTAATCAAGCCCCACCTCCCCTATCGCCACGGTTTTTTCTACGTTAGCTCTAATGAATTCCAGATTGGCGTCTATTTCCGACTCTTTGATGTACCAGGGGTGCCAGCCCAACGCCGGGTAAACGTATCCCTGATACTCCTCGGAGATTTTTAGCACTTTAGCATTCGATTCGATATCGGAGCCGACGGCCACTACGGCTATCAGTCCGGCCTTTTTGGCGTCGTCCAGAGCCTGCTCAAGGTCTTCTATTTCATCTAAATGAGCATGTGTATCAATCAGCCGGTACATAATTCTTAACCCCTAGGTAAGCACCGCCGACGGACACTCCTGGAAGGGGTGCGTCCTTAAAATAAGCGAGAAGAGGAAGGGATAGTTCGCTTTCAGGTGCTGGACGTAGTCCAGCCACTCGCTGGCAAGGTGGTCATACATACGCTGGATATCGATAGCAAGATGTTCCAGGTCGGCTTCGGGCAGGTCCTTCAGGGAAGGCCTTGCCTCCAGTTCTTCATCAAGATGCGTGGCCGCCCAGAGCAGGTCGGTAAAGCGGTCATGCTCCAGAAGGTTGGGGTTCTCCAGCAACGTTAGCAGGTAAGTCCTCTTTCCGGAGAGAAACCTTTTCAGTTCGTCCAGGTCAATCCTGTGGATATCGATATCGATTTTCAGTTCATAAGCAAAGGCGTCAGCCCGTTTAAAATCCTTAGCCGTCCATCCTGTGGTGATATTCAGATTACGGGAAATCTCGTCCCGATTCTTAAAATATTTTATCAGGTCGGCAAGGAGGTGGTTGCCAATTTCGCTGAAGAAAGCGCCGATTACCATATTGAGCTTACGCAACATCGCCTGCTTCTCACGGCGGGCAAGGACACGCTCAATCACGATGACCACAAGGAAAACCTCAAGCGGCAGGAAGGCTAAATCTCCTCCCAGGTAGATAAAGATATCGTTGCCGAAGATAAGATAATCGACATAATACAGCAATACGGAAGCCGCCAAGCACATAGCAGCCACGATAAGAAAAAACTTATAACCTTTCATCTCTTACTCCCGGACAAACTACTATCTCACTTTATAGTATCATATCCGCAGATACGAGAACCAAGACGACGGTTGCGCTCTACGACCCGATTGTTGTTCAATAGTAACGTGACCAGCATCACCATGTTTACCGGCAAGGGAGGCGTCGGCAAGACGACCTGCTCCGCCGCTACGGCGTTACATTACGCTTCCTCCGGGCCGACCCTGACCATCTCCACTGACGCCACGCCGTCACTATCGCACATCTTCGAGATATCTGATGACCGGAAGCCGGCCGAAGTCCTGCCGTCCCTGCATATCCATGAAATAGGTGAAGCTGAAATTAAAGAAATGTGGGATAAGAAATTCGGTCGCGAGGTTTATGAAGTCTTCTCCGCTTTCGTCGATATAGATTACGAGGACTTTGTGGAGTTCATGACGTCGATATTGCCGGGACTTGGCGAGGAGTTCATGGTCGATTACATCAGGGAATTGTGCCTGAAGGGCACGTATAACAATATTGTCTGGGACACGGCACCGCTGGGGCAAACGCTTACCCTGCTGGGGACGCCGGCCCTGCTGGGCAGGCACCTGAGAATGGCGCCGCGTATCTACTCCCGGCTCAAACTCGGCCGGCGGAGTCGGGAGCCGGTCCTGGACATTTTGAAGCGCTGGGAAGAGCTTTCTGCGGCTAACATGGAGTTCCTCCGTAACGATGTGAATTTCACCATGGTAACGATACCGGAAGCACTGGCGGTAGAGCAGCTCGAGTGGATTTTCCAAGAACTGAGTAAATACGGACTATCCGTAAAGCAGATGATAATCAATAACGTAGTCAGGACAGAGGAATCGGAATTCTTAAAGACAAAAGCCCGGCAGCAGAAACAGTACCTTGAGCATATCTACGAGAAATACTCGAATCTAAAGATAGTGGAGTTACCGATGTTCCCGCGGGAAATCAAGGGTCTGCCAAAGCTTAGAGAGGTCGAAAGGATTTTATTCGCGTAAATGCGGATTTGCGCAATTCCTCAACTACGCCGAAAAACCCATAGCTAACCGTAGCTAAATAAAATCAGCTATTGCCCGAGATTACCTTTGAAAGTCCTCGGATATTACCCCGGTGGCGTCTTAAGAGATAAGGCCGTTGACGCTGAGAAGAATGAGACCTACTCCCAGGAACAGCATTGTCATGGGGCAGGGTAAGGGCCACGACTTTACGGGGTTGGGGCGGTGGGTAATCATCAGAAACACATCGTAGAGGGCCAGTACTCCGGCAATTATGAGAATAATCTGGGAAGCTAGCAACATTTTATACCTCCTTAACTCCGATTTTTCAGATGAATTAGTTAGGCTATCTTAATACGCTCGCCCACTGGCTGTCAAGCCCTAAAAATATACGGTTCCAGGGCTATTTCCGGAATACCGCGCACTATATTCTCGTCTTCATCAAGACGGACAGCGTAGCTGTAAACATCAGGGTAGACGAACATCTTGCTCAGGTCCGGCATTTCGTCCCGCGTTATGCAGTAGGATTTCACAACCGTGCCGGTCTTGTTCACATGCCGCCTGATTTGCAGGTCGGCGTAACCGTCGGTGCCCACCAGGTCGATGATTTTTACCTTCTGGCCTTCAGAGTATCTGGGTTCCATTATTATCCCTTAACCACCGCTATCGGTATCGTCCTGGCCACTTTTTTGGAGATACCGGCGCCGTGGGCTACCCTTACCACGTCCCCCACGTCTTTATAGGCTTCTGGGGCTTCCTCGGCCAGCCCGGAGAGGCTGCCCGCCCGGACGGTAATACCGCGGGCTTCCAGCGCCGCCAGGACTTCCCTTCCGCTTTGCTGTTTCTTGGCGGCGGTCCGACTCTGCATCCTGCCGGCGCCGTGGCAGGTGGAACCGAACGTTTCTTTCATGGCTTGCTCCGTGCCCACCAGGATGTAGGACATCCGGCCCATGTCCCCGGGAATTAGTATCGGCTGCCCCACCGCTGCGTATTTCTTCGGCACATCCGGGTGGCCGGCCGGGAAGGCACGGGTGGCACCCTTGCGGTGCACGCAGAGCTTCTCCTTCTTGCCATCTACCTCGTGGTCTTCAATCTTGGCGATATTGTGAGTAACATCATAGATAAGCTGCAAACCGGCATCCCTCTCGCTTTTACCTATCACCCGGCAGAAAGCCTCCCGAACCCAGTGGGTGATGCACTGGCGGTTGGCCCAGGCGTAGTTGGCGGCGCAGCGCATCGCGGCAAGGTAAGCCTGCCCTTCCGGAGACTTTACCGGGGCGCAGGCAAGCTGGCGGTCCGGCACCTCGATGCCATACTTCTGCATGGCCCTGAGTATCTCTTTGATATAGTCGTCGGCGACCTGGTATCCCAGCCCGCGCGACCCGCAGTGGACATAGAGCATTACCTGCCCTACCCGGTCGATGCCCATGGCACGGGCGATATCCGGTTCGTATATCTCGTCGATGACGGCTACTTCGAGGAAATGATTGCCTGAGCCCAGGGTGCCCAGCTGCGGGATACCGCGCTCCTTAGCCCGCCCGCTGACGCGAGAGGTGTCGGTGCCGGCCATCTCTCCCCCTTCCTCGGTGGTCTCCAGGTCTTCCGGCCGTCCATAGCCGTTCTCCACCGCCCACCGCGACCCCTTTACCAAGACATTATCAATCTCTTTGGAATTAAGCTTGATTTTCCCCTTCGACCCCAATCCCGAAGGCACCGCGTAAAAGAGAGCATCGATAAGCGCTTTTATCTTCGGGCTGACCTCCTCGCGGGTCAGATTGGTGCGCATGATGCGCACCCCGCAGTTGATATCGAAGCCCACCCCTCCCGGCGATACCACACCGTCGCTGACCCGCATCGCCGCCACGCCGCCGATGGCAAAGCCGTAGCCCCAGTGGATATCTGGCATCGCCAGGGAATACCCGACGATGCCGGGCAGAAAAGCCACGTTGGCCACCTGCTCCAAGGCTTGCTCCTCTAAAATATGCGGGAGCATCCCCTCGTCGGTGTAGATAAGCCCGTCCACGCGCATGCCCGGCTTGTAGCTCTTGGGTATGCGCCAGCGATAATCGTCAACCTTCTCCAGCTTGCCGCTCCATTTAGGCATCGCCGCACCTCCTAGACATCGCCATACCCCCTAGACATCGAAAATTACCTGAACCCGGTTTTTCTCCCGGTCCACCTCGAGCATATGATAGGTGGCCGACTTTACCCCCGTTTTCAAATGATGGCGGGAGGGGTCGTATTTTTCGCCATGACATTCAGCCACCAGACGGCCCTCCCCGAATTCTATTATATCGAACCTTTTGAAGAGAAGCATTTCCACGTCAAAGTAGTAAAGCAGGCTGTTCAACCACTCGAAGAGCAGGCCTTCCATGTCCTCTTCGCTTATCTCCACCCGCCGGGTCTCGACTTCTCGCACGGCGTCAAGCTCGGCGATTATGGAGAACATACCGTAGGCGGCGTTGGCAAAAGCCTCGGCCAGGGTCTCACCATAGGCCTCCAGCCCCATGTCCGCCGTATGCTCGATAAGCTCAAATCTTTTCATAATTACGCATTTACGCATATGCTCAGATGAGCAGTTGCGCTTAATATTTACTCCCCTGTGGGCTATAATGATAACCCCATTGGTAACGGATGTCAAAGCCTGTTACAGCTTTAATTATATATGATATAATCGGGATTAACACGTAACTTGTAGAAGGATTTTCTAAAAGGAAGGTTTAAGACATGGAACAGCCCACCCGCGAGATTTTCTGGAACATTCAATATTCCTGGATAATGTACCCCCTGGCCGCCATTGCCGTGGCTATCCTGGTCTATGCCATTATCGGGCACCCAAGGAGGTGGCGGGTGGGCCAGCCGGCCAACAGTTTCAATCAGTTGAGCCAGCGTATCCGCGCCTTTATCCGGACGGCACTAATCGATGGCCTTTTACATCGCAAGTTCTTCGGTGCGGACAAAAAAGACTGGCGTTTCCGCCAGCTTTATGCCGGACTGGCGCATTTCCTCATTTTCACAGGGTGTATTGTCTTCCTCCTCGGTGCCTTCCTGGATGCTATCAGCCATTACTTCTTCCACTTCATGCACGGTAACTTTTACCTGGGCTACTCGGTGGTGGTCGATGGCTTCGGGATACTGGCTATTATCGGCGTGCTCATGGCCATCGTAAGGCGGTACATCTGGAGGCCGGAAAGGCTCGATAACAGGTGGGATGACCTGGTGACTCTGCTGTTAATCCTGATAGTCATCGTCACCGGCTTTATCGTCGAAGGATTACGCATAGCCGCCACCGAGCTTCAGTCGGCCCCGGACTGGGCGCCTTGGTCGCCCGGGGGTTATGTGCTTGCCAGGGCTTTCTCCGGTCTGAGTCAGAATGCCCTGCTGGACTGGCATATCTTTACGTGGTGGTTCCATGTATTCCTGGCGCTGGGGGCTATCGTCTATGTTTCTCTCTATAACACCAAATTGTTCCACATCATCTGGGACCCCGTGAACGTTTTTTTCAGAAACCTGGGCCCGCGTGGAGCGCTAACCAAAATTGACTTCGATAAAACCGAACTGTTCGGCGCCAGTAAAATCGAGCATTTCACCTGGAAGCAGCTCCTCGACCTGGATGCCTGCACGCGGTGCGGCCGCTGCCAGGACGCCTGCCCGGCCCATTTCAGCGGTAAAGCCCTTAATCCCAAGCAGGTCATCCAGGACCTCAAGCAGCACCTCCACGATGCATATCCCGGCCTCATTACGATAAAGCCTACGGAGTCCCGCAAGGAAATGCTCGGCGAGGTTATCACCGAAGAGGTCATCTGGGACTGTACTACCTGCCGCGCCTGCCAGCAGGTATGCCCGGTTTACATCGAACACGTCGATAAGATAGTGGACATGCGCCGCAATCTGGCGATGGAAAAGAGCCATTTCCCCGAAGCCGCCCAGGAGGCGCTGAAAAGTCTCGGTACCCGCGGACATCCTTACCGGGGGACTACTTCCACGAGGACCACCTGGTGTGAAGGACTGCAAGTCAATACCCTGTCGGATGTCAAAGATGCTGAGATTCTCTATTGGGTGGGGTGCAGCGCCGCCCTGGACGACCGCAACATCAAGGTGTCCCGTGCCACGGCTAAAGTCCTGGGGGCGGCCGGCATCAAGTTCGGCATTCTGGGTGAGGAGGAAGCCTGCTGCGGCGACCCCGCCCGCCGTATGGGCGATGAGTACCTCTTCCAGACTATCTGCCAGCAGAATATCGAGATTCTCAAGGGGCATAACGTCAAAAAGATACTGACCACCTGCCCCCACTGCTTTAACAGCCTTAAATATGAGTACCCGCAGTTCGGCGGCAATTTCGAGGTCGTGCACCATACCCAGTTCTTCGCCGGGCTGATTAAAGAGGGTCGGCTGAAAGTCAATAGAAATGGTGGCAAGAAGGCAACATATCATGATTCATGCTACCTGGGACGCTACAATGATATCTACGACGAGCCCAGGGAAATCCTGAGAGCTTTAAATGGAACGAATATCGAACTGCCGCGCCATAAGACCGATAGCTTTTGCTGCGGGGGCGGCGGCGGCCATATGTGGATGGAAGAAGAGCCGGACAAGCGTGTCAATATACGGCGGGTGGAAGAGGTCATCCAAGCCGGAGTGGACTGCGTGACTACGGCCTGCCCTTACTGCCTTACCATGTTCGATGATGCGCTTAAAGCCAGGGGAGTTGAGGAGTCCGTAAAAGCCATGGACCTTAGCGAACTGCTTGCGGAATCACTGGATAGCACTAAAGAGTAACACCGTATTTGCGCAAATGCGCATTTGAGGCTTTGCGTTATTGCGGCTTCTCGTGGGAGGGCAGCATCACCACCGCCGAACCGGTAACCGTCTTCTCTCCTTGGGGGTTCTCTGCCCAGATTTCCACCCTGGCGTAGTGCTTGCTCCCCTCAACGTATTTTTTGGTCACCTTGCCGTTGCAGATGATGTCCTCGTTTACTTTATTAATGCCTCGGTAGCTGCCGTTCAGCTTTACTACCGTCCCCCCTTCGCCGAGCCAGTCGGTAAGCATCTGCCCCAGGAATGAAAGCGTCAGCCAGCCGTGTACGATAACGCCCGGCAGTCCATTAGCTATGGCGAAGTCCTTATCGTAGTGTATCTGGTAATAGTCACCCGAGGCGCCAGCGTACTTTACCAGCTGCATGGTCGTCGGGTACTTGACCAGCGCCGGAATCCCGGTGCCAACCTCAATATCTTCATAAAAAATCGGCTCTGCCATCTTATCCCTGACTAATATTTGATGTATGTATTTTTCCCCTTCACCACCACTTCACCACGCTGGTTGGTATAGGTTACATCCGTTATCATGAAAAGCGTCCTGCCCTCCTTGCCCTCCATTTGCCTTAGCCTGGTAAGACTGCCTTTAACGGAAATAACATCACCCAGCTTTATCGGGTGAAAATACTCGAGCTCGCTGGCACCGTTAAGGATGCGCTTAAGCGGGCATGCGGCGTTACAAAGCCTGTGCAACAGCTCGGTGGGGACGAGGGCAGCGGCGAAAGTGGGAGGCGTCACCTGCCGCCACCGTGGATTAGGGTCGTCAATGGCCTCGGTAAACTTTCTTAAGAACCCCTTTTCAATTTCGTAGACCTCGGGGCCAAACTCAATGTTAAGCAGGCTTTGCAGCTCTTCGCTGATTACCGACTTATCAACCAATCGGGATACCTCCGTTCCAACCGTTAAAGCACTTTATTATAGCCCAAAGCCCCGGTAACTAGCCAACCCCTTTTTCCCAACCCCAGAGCAGTTCTGACATGCCACCAGAAGCGTTAAAATCAAAATTCGGGCGGTTTTACGGTATGATGTATCATCAACTATGCCTTTAGTTTTTTTACGAGTCCAGCGACGTTCTTGCCGAAGTGCCAGGCGATTCTCAGGCCTTCTTCGTCTTTCTCCACCTCACCCTTTTCCCGTCCGAAAGCCCCGTTCCAGTATATCGACCCGGGATTGATTATCTGCATGATGTGGAACCAGTGCATAAGCTCCATGAAGGTAAAATTCTGCCCGGCGCGGCGGGCTACCACCAGGGGGCCACCTACTTTACCGGCAAAACGCCCTCGGGAAATCAAGCCGGCCCGCTCCAGTAAACCCTTCACCAGCGCCGTGGCCGAGCCGAAATATACCGGCGAGCCGACAACTATAGCATCTGCCGCAACCATCTTATCGAAGACCGGCGGCATATCATCCTCGATGGAGCACCCTTCATGCTCGAAACAGTAGTCGCAGGCATTGCAACCTTTAATATCGAGTCCCGCCAGACTCACCAGTTCCGTCTCCAGTCCTTCTTCGGCCATCGCTCTAAGGCAATGGGCCGTTAATATCTCCGTGTTACCCCCTTTCCTGGGGCTGCCGACAATTCCTACTGCCTTCACTATTTGACCTCCTGCTCTGCTTTATACAGGCCATGCTTTTTTATGTATTCGGCTACCGGCCCGGGGACAAGGTGGTCTATAGATTCCCCCCGCGCCACCTTATCCCTTATGGTCGTGGCGCTGATGTCTACCCTGGGGTTCTCCAAAAACACCACCCTTTTCGCAATACCCGGTATATCCTTTTCCAAAGCCTTCAGGCTTGGTTGCGGCCAGCCCGGGCGGGGAACCGCTACCAGGATACACATACTGACGATACGCGCCGGTTCTCTCCATATGGGCAACTGTGCCAGGCTGTCCCAGCCCAGTATAAAAAATATCTCGTCCTTGCTCCCGTACTTCCGCCTCAGTTCGGTAATAGTATCGACGGTAAAGGATGGGCCCGGTCGCTCTATTTCTACGGTAGAAACCTTAAGATGGGGACTCCTGCCCGCCGCGAGACGCAGCATCCGGAGACGGTGTTCGGCAGATGTTATCCGTTCGTTCGACCTCGTCATCGGCTGTCCGGCCGGCACCAGGAGCACCTCCTTTAGTCCCAGCGATTTTCTCGCTTCCTCGGCCATCATCATGTGCCCCAGATGGACCGGGTCGAAAGTACCACCGAGTACGCCTATTTTCATCCTTCCCTCCCGGGGAAGGAATACTCCCAGGTCAACTCCCCACAGCGGATTTTATCACCGGATTTTATCCCTGCTTTCTCCAGAGTCTTATTTGCGCCTATCCGGTTAAGCTGGTAATTCAACTGCCAGCGTAACTCTGATTGCGTGACCCCGGCTCCCGCGATAATCCTTTCAAGGTCCGGAGCATGTATGACGTATTCATCACCTTCCCTGGTGACTTTAACACGCGGTTCCCTGGGCTGAGGTCGGAAAACCTTACCGGGCAGTTCGACTTTCTTTTCCATGGCGGTCTCCGCCCTGAGGACCTTCATCACCTCCACCATAAGTGCGGAGACGCCCTGGCCCGTTGCCGCCGAAATATAATGGGCCTTAACACCTGCGCCCGCAAGCTCACCTTTTATATCCTCCAGAATTTCCTGCACCTCGGGCAGGTCAATTTTATTCAATGCTATTAGCTGCGGCTTTTGAGCCAGAACGGGGTCAAACAGGGCGAGTTCCTCGTTGACACGCAGCATATCTTCTATAGGCGATGCCGAGGTGCCGCTTATCAGGTGGACGAGGATTTTAGTGCGCATGGCGTGCCGCAGAAAATCATGGCCGAGTCCTTTGCCGAGATGAGCGCCTTCTATCATGCCGGGTATTTCCGCCATGACGAAGCTCTCCAGACCGAGCTCAACGACGCCTAATACCGGCTCGAGGGTGGTAAAAGGATAGCTGGCGACCTTCGGTCTGGCTGCCGATGCCGCCGCCAGCAGGGTCGATTTCCCGGCATTGGGATAACCGATAATACCGACATCGGCAATCAGCCTCATTTCCAGACGTACCGTATGCTCTTCGCCGGTCTCTCCCCTCAGGGCAATACGCGGCGTCTGGTTGATCGACGATTTATAATGAGTATTGCCCCACCCTCCTTTACCACCCTTGGCCACAATCACCTCGCCGCCGGGCTTCTCAAGGTCAGCCAGTAACACCTCAGTGCCATCTTCTTGATTTGACGTCACAATTGTTCCCGGCGGTACTGCCAGCACAAGGTCCTCGCCGTCCTTGCCGTGCTTCCTGTTTCCCCCGCCGTTGTGTCCTTTATCAGCGTGTTGAAGCTTTCTCTGGCGGTACCTGCGCAGGTTATCGATGGCCTCATCCGCCCTGACCACCACATTGCCGCCATTACCCCCATCACCACCGTCCGGTCCTCCGTAAGGCACGTACATCTCTCTTCGGAACCCGATGGCACCGTTACCGCCGTTACCCGCTTTAACTGCTATCTCTGCCCTGTCTATCATATCAAAACACAAACAACGCTTTATTTTAACAATATGATTATACAACAACCATGATATTTAGGGATGGAAGTAATATCAGTATTAATAATAAGGACTGTTATATGAGTTATGAAGATACAAAGTCATGTGGGGGAAGCCGCTATATAACGATGTTTTAAAAAGATAACAATAAACCCACAAAAAACCCGCAAAATAAACCGATAATTTGCAAAAATAAAGCCAAAAGTAAAAGACCTCAAAATTATAGCAACGGATTATGCCATGGAGAAAATGACAAAGTTTAAACGGAGGTTTTAGAAACTGCTTTAGGTTGGAGATGTCTCTTAATATCGCTTATTCTTCGCTTCATGAAGGGGCTGTCATTGATATCGCCGGCGATTTTCTTACAGGCGGCGGTTACCGAGGCGGCATCGCGGTTTCCCAGCTCCTGCCCTATCTGGGCGAGAGAGAAATTAGTCTCCTGCCGGATAAGGTACATGGCCAGACGGCGGGCCAGAGAGGTGTCCTTGTCCCTCCGCCGCCCTAACAATATCTCCCGGGAAAGCTGGAAACTTTCGGCCACGGCTTCGATAATCGAGTCGGGAGAAATATCATCCGCCAGGTACTCTTTATTGGCGACGTCTTCAAGAGCCTTGGTCGCGATTTCAAGAGTCGGGGTAGTCTTCAGTAGCTTGGAGAGGGCAATCACCCTGTTGAGAGAGCCCTCCAGCACCCTGACATTGCTTTGTATGTCCCTGGCTATCATCTCGAGTATTTCCACGGGTATGTTGATGCCCTTCAGTCGGGCTTTCGATTGCAGTATAGCCAGTCGCGTTTCATAATCAGGCGGCTGTATATCGACAATGAGTCCCCACTCGAAACGGGAACGCAAACGCTCTTCCAGCAGGGGCATCGACTTGGGCGGGCAATCGCTGGTGAGAACTATCTGCCGGTTGGTATTGTGCAACTCATTGAATGTGTGGAAGAAACTCTCTTCGGTCTGCTCTTTGCCGCTGATAAAATGGATGTCGTCGATAAGCAGCATACCGATACTGCGGTACTTATTACGGAACTCCTCGGAGGTTTTCTCGCGAAGGGCGGTGACGAACTCGTTGGTGAACTGCTCGGCGCTGGAACAGATGACGTTAATATGGTTGGACGCGGCTGCCTGACCGATGGCGTGAAGAAGGTGTGTCTTACCGAGGCCGGCTCCACCGTAGATGAAAAGCGGGTTGTAGCTGTGGCCCGGGTTCTGGGCGACGGACAGGGCCGCGGCGCGTGCCATGCGGTTGCCGCTGCCTTCGACGAATGAGTCGAAGACGTAGTTCGGATTAAGCCTGATATAGGTCGGCGGGGGTGTGGGCATGGCCGTCCCGCTTTCTGTGCTGGCGTGCTGTTGATGGGATTTGCCATTAACCTGAAAAACCACCTGTACATCGGGAGAAGTGAGCCCGATGAGGGCCTTTTCGATAAGGGAACGCTGGTTCTTCTCCAGGTATTCAGCCGCGAACGTATTAGGGACGCCGATGATAAACTGATTATCCTGGTAGCTCAACCCGATGGTCTTGCTGAACCAGGTTCGGTAATTCGGCTTACTAACCTGTACCTGAAGTTCGCCCAGGGCAGTTTCCCATATTTCCTGCGGCGTCCGCGTTCGAGTTGGTTCCATATATATTTCAATTGCCTGCTATAATACACCGGAGCAGACAAAAAACCCCCCTATCCTGATTTGAGTACAAGTTCACCCTATTTAGGAAAATATATGGACTTCCCGGCTGTTATGGCGGGTTCTATGGTAACAATGTTAACAAACGATTAATTTATTAACACCACCTAGCATACTACCGGCAAACCATCCCTGGCAAACCTTTTTGGGGGAGGCGACCAACCTAGCGAATCTTTTTGGGGGACAGAGACCAATCTTTTTTACCCTTACTACCTCTTTCCACCTGTTTTTTTTGCTGGTTTTCAGGGGTTGCCAGCCTATAAAAAAATTGCTTGTTGAAAAATATATTTAGTGATAAAATTTCTGGGTCGGGAGGCGTAAATTGCGCATTGTTTTCATGGGTTCACCGGAGTTTGCCGTGCCATCTCTGGAGCACCTTCTCGTCAATCGGTATGATGTTGTCGCTGTTTATACCCAGCCGGACAGGCCTGCCGGGCGCGGGCGTGCTCTGGTTCCACCGCCGGTAAAAAAAGCGGCCCTGAGGTGGGGATTACCGGTGGTACAGCCTGCCAGTTTCAGGACGGAGGAAGCGATAGCCCAGCTGGCAGAATTCAAACCCGATGTCATCGTTGTGTGCGCCTACGGACATATTCTGCCGCAAACGGTGCTGGACATCCCGCCTTACCAGTGCGTGAACGTCCACTTTTCCTTGCTGCCCAGGCACCGCGGCGCCTCGCCGGTAACGGCAGCGATACTTGCCGGTGATGAATTTGCCGGGGTCAGCATCATGCTTATACGGAAAAAACTGGATACCGGACCCGTGCTATCCGTGGCCGCTGTGCCGGTATCGCCGCGGGATAATACCGGGACTCTCACCGATAAGCTTTCTTTAGTGGGGGCGGACCTGCTTCAGGAAACACTGACTGGATGGTTACGCGGAGAAAGTACCCCCCGACCTCAGGATGACAAGGGGGCTACTTATTTCCCGCAGGTCAAAAAGGGGGATGGGGAGATTGACTGGCGGCTGCCGGTAGTGGCAATATGGCGACGCGTGCGGGCTTATTATCCCTTGCCCGGGTGTTATACCAACTGGCGGGGAAAACAGCTTAAAATCATCGAGGCGGTGGTCCTGCCTGGTGAGGGTGCTATTGAACCAGGGCGGGTGGTGGCTCTCCCGGGACGAGAGGTAGTGCTGGGCATTGCTTGCGGCGAGGGTATACTGGGCGTTCTCGAGGTGCAGCTCGCTGGTAAAAGGGCTGTAAACGCCGCCGACTTTCTGAGGGGGCAGCGGGACTTCATCGGATCGGTGGTGCCCGGCTAGTTAGAAACCTCTGCGCTCTTTTTCTTGCCCCACACATGTTCAGCCTGTATAATCATGATTAAGGAGGCCCGTTTGTCTTTACCGAAGGATTTAAGAAAGTTCGACGCGTTGGTGGAAATCATCGCCAGACTGCGTGCCCCGGACGGATGCCCGTGGGACAGGCAGCAGACCCATACCACGCTGCGGGGGAACCTGCTGTCCGAGAGCTATGAGGTGCTGGAGGCGCTCGACGAAGGGGACGCATCCAAGCTTTGCGAAGAGCTGGGCGACCTGCTGCTACAGATTGTGCTCCACGCCAAGATTGCAGACGATAACGGTGAGTTTAAGATAGGTGACGTGATTCAAAACATCACGGAAAAAATAGTACACCGCCACCCTCATGTTTTCGGTTCTGGAAAAGCTAGCGATGCCGAGGAAGTGATGCACAACTGGGAGGCCCTTAAAAGGGAGGAAAGAGAAGCGGGTGCTTCTATGCTGGAGGGCGTACCGAAAAACATGCCGGCACTGGGTTATACTTACGAAATTCAGCGTCGGGTCGCACGGGTCGGCTTCGACTGGGAGGACATCGAAGGGGTTATGGAAAAGCTGGTGGAAGAGATTCAGGAGATACGGGAGGCGGCCAACCAGGAAGAAAAAGCAAAGGAATACGGCGACCTGCTTTTTACCCTGGCCAATATAATCAGGAGGGAGGAGGTAGACCCGGAGGCGGCGCTGCGGGAGGCGAACCAGCGCTTTTATAAACGCTTTGCATATATGGAAGAGCTGTGCCGAAAGCGCGGGCTCAGCCTTGATAAAATGTCTTTCAAAGAACAGAATGAACTCTGGGAGGAAGCGAAAAGGGGGGTGGGTTAAGGACCCTACCTTTTCTATCTAAGCATATAGACATATCGGTGTTTATATGTTACTATGTTTTTCTAGGGGGGTGATGAAGATGACAATTACCAAGATTAAGAAAAAGAAGAAAACCAGTCTCAAGAGGACGACCATTTTCTTGTCGGAGGAACATCATGAAGCGTTAAGGCGTATGGCATTCGAACGGCGGACTTCGATGTCAAACCTAATTAGGGAGGCCGTCCTGGAGATCATTGAAGATGATGAGGATGTACGAGAAATTTTAAGAGAAAGAAAAAAGGGAAACCAAGAATATATTTCCCTGGAAGAAGTAGAACGCAAATGGAAAGAAAGTCATAAAGACAGGTGAAATATAAAATAGTCCTTAGTCGCGAGGCTGAAAAAGCAATTCTCCATCTAAACCCAAAGGATTTTCTTGCTGTATCCGGGATACTTCATTCTCTTGAAGAAGAACCATGGTTGATACGTTCGAAGAAGATAGTAGGAACGAATTTATATCGTATAAGAGTAAGGAATTATAGGGTTATTTATTTCGTTGATAATGAGCACGGAATTGTCTACGTAGAAAGAATTGCACAAAGGAGTGAAAGCACTTATAAAGGACTTTGAGAATGGTCGGGGCGAGTGGATTTGAACCACCGACCTCAGCGTCCCGAACGCTGCGCGCTAAACCAAACTGCGCTACGCCCCGCCAGACTTATTATAAAGCCATCATGACCTTTAAGGCAAGAAACATGGAATGAAACTGGAATTGAAGGCATAGCGTTGCTTGCACACCGTAGCTTTAGCGTAGGCGTGTCATTCCAGTCCTTCAGCTGAAGGAGAATCCAGGAGGAAGGGAAGGGAACATAATATTATAAGGCGCAACTGCGTATAACAGTATTTGCGCAATTACGCAATAGCTTAAATATTTCAGAAAAGGGAATATTTTAAAGTAAAGTGTAGTTAAGTAAAGTCTTATGAAATACTGCGTTCTGATAATTGATGGAGCCGCCGGTCTACCTCTAGCGGAAAGAAACGGCCAGACCTGCCTGGAGCTGGCCCGGACCCCCAACTTTGATGCGATGGCGATGGAGGGGACATCGGGGCTGGCGCGTACCGTACCGCCGGGGATGGAGCCGAGCAGCGCCTGCGCCTGTATGTCGGTCATGGGGTACGACCCGACGATTTATTACAAAGGGCGGGCATCTATCGAGGCAAAGAGCCTGGATATCGATATCGGCAAAGAGGACGTCGTATTCCGGTGCAACCTGGTGACTGTACGGGACGGTAAAATGTTTGACTACAGCGCCGGACATATCGGCACCGATGAGGCCGGGGAAATTATCAAGGCACTTAATGAAGAAATCGGAAACGACGAAGTAAAGTTTTACCCCGGCGTCAGCTACCGGCATATATTAAAAATTAAGGGAAATGAGGAAACCTTGAAAGCCACCTGTACTCCGCCCCACGATATACCCGGCAGGCTCGTGAAAGAATACCTGCCCCGGGGTGTGGGCAGCGACTCCCTGCGCGACCTCATGGCGCGCTCTGAGACCCTGCTGAGAAGTCATAAAATCAATGTAGGACGCGAGAAACGGGGCGAACCGCCCGTTACCACTATCTGGCTTTTCTGGGGCAGCGGGCAGGTGCCGGATATGCCCGCCTTCAAAAAAGTCTACGGCCTTAAAGCCGCCATGACGTCAGGAGTCGACCTTTTACGGGGACTGGCCAGGATGGTTGGCATGGATATCCTGAATATCAAGGGTGTGACCGACGGTCCCGATAACGACAATGCCGCCCAGGCAGCTGGTGCTTTAGGTTCTCTCAAGAGTCACGACCTGGTGGTGGTCCATATCGAAGCGACCGATGAAGCCGGCCATGAAGGCGATATCGACGGTAAAATAGAGGCCATTCAGAAAATAGATGAAGAAGTCATAAGCCGTCTCTTAGCCTGTCGGGGCGAAGCTTTACGGGTCCTGATTATGCCTGACCACCCAACCCCGATAAAAGTCCGTACTCACACCGCCGAACCTGTGCCATTTTTAATCTGGGGGAAGGGGATAAAACCTGGCGGTGCTAAAAGGTTCACCGAAAACGAAGCAAAAAGAACTGGAGTTTTTGTGGAGGAAGGATATAAAATAATGGGGAAGTTGGTAGAAACGTAACCTGAAATGCCTTCCAGAGAAGAAGAGTACTCCGCAGGAGAAAAAGAACCTCGTAGTAAGGCGCTTTGCCCCTTTTGTGGTCGTGGGGATCACCTGTTTAAAAGCAGGCGGGAAAAGGGCTGGTGGGAATGTACCAATGAGAGTTGCCGGATGTATGGAAAACCTTTCCCATCTCCCAGTTATGGACCAAGAGGAAAACTATCATGGTTAAAGAGATTATTTAATCGTAAGCGAGCATTTGAGTAAATGCGCAAATGAGTAACTGAGTAAATACGGAGAAGCAGATACATGGCTTTAATCGTCCAGAAATACGGCGGCTCATCTGTGGCGGATGCTGCAAAAATTAAAAACATTGCCCGGCGTATCGTTAAAACCAAGGAGGCCGGCAACCAGGTGGTGGTCGTCGTCTCCGCGATGGGTGACACCACCGACGACTTAATCAAGCTGGCTTATCAAATTAACGGAAAGCCGGATACGCGCGAGCTCGATGTCCTGCTCTCCACCGGTGAATTGGTCGCCAGCACCCTGCTGGCAATGGCGTTGCATAGCATGGGCCACGCGGCCATCAGCCTCAGCGGTTTTCAGGCAGGCATCAGGACCGATGCCGCTTACAGTCGGGCGAGGATTACCAATATCGACCCCGCACGTATCGTCAGGGAGCTGGAGAAAGGTAATATCGTCATTGTGGCCGGATTCCAGGGGATTACCGATGACATGGATATCACCACTCTGGGGAGGGGTGGCTCGGATACTACGGCAGTGGCGCTGGCCGCCAGCCTGAAGGCTAAAATATGCGAAAGGTACACCGACGTCGATGGGATTTATACCACCGACCCCCGCCTTCTCCCCGAGGCGCGGAAACTAACGGAAATAAGCTACGAGGAAATGCTGGAGATGGTGACCTACGGGTTCAAGGCCATCCATCCCCGCGCCGTTGAGCTGGGCGAGCTGTTCAGCGTCCCCATCCTGGTCGCATCGAGCTTTAACGAAAACCCCGGTACGTTAATTCACAAAGAGGTGTCTATGGAAATACGAAATAAAGTAAGAGGTATCGCCCATGACCTTGATGTAGCTAAGATAACCGTGGTCGGCGTCCCTGACCATCCCGGTATCGCCGCGGGGATATTCGTGCCTCTGGCGGAGGCCGGAATCAGTATCGATACCATCGTCCAGAACGCCAGTATAAAAAATATTACCGACCTTACCTTCACGGTGGCGAGGAGCCAGCTCGCCGGGGCAATGGCGGTCGTCGAGCCGATAGCCCGTTCTATCGGTGCGGAGAAATGCGTCAGCGATTCGAAGTTGGGGAAGGTCAGCATCATCGGTAGCGGCATGCAGAATGCGCCGGGTTACGCTGCCCGCATGTTCGATACCTTCAGCAAAGAAAACATCAATATACAGCTTATCACGACATCGGAAATAAGAATAACCTGCATCATTGAAGAAGCCCGGGTTAAAGACGCTATGCGTGCTTTGCACCGGGCTTTCGAGCTGGACAAAGATAATTAGGTTTACTGAAAAAGCGGTTAAACGGCCACTACCTCTTTGACTTCGGGGATTTCCTGCTTCAGTATTCGTTCAATCCCGTTCTTGAGGGTCAGTTTGGACATTGGACAGCCGGCACAAGCGCCGACGAGTTTTACCTTCACGGTACCGCCGTCAATAGCTACCAGTTCCACATTGCCCCCGTCTCTTACCAGGTACGGGCGGACCTTATCAAGTACTTCTTTAACCTTTTCTTGCATTTTAGGCTAATCTCCTTTAGAATTTATAAAAGGCTCCTATTTAGATTCTATCTACTACCGAGCTATTTGTCAAACGGGATATTTTTATGTGTCTTAATTCCCTTGTATGACTTATATCATTGGTGTAGAATATATACTTATATATTATTCAGAGGACTTAAATGACGCGTGATGACGAAAGACTACTGAGATTCAAACAGCAGCGCAGCAAAGAGGCTATCGACCTGGCTATGCAGGCCCGTTGGCAGGAGGCTGTTGACGTCAATAAGGAAATCATCGAGAGCTTTCCGGAAGATGTCGATACTTACAATCGCCTGGGCAGGGCCTATATGGAGTTGGGACACTATGCGCAGGCAAAAGAAGACTACCGTCGGGCGGTAGAGTTGGACCCCTATAATGCCATTGCCAACAGGAACCTGCGGCGCCTGAACGACTTGAAAGAGACGGAAAAGACCGAAGTCGAGACGGACAAGGTAGAACCGCAGCATTTTATCGAAGAAATTGGCAAGGCGGGGGTAGTCACGCTCCAGGAATTGGCGCCCAAGGAAAAACGCGCCCGAACGGTAGCAGGAGACAAAGCAGTTTTAAAGGTAGACGGCTCCTTCTTGGTGGTGGAGGATGTTCGTGGTAAGTATCTGGGAAAGGTTGAGCTGAAACATGCCCAGCGGCTTATCCGGCTGATGCTGGGCGGTAACCGGTATTCGGCAATCATGGTCAGGTCAACCGCCGATATGATGACGGTTATGGTCAGGGAGACATATCAGCACCCCAGCCAGGCCGGAAAGCTATCTTTCCCGCCTAAGGGGATGGAGGAATTCCGTTCCTACGGGAGCGATAAGATGTTGAAATTGGAATCAGCGAGTGAGGACGAAGAAGAGTCCGGCTATACTATCATCGGGGGTGACGAAATTGAGGTTCTGCCGGAGGAAGCCGGGGGAGGGGACGATGACACGGATAGCGATAATGAATAGGAGGTCCAGCTGCTGATGGTATCGGGCACAGTAAAACTGGTTAATATCGAAGACCAGATGAAAGGTTCTTACCTCGACTATGCGATGAGTGTCATCGTCGCCCGTGCCCTGCCGGATGTACGGGATGGGTTAAAACCGGTGCACCGGCGCATTCTCTATGCCATGAATGATATGGGGGTGCGGCCCAACACACCGTACCGCAAGAGCGCCCGTATTGTCGGTGAGGTAATGGGTAAATATCATCCCCATGGTGATGCCTCGATATATGACGCTATGGTCCGTATGGCGCAGGACTTCTCCATGCGCTATCCCCTGGTTGACGGCCAGGGTAATTTCGGCAGTGTTGACAATGACCCACCCGCCGCCATGCGGTATACTGAGGCACGCCTGGCCAAGATAGCCGAGGAGATGCTGGTTGACATCGATAAAGAGACCGTGGACTTCATGCCGAACTTCGATGACAGCCTTCAGGAACCCAGGGTGCTGCCCGCCAGATTACCCAACCTGCTTTTGAACGGAAGCTCCGGCATCGCCGTGGGCATGGCCACCAATATCCCACCGCATAATCTGGGCGAGGTCTGTGATGCTATTGACTACCTTATCGAAAATCCCCAGGCCACTATCGAAGAACTCGGCAAATTCGTCAAGGGACCCGATTTTCCCACGGCGGGCATTATCCAGGGGCGGGAGGGTATCAGGAATGCTTATGCCACCGGGCACGGCAAGCTGGTGGTCCGCGCCAAGGCACATATTACCAACGTGAGCGCCGCCGGGCGCCGCAATATAATTGTCAGTGAGCTGCCTTACCAGACAAATAAGGCGGCGCTTGTCGAGAACATCGCCGAGCTGGTCAAGAACAGGAAAATCGAGGGCATCAGCGACCTGCGTGACGAGTCCGACCGCCAGGGAATGCGTATCCTCATCGAGCTTAAGAGGGAGTCACAGCCCCAGCAGGTCCTCAACAACCTGTATAAATATACCGCCATGCAGTCGTCTTTCTTCGTCAACATGCTGGCTTTAGTTGACGGACAACCGAAGGTAATCAGCCTCAGGGAGGCTCTACAGAGTTATGTAGATTTCCGCCGCGAGGTAATTACCCGGCGCTCCAAATACGAACTGAAACAGGCTAAGGCGCGGGCTCACATACTGGAAGGGCTGAAAATCGCGCTGGATAATATCGATGCGATAATCAAGACTATCCGGGAATCCGAGACAGCCGAAGCTGCCCGCAAGAACCTGATGACCCGTTTCGGCCTGTCACAGCTTCAGGCGCAGGCAATCCTCGATATGCAGCTCCGCCGCCTGGCCAGCCTGGAAAGGCAGAAGATACAGGACGAATATGCCGAGGTCGTGAAAACAATCGCCTACCTGGAAGATCTGCTGGCCAACCCCAGGAGAATTCTCGCCCTGATTAAACAAGATGTAACGGAACTGAAGTCCAGGTACGGGGATAAACGCCGCACCGAAATAGTCGAGCAGGGAGCGCTGGAGTTTACCGAGGAAGACCTCATTCCCCATGAAAGGGTGGTGGTAACTCTCAGCAGCCGCGGCTTCATCAAGCGGATACCCTCGCGCCATTATGCCTTGCAGCACCGGGGCGGCAAGGGCATCATCGGGCAGGTGACCCGCGAAGAGGATGCCGTCATGATTTTGACTGTGGCTGATACGCATGACGATCTGTTTTTCTTTACTAACCGGGGCAAAGTTTTTTACCTGAAATGCCATGAAATACCGGCCGGCAGCACACGGACGTCCAAGGGCCTGGCGATAATCAATTTGCTGTCCATCACCGAGGGAGAAAGGGTCACGGCGATGGTGGCCAGCACCGGCCTCATGCCGGGTACCTACATGGTGATGGCGACCAAGATGGGGGAGATAAAGAAGACGGCGGTGGACAGATTTACCGCCGTGCGGAGCAGCGGGCTTATCGCCATGGACCTGGCAGCGAGTGACGAACTGGTATCCGTCTGCCTGGCCAAGGATAAGGACGACGTCATACTGGTAACCCGTAAAGGGCAATCGATACGTTTCGATGTGGCCAGTCTCAGGGCTGCTTCCAGGACCAGCGGCGGTGTGCGTGCCATGCGTGTGGCCAAAGGCGATGGTGTCATCGGCATGGACAGGGCCGTTGCCGATGGCTACCTGCTGGTGGTTACCGAACATGGCTATGGCAAGGTTACTCCGGTGGCCCAGTACCCGAAGCAGCACCGCGCCGGCAGCGGCGTGAGGACGTTCAGAATAGTTGAAAAGACCGGCGATATAACGGCCTTCAGGGTAGTGACGCTGCAACAGCAGGTCATGCTGATATCCGCGGAAGGCATGATGACCCGCACGCCGGTAAAGGAAGAAGACCCCAGGAAGGGCATCACTACCCAGGGCCGGAGCACACAGGGCGTCAGGGTAATGGCCCTTGATGAAACCGACCGTCTGGTGGCGATTACCACCTTCGAAGAAGAAAAAGCTGACTAAGTCATCTTATAAATGCCTGCTTTTAATTTTATTTTGTCATTCCCGCCCCGATGAAATCGGGGTAAACTCCAGCGGGAATCCAGTACTTTCTCACTGTCATTCTGAGTGGAGCGAAGCAATCCGTACCCCCCTTGCCCCTTAGTCTTTAACTCCCCCTCTCAAACAAAATTAAAATCGATTACTATTAATACATGTGTTTGAGAGGGGGACGAAGGGGGTGAGTATATATATTCGAACATGGGCAATCGGAAACCTCATTTCCTTTGCTTTTCCCGGCACCTCTCCGTTTGCTCGAGACCGCAGGCGTTGCAGGCGTTATTACGGCAGTCGGGCGTATCCTGTCCCAGCCCGGCGCGCTGGAATTCTTTCTTCAAAAAAGCATCGGTTACGCCCGTATCGATGTGCGACCAGGGCAGCGTTTCGTCCAGAGAACGCTCGCGGCAGGCATATAACTCAGGCTCAAGGCCGCTATCGGTAAAAGCCTGGAGCCATTTATCATGGTTATAGTGCTCGGTCCAGGCATCGAATCTACAACCCAGTTTCCAGGCGCGGTGAATGGCTTTTCCCAGACGCCGGTCTCCCCGCGACATGGCAGCTTCCAGAAGGCTGACTCTGGGGTCGTGCCAGGACAGCCGGATACCTTTATGTTGCATACCCTGCTGAAGAATTTCCTGTTTGGCTTTTAACGATGCCTCGTTTTCCTGGGCGCTCCACTGGAAGGGGGTATGAGGCTTGGGGACGAAGGTAGAAACGCTCACTCTTATCATCGGCTTTTTGCCGCTGGCTTTTTTGCCCTCGGCGCGGACCTTTTCCACCAGGGTAACAATGCTTTCAACATCTTCGACGGTCTCGGTGGGCAGGCCGACCATGAAGTAAAGTTTAAGGCTCGTCCAGCCGCGCTCGAAGACGGTGGCGGCTGTTTCCAGCAGGTTTTCTTCCGTCAGGTTCTTGTTGATGGCCTGCCGCAGTCTTTCGCTGCCGGCTTCGGGGGCGAAGGTGAGCCCGGTACGACTGCGTGTCGGCAGCGATTCTACGAGCTTGACGGAGAAGCTGTCGAGTCGCAGGCTCGGCAGCGACAGGGTGAGGTTCGGGTAGCGCTGGGATAGCCCCGCCACCAGCTCATTGATACCGGCGTAGTCTGAGGTGTTCAGGGAGACTAAAGAAACCTCGTCATAGCCGCAGTTAGCAATGAGTTCCTCGGCCGCTTTTATTACCTCCTCGTGGGGGCGCTCGCGCACCGGACGGTATATCATGCCGGCCTGGCAGAAGCGGCAGCCGCGACTGCACCCGCGCTGAATCTCGATAGCGCCCCGGTCATGGATTACCTCGATGAAGGGCACCACCGGCCGTGTAGGCGGGGGAGGGAGCTTGTTGACAATCCGACGCTGAATTCTGGGGCTGGCCTCGGGGACGGTGGGCGTAATGCTTTTGAGCAGACCATTGGCCTGGTAATCAACTTTATATAGACTGGGAACATAAACCCCGTTAATAGCGGCCAGATGGCGCAGCAGTTGTTTTTTACCTTTACCCCGGTATTCGCGGTAGGTATTGAGGAACTCAAGCAGCACCTCCTCGCCATCCCCGATGACGAAAACATCAATAAAGTCGGACATAGGCTCCGGGTTTAAGCAACAGCTGCCGCCGGCGATTACCAGCGGGTTAGAGTCGTCTCTTTCCAGGGCAAGGACGGGAATCCCGGCCAGGTCGAGCATGTTCAGCACGTTGGTATAGGTCAGCTCGTACCCCAGAGAAAAGCCGGTAATATCGAAGTCTTTAAGCGGGTGTCTGGATTCCAGGCTGAAAAGGGGGAGATTACTCTGACGCATCACGGCTTCCATGTCCACCCAGGGGGCGTAGACCCTCTCGGCGAGGACGTCCGGCTGGCGGTTGAGTATATCGTAGAGAATCGGTATTGCCATGTTGGACATGCCGACCTCGTACGTGTCCGGGTAGGCCAGCGCAACTTTAATGGGCGTTTTATCCCAGTCCTTGACGGCGCTGTTCCACTCGCCGCCGGTATAGCGGGCGGGCCGGTTAACCTGATGCAGTATTTCGTTGGTGAGCAAAGCGCGCCTCCAGACTTTAAATTATAGGGGTTAATAAGGTACAGGCGCAAATAAATACTCTCTTGTCATTGCGAGACCATTCACGGCGTAGCCGTGAAGGCGTGGCAATCTCAATTCTCGTTTTTATCATTCTGAAGGAGAGGAGCGACTGAAGAATCCAGTGGGGAAAAGAGTATCTGCGGAATTGCGCAATTGAAATATCCACTGATTAAAGACGCCCCACTTTTTATTGTGCGGTTAATGTTATATATTAGAGTATATTCTGTAAAATCATGTGTGAGGGGGAGCAATGAACGTTATCTGGGTAATATCCGATTCTTTACGGTGCGACCATGTCGGTGCTTACGGGAACAGGGAAATTATTACTCCATCGCTTGATGCTTTTGCCGCCAGGTCAGTACAGTTCGGCCGTCACTACATAGCGGGCTTCCCTACCATGCCGACGCGCGCCGACTACTTGACCGGCCGCTGGACAATGTCATACATGCAATGGGAGCCTTTATTCAAGGACGAAGTGACTCTTCCAGAACTACTCTCGGACAGGGGTATTGATACCGCCGCCGTGGTTGATACACCATTCTTTATACGTCGGGGCATGAATTATGACCGCGGTTTCCGTACTTTTACCGAAATTACCGGTCAGATGCATCTCGAATGGAGAGTCGACCCCGATACCAAAGAAGGGCAGGTCACTCACAGCATATTCGGGGGAGACGTAAGAAATGACTGGCGATATGAATCCGATTATTTTGCCCCCCGGACATTCACCACGGCAATGGAGTGGCTGGAGCGTCATTATAAAGAGGACTTCTTTCTCTATGTAGATACCTGGGACCCGCACGAACCCTGGGAGCCACCGCAATATTACCGGGAGTTGTACTGGCCCGGGCATGATGGCAACCAGGCAATGCCTATCTATGGCTACTGGCCGCAAACGCCCGGATTGACTGAAGAGAAGGTTAAGAAAGCCCATGCTTCATACTGCGGTGAAATCACCATGGTTGATACCTGGTTTGGTTACCTCATGAGGCACGTTGAGAACCTGGGACTGCTGAAAAATACGGTCGTTATTTTCACCAGCGACCACGGCTACTATTTCGGCGAGCACGGCGGCCTGCTGGGGAAAATGGTATTCGCCAAGGATAAGAAAACCGGCCGGCCTTTAAACG
>JBGPRB010000005.1:0-34023 GCA_041489355.1 Dehalococcoidia bacterium
ACCTTCTTGAATAATAATGGAAAGATAAGCGGCCATATCGTAGTTAAGCGCGCCGAACTGGATAAGCTCCAGTATGCTTAAAGGCGTATCGCTGAATTTTCTGATGGAGAAGTTACTGCCTCTTTTAGATACGTCAGTCCCGTAGACGATATTGATACGGGAGCCATCCGGTAGGGTAGCGTCGACGACCGGTTCGCGGAAGGTCACCGGGTGCTTGATGCCTTCGGCCAGCTCGATGACGAACTTGTCCAGCACTTCGTTGTTATCGAACCCGATGCTGGCCCGGAGGCTGCCGAAAATTTTGTGCTCTACGAAGATATTACCGACTCCGGAACATGATATGTCTTCGATGTTCGGATCCAGTATCATAGGGTCCAGAATTCCCATCCCTTCCAGTTTGCGCCGCAGTAGATAGCGCAGGCTGTTGTTCTGGAAGGAAGTAATATGTATCTTCCCTTTACTGCTTACTTTGGGCTTTTTCTCTTTTTTATCACCACTACCATCTCCACTGTTTTTATCCTGGGGTGGCTGGTGGCTTTTGTGATCATCAATAGAGACAATTTTTTCGACAATTCCCATGATAATTTCAAGTCGTTTTGAGGATTCGGCTACACCCTCGAGTTCTTCTACATAGTCGGCAAGGTGTGCTTCTATCTCATCAAGGGTACTATCCTGGGCATCGATAATACTTGGTTCCACGGCAATGTAATAGTCCCTGATGTCTTCCGCGTTGGCCAGAACATGAATGAATACTCCGCCGCTTACCCTGTAGATAAGATTAGGGTCCTTTATTCCCTTCAGCTTTCGCGTCACCTTGTCGTAATAAGTTGGGATGCTGATTTTATCTAACGGCAGCATATGCAGGTACTGGAGGAGATGCGGGTTTTCTTTGCATACCTCCTGAAAGTCAGCGGGTAGCTTCGGGAATATCGGGCATTTCTCCAGGTTGGCCCCGCATTCTTTCCCGCAATCCTGGGGACAGGCTTTTATTTCGAAAGGAAGGTGAAGCATTTAATCTCCTAGACTCTGGCCTTGGCAAGCGGAATAATCCTCATACCGAGCTTGGGTTCAATATCGAAGCTGACTACATCACCGGTCGGACGTTCGGCACCGCGTACCTTGAGTACCTCCATGAGCTTTATCATGCTATCGCCGACCTGCTCCAGGCGAAGCCTGAAGCGCGCGTCGCACATTGAGCGGGTTCGGGAGAGAATGTCCTCCTCAAATGCATAAGAATGTGCTACCACGATTATCGTTTTACCCTGGTCGCATAAGCCCTTACATCTGGAAAAGAAATCGATGATGGCTACCGGGTTGCTGTGCGCGATAAGCAGGGTAATGGAGTCCACGATTATCAGTTTAAATTCCTGGGGCAGGGAGGCAAAGTGATGTGTCAGCACGTAAAAAGGTTTCTGACCACCCTGCATGCCGCTACGAAAAGTCAACGGGTAAATCCTTAAACGGTCTGCCAGGAAATGGTCCAGCACGTACATCGCCAGCGATTCCATCTGACTTACTAGACTTCTTACGTTATTTTCCGTAGTATAGTAAGCTACAGAAATTTCGCCGGTAATCAGGGTACCATTGGTTAGATGCTGGCATAATACGCTTTTACCGGCATCAGAATGGCCTTCGATGAGACATAGAGAACCAAGTGGAATACCACCGCCGAGTTTATCGTCTACTTCCGATACGCCGGTAACTATAAACTCTCTCTTTTTTTTCGTTTTTGCCATCGTTAATCACCTCTCTATATTCGAGGATTACTTTTTACCGTGTGCAGATGAAGAGCCGTTATTATCTTCCTCTGGCGTAAGGTCAATGCAGAACTCCTTGTTCTTGCCGTCACCATTCGGAAATACCAGCTTAAGCTTTATCGGCTTTTCTTTTGACTTGTCCACCTCAATTATCTCTTCCTCGATTGCTGGTGTCTCATCAACGGTATCAGTCCAGGACGTTATTATGGGATGAAGCGGAGCATCGCCACCTGTAAGGATGCCATGTAGAGCTAGCATAGACTGGCTCCATATTTCGGCATTGCTGGCCATTTCAGGCTGCTCTCTCGATATTTCAGCGAGGTGTATGATAATATCTTTCAGGTCGGCCGATAGGTGGCCGCTGATGCCATAGACCTCCAGAAAGACAGGTATTTGTTCGTAACCTATTTCTTTCCTGGCTCTGGCAACCCAGTTAATAAGGTTCGCCAGCATGTTGACTTTCGGTATTGCCTGGCTTTCTTCGGTGGTGGTCCGGTCATATTCCATGGGCTGTTCCTCCTCTATAGGTAGCTCCGATTCAGGAGTGAGGGCTTCATCCTGTTCATCGGATGTATCGAATTCCTCATTTTCACCGGCCTCGTCTTGAGGGGGTAGTTCATCTTCAGGGTTAAGGCTTTCATCCTCATTCACCAGGCTTTCATCCGGTAGCTGTTCGGGTTCTTCCTCGAGGGGTTCTTCCGTGTTAAGCAGGTCTTCATCCTCGGCAGGTTGCTCTAATTCATCTGTAGATTCCTCATCTACTTCATTCTGTGTTTCTTCTTCAGTTTCCGGTTTTTCGGGTTTGGTGCCCCTGGTATTGGCGAGATTGCCTTCCAATATCATTTTTTGGGCACCACCATCGGCATTGAGATCTGCCAGTATATTCGAGAATTCGGAAGATGGTAGTTCCATATTGAGCAGGTAATCTCGGACGCTGGCCAGTGAGTTCTTCACTTCGCCCTTTAGCAACTTGATTTCTTCTTGTAAAGTCTCAAGTTTCCTTTCAACTGCCATGCCGTTTTACCTCCTTTCTGATTTAAGTTCTTCGTGGAGTTTTTCCTTTTCCAGGTCGTTCGGGATTGGTGTCAGCGCTTCCATTAAATAGCAGCGAATATCAAATAGTATTTCTTTCAGTTCATCTCTTATTTCCTGAAATTCGGCTTCAACATCGTCGATGTTATTTTCTGTGTCCATGTTCCCTCCTTACATTTGAGAAACGGATGCAAATAACGCATTGGCTAATAACGGCAGGATGATAAGGCCTGCGCCGGAAATAGCCGACGTTATTCCCAGGTTACTTAAAATCTTATATTTACTGCCTCCCTCAGCCAGTGAAGGTACGATAGCGTTGGCTATGGTGAATATCAGGACCAGCGGCATTATCAGGTTGTGCATGAGTTCCAGTCCTGAGAGGTTAAAACTCGAGAAGGAACTCAGAGAAGCACCTCCGGCTGTTGACGGCATTGATTCCTGGGCTTTTGCCACCATGTTGCCGAATGAAACGATAACCTCGGTAATAAAAATAAGTATCAGAATGATAGCACCATGCATGGTTATACAGAGCCAGCGAAAGGGACCGGCCACCGTTCTTCGGCGGGCCCTGAGCAGTGCCACCCTGTTGGCGAACATGGCCGCATGTTGACCGGCTTGACCGGCTGAGCCACCCACTTCGATAGCATCGTAGAACATGCCTACGCTGCGGTTAGTCAGTTCGCTTCCGGTCTCGTCGATAAATTTCTTCCAGCACAGCCTTGATTTTATCCCGGCAGTAAGTCTGGTATGCAGGTTTTTTACCGCCTTCCTCAGGATATTGATAGAATCAAGGTCGATACGGCCTAGAGCAGCGTTCACCGTTGTCCCTAATGCCGTGCAAACACCGCCCAGCGAACGCAGGAATGTTCCCACCTCATCGTCTCTCTTGGCTATTTTCCTATCATCTGTTGTCATAATGAAACCAACGGGAAAGACTATGGCGGAGATAATAATCAGACCCAGCCCCAGGTTCTTGCCGGTCAGTAAAAAGAGGGCGCCAATAATTACCGAGATGGCTATGACGGGTTTGAAGAGCTTTGCGGCGAGTTTCTGTTCCTTGGAACCCGGCCAGCGTAAAACGGTGGACTCTTTTGGTGAAATTAGCCATATCAGCCAGACTCCAATGGCTGTGGTGGCGACGGCAATAAAGGCCATGGCGACGATGAGAATGCTCTCAATTTTCCATATCATGGTGGATACTATTCCAATAACGACCACCAGTATGGCTGAAAGGATGAGTGAAACGTAGGCGTCTGTCCACATTTTCAGGGATTCCAGGCTTCTCCCGTACCCATTTTCATAATCCTCGGCTTTGGCATGGGCTTCTCTCGTTAGAAAATCGGCCTCCGGTTCGCCGGATATGAGGGAACTGGAGAAACGCAGGAGGAATCCCTTTACATCTTCTTCTTTTAAGGGTTCTCCCACGGCGCGGCAGGCCCGGGCATAATCGTATTTCAGTCGCGTGCGGGCCAGCTCAACTCTTTTAAAATATTCGGCAGAAGAACACTGGAGCTCGGCGGAATGCTCGAAAATCTGGTCACGCGGCACGCCGGCAGCGGCGATAGTGGACATGTATGATAGCTGGTAGAACATGTCGAAGTTCAGCGTGCCTTTGCTCTGTTTCTTGCCTTTTCTGTCCTGCCTTAATAATAATTGTTTTAATTTTTCCAGCATTTCTTTTCTCTTTTTAGTCTTCAATCCTGGTCTGCTCGGATATGGACAGAGTATTGTCATCCATACTTAACTGCATGTATCCCGAATCACTATCGGGCCCCAGAGTAGTCTGGCCATAGAAGTCAATCTCGAGGTAGTCGTTTTCATCGACCACCGTATAGCCGCGGAAATCATAATTACCGCTTATCGTCATCCAGGTGCCCTCATCGCCAGCATTAACGTAGGCTGGAGCAGCACCGGTAGCGATAGTCGCCCTTAATGTACCGTCCGCTGCTCGCACCAGGATATCGATATTAAAACGGACGTCATCATCCTGGCGCGGGAACTGGCCGCCTCCCCAGGTAAAGCACCGGTAATATACCGTCCAGTATGCCTCTGGAATTTCGCTGATTCCAATGAGCGGGCATATATGTTTCGCCGCCCGGGTAGGCTGATTTATGTTATAGAGGATTTTTCTACCGCCCTCATTTCGGGTAAATTCTGCTCTGGAGGTTATGGCGGCGCCGTCAGCCGGGGCTGCTTCTACCAGCTCGTAATACTTGACGCCGGCGATGGTTATGTTCTCAGATTGGGGAGTAAGCCGGGCGTAGCCTGGATTGGAAAATGAAATCGAGCTGTGAATACCGTTAGGCGTGGCGACAGTTATATTGCCATTAGTGGCATTCCCCGGAGGCGGATTGAGGCGGGCCAGGATGACCATTTCCTCCTCGGGATTTAATATTCCGGGTTCGAAGAACTCGGTAGGCCCATTCAGGCCTATTCTCGCATTTTGCCATTCGTTGTCTACCGGCGTTGAGTCAGTATGAGGGAGCCACCTTGAGGTGTAGTTACCGGTGCTATCGAAATAATTGGCAATAACGTCCCATTTATCATAGCTGGACATCTTGGTCTGACCGGTGTTTTTTAACGTCACCCGCAGCAGGTTTGACCAGGCAAGGTATTCCGCGCGTACAGCATCTATGTCGGTCCTCATCATTTCACCCTCTCGCACACTTATCTCCTGCACGCTGGTAGCCGCGGTGTCTGCCGAGGTGAGTATACCCTGCGACAATGTCATACCTCCGACTACTATCATGGCTATGCATATGATAGAGACGACAAGTGCCGCCATATCAATAGCTCCTTAGTACTTCCTAGTATCTTCACTGATGCCTCCCGTTTATAACTCAAAACACCCATTGGTTGCTCGTTAGCTGCCTCTTACGCTGAAAAATAGGTTGAGACTGTAATACCGCTGGGTGTTGATATTACTACCATATTGGTGGTACCGGCTTTGACTGGCGGGTCAAGCCAGGCCCTTATCATTATTTGCTCCCCGGGATTCAAGACATTTGGCTCGAATATCTCAGATTGCCCATTCAGTCGAATCCAGACAACCTCCCATTCGTTGGCTCCGGCAACGCCTTCGGCATAGGGTAGCCATTCGGCATGATGATTATCGGAGTCGTCATCGTACTGGACGATGACATCCCACTTTTCAAAGTCGGCCATCTTGGTCTGGCCGACATTTTCCAGTATTATCTCCACGGGGTTCGGGCTAACTCCCGGTGACACATTGGTGCTTATTGGCTTTAGCTCGGTTCGCATGATTATTTCATCTCTATGTCCTATCTCACCAAGCCCTGTGGTGCTGGAATCAACTGACGTCATGAAGCCTTTAGACATCGTCATGCCACCAAATACCACCAGGGCTATGCAAATTATTGAGACAATAACTGTCTCCATTCCTTACTCCATTACATGCTAAAATAGTATTCGTCATATATTCCGTTCGGTATAATGAACTTAGCGAAATAGGTCCCGGCGCTCAGGTTATCGCTATAGGTAATAGTTACTTTTATAGTGGCGCTGGTACCCCACTCGGTGTCATTCTCTAATATAAATTCCCATCGGGGATAATTGCCTCCGGCATCATCCACGTAGGGGATGCGTTCAAAATCCGTCTCCTTACCGAAAAACAGGTCGCTTTCATCAATAGTCACGATGCGCTGGGTGCCCACGTTCTTTATCCACAGGTAAACGGACGTGCGGTTTTCTGAATTTGCCGCATGAACAATATTTATCCGACTCTTCATCCGCTCATCAACCTGTTCGGCCATGCTGACCATGGCCTGGCTGGAGCGGTTTATCATCGGATAAACACTGTTAAAGACAAATATCATACATACAACCCCCGCTATAATGAGTAGAGCTGTAGTTATGGCCTTGTCCACAACAGACCTCCATTTTTCTCTCGGAGCGGATGCTTGCGGCTATCATCTACATCTCCCACAGCTTCAGGAAGCGGGTAGCACCCACTGATACCACGGGTCAGGGGTGGGGGGCAGTTAAGACCCCCACCCCTCTCCCGGACTTGAAACTAACGAGACCATGACTAACTAGCGCAGGTTCATGATTGCGTCAATAGTAGCAGGCGTGGTGCGCGGAATCTGCAGCACGGCACCGGCCGGTGTCAGCACCTCCAGGGTGAAGATCGTATTGGCGCCCAGGTCGGGCTGGAGGGCATTGACGAGGTTGCCGCCGGCTGCACCTGGAATGGGATCCCCGACGATTACCTGGAACTTCTCGTTCTGCTCCAGCAGGTTGTTGCCATTATCGTTCCCCAGCGGGGTAAAGGTCCAGTAGAGGTTTCTAACCGTCTGGTCTTTGTCAATGAAGTTGATGACTACCTTGTTCGTGCTGGTGCTGGCAGCCGTTCCATTATGGCTGGAATCAGCATCCGGCATTGAGAAATCAACCGGTTCGCCGCCGAGCACGTTGGCTACGATGAAGCTTATCTGCTGGACGTTGCCATTGTCACCGGTGACGTTGGCGGTGGCGATAACCGCGCCTTTGAGCTCCAGGGTGCTCTGCGCTTCCCTGAGCCCGGAATAGATTGACTCCTGGGCCTTCTGGGTGGCGAACAGGCCGGCGGATAGCGCGGTGTAGGCGAATACGGCTGCTACCACGACAAATGCAATCAATATGATGGCAGTCTCTAGACCGGTAATACCTTTCTCGTGTCTGAATAATTTTCTGTACATTTTTTCTCCTTAGTTATTTTTTTTCGAATTTAGGACTTTCCCCCCTCGGGACTTTGTAGAAAGCTATTGTTCTTTTAGACATCACCCCCTTCCATATCATGGTTTTTTTATGTTTAATTGTTGCACCTTGTCTTCACATTACTTTTTACCCTCCTTAACCCAGTATTACTGGCTTATCAGGATGGCCTGGACTGTTCAACCAGAAATAATTACCTCCTGCCTGGAGCAGGCGTAAACCAGTTCGCTCGTATGACGTACCCCCGGAGAAACAGGGTTGGCATCAGGGTGCACGTCAGGCTTCAGAAAATAGGGAACATCAGATGGAGCCGGTACGATAGTCTTGTGGATTACACGGTGTGAAGATACGTCCACGCTGATGAAAAATTGTGCCAGCGCTGCCGTTATTATCATACCTGCGATAAAGGCACCAGCTACCTGCCATCTGCTGGATTTGCATTCGTGACTTTGTATTTTTTTAAAGAGCCCTATTATAAATTTCTGTATCTTCATGATGGATTTCCCGCAATTTATGGTTTTATTAGTACAGGTTAATAATCTGCGAGACTCTTGCGGGGATAGTCCTCTCGATAGGTAGAATAGCCCCTACGGGTGGTTTTACTTCCACCCGGAAGGTATGATAGGCGGTGGGCAACTGCTCGGCAGTGGCATTGACGCTGACACAGCTAAGGTCTACTGTAATCATGAACATCTCAGTCTTATCCAGGATGTTGTCAGGATCAGTAGTGTTCAGCTTGGTCATGGTCCAGTTTACGGTGGGGAATATCTGATAAGCGTCATTATATGAGATAATAACGAGACTGGTGTTGCCTGATGAGGGTGGGGTAAAGTCGATTGCATCGCCAGATAATGTCGTGCCTACTGTAAAATAGAGTGTTGTAAGAATGCCGTTCTCCATTCTACCCATGATGTCGCCTTTCAGTTCTATGGTGCTTTTTGCCTCTTCCAGGCCGGCATGTATGGCTTCTTTAGCTTTCTGGGTGGAAAACAGCCCTGCTGAAAGAACGACATAGGCAAACACCGAAGCTACGATAACGAAAGCAATGAGAATTATAGCTGTTTCGATTCCGGTGATGCCCTGCTGGTTCTTTCCTAATTTTCCCAATAATCTGCGCATCAAGGCTCCCTCCCTTATAAATGGAATGGACTTATTCAAATCTACCTCTGATGGTTTTCAGTGACCACCAGACCATCCCCAATCTTGGTATGCCATTTTCCTAATAATCATTTAGGGGAATTCTCCAAATTTAAAGTAAGGTAATCCCTATAACAAAATGGGGGGTAGCATCCAATGCAATTTAGGGGGTGAGATGGCAAAATCAGTAGCGGGAACTGGCCGCTGATACTCAAAATTTTGCCAAATGGCAAAATATAATGATTTTTTAATGATATTTTAATGTTATATTTATGAATTTTTATTAATCTCTTTATATATCTGGCTTACAATCATTAGTGGTTGCTCACCTAAAGGCTGTGGAAGTTGTCGAGGTGGAAAGATAATTAAAGGAAAAAGGTAAGGGTATTAATATGATTCAGGCAAAGTCAGAAACCGTAAGCTTATATATAGTGGAAGAACAGGAAATATACAGAGAGATATACAATTATGTCTTGCCGAAACGGGCCAATATTGAAATACTGCGGGTCTCTGAAAATGGTGAAAAGGGAGCGATGTTGCGCGCGGTATCCGAACTCTGTCCGGATGTTCTATTGCTGAGCGTTAAAAAGCTCAATAGGAATGTCATCGAAGAGCTGGAGAAAATCAGGAATACCTATCCCAGAATGGGGATAGTTATTTTAATTGTATTTTACAGCTCTCAGGATATTGAATTACTGCGACGGCTGGCACTCTGCGGGGAAAGCGGTATGGCTCTCTTCCTGAAACAATCCCTGGATAAAGTCGACCAGTTATGCCGTACGATTTTAGCCGTGAGCCAGGGGCAGGTTATTCTCGACCCGCCGCTGGCTACTTATATGTTCGCCGGGAAACCGGAATGCCCCTTCTTAAAGCAACTCACCACCCGGGAACTGGAAATTCTCAGCTTGCTATCGCAGGGCTATACGAACTCTGCCATCGCTAACACCCTTTTCATTGATATCAAGACGGTGGAGCACCACTTAAACAGCATGTACAGCAAGCTCAAGGCAGACCCTGACTATAATTTCAAACACCTGAGAGTAAGCGCGGCCCGACTCTATCTGGAAACAATGGGTACCCTGTATCAGAAAGATGAGTCACTGGCGCGGGCCGGAGGACGGGAAGGCATCACCGTAAAAAGATAACCAGTTCCTTGAGGTTCCAGATGACGATAAGGGCGAGCAGGGCACTCGATGGCAGGAGAAGCCTGCCCGGCATAATCCAGGCAATTAATAAAGGAATAAATAGCTAAATCACTAAAATTAGCACAGTTATATGAACGATATACCTGATAAAAGGATTAATTTCGGAAAAGCCAAAGTACATCGCCAGAATCGTCAGGGTAAGGTCAAACAGGCTCAACAGAACAAAAGAAACCTTCTCCCAGGTGCATCTTTTAAATGTCGCCGAGGAATCCCACCAGCTAGTTACCATTCGAACATTCAATCGCCCGATATCGGTATAAGCACGATATCATCGAGCACAATTCCCGTCTTTATAGTAACCCAATCAAATATGATAATACAAATAAGTTTATTCTTAAATTTTTTCTCTGGCAATTATCTCTCCCAGGTTTTTATTGGCTCATAATCGGTCGCCCATTTAATATCGAATCCTCCGCCTTTCCAGGTCTCCTGCATCTCAGCTATCGCTGCGGCAAATTCAGGGCTCTTATGATAATCCTCCAGTGCTTTTTTACTTTCGAACTCGTAAAGCGCCAGATATCTAGCCTGTTCCTTATTTTCACCCGCCCGCTGATAGCGAGTTACTCTCTTCATGCCTTTATACTTGAAAAGCATGGGAATATGTACTTCGTTATACCATTTGTTGAATTTCGCATCATTTACTGGCGGACATTCCGTAGCTACTATATTCAATAACCTGGCTTTGGCCATTTCAGCTTCTCCTTTCTGGAAGTATTACCATATATTTTATCTGATTCCAGGTAAGCCTATCATAAGTATTGGCATCTGGCTTTGTCAATAAAACTATGAGCCGCACCAATTTGACATTATAATATGGGCGAAATAGACTAATGGTAGAAATTTGGTATGAATTCAGTGTAATTATATGAGGAGGAAAATTTGAAAGCGGCAATCTGTTATGAATTCGGCAAGCCTCTGGTGATTGAGGAGGTGGATATCGACCCGCCAAAGCAGGGCGAGGTAAAAGTAAAGATGGCGGCAACGGCCATCTGCCACAGCGATATCCATGATATGAAGGGAGAACTGGGAGGCACGGTTCCCTTCGTGGGCGGCCACGAATGTGCCGGTTATGTTGAAGAGGTGGGCAAAGGTGTCACTGAAGTAAAACCCGGTGACCATGTCGTGGTATCGCTGCTGGCTTCTTGCGGAAAGTGCCGCTACTGCCGGGCCGGGCTCCCCAGCCTGTGTAATAATGTTTTCGCCCTGGATAGAGAAAGTCGCATACGCAATAAAAAGGGAAAATATATCCGGCAGATGGTTAAAATCGGCGGTTTCGCTGAATATGCCGTCGTCACCGAATCTCAGGCGGTACCTATCCCCGACGATTTGCCGATGGATAGAGCTTCGCTTCTTGCCTGTGGCGTCATTACCGGGTTCGGGGCGGTAGTCAACCGCGCTAAGGTTAAGGTAATGAGCAGTTGTGTTATCATCGGTACGGGGGGCGTCGGCCTCAATGCAGTACAGGGGGCGGCTATCTCAGGCGCTTATCCTGTCATTGCAGTAGATATATCGGACAGCAAACTCAAAGCGGCGAAGAAGTTTGGCGCCACGCATACCATTAACTCGGCTAAGAAGGATGCCATCAAGGAGGTCAGAGAGATAACAGAGGGAGTTGGTGCCGATTATGTCTTCGTAACTGTAGGCAACACTAACGCTATAATTCAGGGTGTTGGCATGTCGGGGCCGCGTGGCATGACCGTTATAGTAGGACTGCCGAAAATAACCGACACTATCACTCTTTCACCTTTTGCTTTCATCAAGGATGAGAGGGTACTTACCGGCGGTTTCATGGGCACGACGAATATAAAGCTGGAAATCCCCAAACTGGTCGGGCTTTATAAGGCAGGGATTCTCAAGCTGGATGAGCTTATTACAGCCCATTATCCGCTCGAAAAAATTAATGATGCGATAGGAGCCGTGGAGAGGGGAGAAGCCCTGCGTAACATCATTATGTTTGAATAGCCCGCCGGTGGAAATGAAACAATAAACCCTCTCCCTTGAGGGGAGAGGGTTGGGTGAGGGTGAAAAAATCACCCTCACCTTTTATTTTCCGTCATTCGCCCGGTACACTTTACATAACAATGCGGTAAGGTCCGGCGAGCCGTACATCGGGTCGCAGTGGTTATTCGAAGTAAGCACGTTGGGATTAGACTTCAGGAGCCCGTGCAGTGGACCCGGCTCCTCCGGATAAAAACAGTTGGCCGTAGCCATGACCACCCTCGGGTGGATTCCGGGAAATAGCCGGGCTTTCTGCTTGATTCTACCCCTCGGCGACTCAATCCAGGCCCAATCTCCATCCTCTATACCCAGTTCCTTCGCCGTCACTGGATGAATTTGAACAACCGGGTCCTTCTGGAAGCTCCTCAGCCAGGGTATATTCCGGTACTGCGAAAGGAAGTAAAAGGGCTGTCGGTAACCGGTAGAAAGCACGAGCGGGTATTCCTTAGCCAGTTCCGGGGTGGAATAAGGGCTTTCACCCGGCTCCTGGAAGTACGGCAGCGGGTCATATCCCAGGTCTTCCAGCACGGTTGAATAGAGTTCGAGCTTGCCGGTCGGCGTGGGGAAACCGCCCCCTTTCCGCCAGTAGTCCGTCTTGTATTTGTAGTAAATCTGGTCCTTGCCTATCCTGGCATGGACAACCTTTTTACTGAAGTCCTGCCATGTCATGTTTCCCTTTTTCAGCTGGTAGTCCAGCATCTTCTCGACGTTTTCAAACCAGTACTGTGGGGCCATCCTCCTGCCGAGTTCGTTAAATATCTTACTATCCTGCCAGGCTTCTCCGGGCGGGTCGACCGTTTTATTATGGGCTTCTATCATAAAGCGGGGGTGCATGTCATAGATATCATCAATCTCCAGCCAGTGTGCCGCCGGCAGGACGATATCAGCGTGTTCCGCCATGGGGCCCATGAACTGGTCAGCGTGTACCAGGAATTCCAGGTTCAATAACGCCTGCATCACCTCTCTGGTATTGGCAAGGTGGAGTATCTGCTGTCCGCCCACGCTGAACCACACCTTTATCACCGAGTTTCCGTTGAGCAGTTGTTTGATGACGGTATCGGAATGGGCGGTGCGGGCGGCCCCCATTTTATATTCGTCGCTGCCCACGATACCTTTACGCATCTCCGGGGTAATCGGTATCTCCGTGAAGAAGTCCTCACGCAGACCCGTATCCGGCGGCATCCATGCCACCATGCTGCCCGGTCTTTCGATGTTGCCGGTGACGCCGAGCAGGCAGATAATCGACCTTATTGTTTGGCCGCAGTTCGCCTGTCGCTCCAGGGAGCTCCCGACCTGGATACAGCCCGGCGTGTCCATAGCAAAGAGCCTTGCCGCTTTTATAATGTCGTCCGCCTTGAGCCAGGTAATTTCGGCGGCGTGCTCCGGAGTGTATTCCTGGACTCTCTCTTTGAGCTTATCGAAGCCATAGGTCCAGTTCTCCACGAATTCTTTATCATAAAGGCCTTCGTTGATGATAACGTTAATCATGGCCAGCGCCAGGGCGGCATCCGTCCCCGGCCTGATTTGTAGCCAGAGCGTCGCCCTCGATGAGAGGGCGGTTTCCCTGGGGTCAATCACAATCAGGTTTTTCACGTGTTTCAGGCTGTTAAGAAACCATACGGCCATTTCACCGTCGGCGCTGCTGATTTCCAGTTGCTTCGCCCAGGATATCTGCGTTTTGGGAAACTCGCCGCCCCAGCCGTGGTAGTCGCAATAAAGCCTGCCGTAGCCGGTGACCAGTCCGTATAGTCCCAGCCTCGGGCTATGGCAGATATAGCCGGGGGTGATAATATTTGCTGTGCCGATGGAACGGGCGAACCTGTGTGTATATTCGTTATAGCCGCGGCCGGTGCCCTGGGATACCGCTATGGAAGACGGTCCGTATTTGGCGATGGACTCTTTCATCTTTCCTTCGATAGTATCCAGCGCCTCGTCCCAGGTTATTCTCTGCCATTTCCCTTCACCCCTTTCCCCTATCCTTTTCAGGGGATAAAGGAGTCGGTCGGGGTGGTTGATATGCTGGATACTCGATAGACCTTTGGAACACATCGTGCCGAGGGTCGGCGCTTCCGGGTTGCCTTCGATGTGCGTGATAGCCCCGTTCTCGACGGTAACCAGCACGCCGCAGCCGCCGTGGCAGCTCTTGCAGGTTGTCTTGATAATCTTTTTGTCGCTCATCTTTTTATATTTTCCCAAATAATTATCACAGTTCGTCCAATCTGATAGTTCGTAGAATAATAGTCCGTGGTTTACATTGGCCACTAACTTACGATAACCAGCGGTTTATAGGCGCCGGCTTTGAGCACGCAATATCTCAGCGCCAGCCCGCCAATGACCTCACAGACCACGCCCGTGACAAGCAAGGCCGGGGAGGCTTCTCCGGCGATGTAGCTGGAAAAGGCGATAGCCAGCGGTATGACGATACCGAGCGCGACAATACCAATCCAGAAGATTGGGGCAAGGTTGCCGCGCATTTGCTCCATTACCGATTTTCTCCCGGTTGTTTCCCGGTTGGCTGCCGTCCAGAGGTAAATCACGATTAACAGCGCATTGATAATTAACAGCCACCGACTCCCCGTTTCGGCGGCGGAGAGTGCGACGTTTCCTCCATTTAAGGCGATGATTACGGAGAGGCCGAATCCGCCCATGATGCCGCACAAGACGAACAATAGCGGCAGGAGCGTCGAGTTCCAGAAAGGCACTGCCTTGACGGTGTTCAGGACGAAGCCGGTATATACCGTCACGGCCAGCGCCGCTATACCGGCCAGAGCCTTGAAAACGATTTCGGCGGCGCTCCCGGGCAGCCAGTAGGAAAGTATGAGCTGTATCGCCGTGAAAATAATAAACATGAATACGAAGATGATACCCCTGGCCAGCCACGAGGTATTCGGCCTTAGAATAATTCTCCAGAAACGCAGCGGCTTACCCAGGTAAATGAGATGGGCACCGCCCTTGATGACGGCGATAATCAGCCAGCTTATGAACATGCCCCATAGACTGTTGAAGTATAGCGATACCAGGTACAGTCCGCCGCCAAGTCCGCCGGCATAAAAGGCAATCCAGAGGAATATACCCCTGCGGTCAATCCATTCCGTCTGGCGGGTATAGTTAATCATCCATTCGTGTATTTCCAATTTATCTCTCCGTTCCTGTGGGAACGGGTTCCTGTTGCAATTTATCTTCGACTTGGGCGATGCCCGCTTGTCCTATTTTACCGTCGATAAAGTAGACGGACGGGTCGGTGCCATATTCCGGATGCAGCTGAGAGCCTTTTCTTTCCCTTATCAAACGGGATACTTCGCTATCGGGGTTGTCCAGGTCACCGAAAGTGAGGGCTTGGGCGGGGCAGGTGTTTACACAGGCCGGAGTGGCCTCGCGGTCGATTCCCGGTCGCAGGCCTTGAGCCAGTCCGGCGTCAATCCTCTCCGCGCAGAAGTTGCATTTCTCCGTCGTCCCGACCTGATGGGTATATAGCTTCTTGCCCGCTTTCTCAAAATTTGTCAGCGCTTTCCCCGGGAAAAAGCCTTTGTCCTTGTCTTTCGAAAGGAAGGTACGGTTCTGGTAGGGACAGGCAATGACGCAATAGCGGCAGCCGACGCATTTATCCTGGTCAACCCATACTATGCCGTCATCGCGCTGCTGGGTGGCACCGGTAGGGCATACCTCGACGCAGGGTGCCTCTTTACACTGGTTGCATCGGACCGAGTAAGTTGATACGGCCGGGTTGTCACCGCCGGTATCCAGCGCTACCAGTCTCGGCCAGGACATGCCCATTGGTAGAAAATGCTCGATTCTGCAGGCGGCCACACAGGCGTAGCACCGCACACACCTTGATAAATCTACGACCATTCCCCATCTCATTTTTTCACACACTCTCAATTAGACAGATTACGTAATACGTAGTAATTTATTAATAATAGTACGCATTACTGTTTAATAATAGCGCATAGATGTTGCATTATGCAAGTCTTAATTTTAGTATATACTGAAACGCAGATATTGTCAGTGAACTATTTCACAATGTGATTTTTCTAACAGTGTGAAATATATCAGGCGGCAGCGTAAATACAAAGAATACGGGGGAAAAATGTCAGGGGGGTTCAGTGGATATAGATCGGGGCTAAATGATATCGACAGTACCCTCGGCTATCTTTTGAAGAACATCTTTATCGAGGATAATCACGCTGCGGCGCGACATTCTGATACCGCCCATCTCCTCGATAACCTTCAGCGAGCGGTTGACCATCTCCCTGGAGCTGCCGACCAGGCTCGCCAGGTCTTTTTGCGTCAGGTTCAGGCCCGCGGTGAGCTCTTCACCGCCGTAGCGACCTAAAAACAGTTTGGCCAGCCTTGCCAGTACCTGGGAGGAAGACAGGTCTTCCAGCAGATTGGAATCGCGGCGGATACGTTCCGCCAGCGCCCGGATAACGTTCATCATCAGGGCGGGGTTTTCGCGCAGCACCCGGAGAATATCTTTTTTATCAATGGCATACAGAACTACCGGGGTCAGTGCCACCATCCCCGCCGCGTTGGGGCCGCCGTCATACAGGGAGACATCATTGAGCGAGTCTCCGGGAGGCGCCAGGTGGAGTACCTGCTCTTTCCCGTCGGCGGATGTTTTGTAGACTTTTACCAGCCCAGAAATTATGAAATAAAGAGAATCCGTGTAATTACCTTCCGCAAGGAAATGAGCGCCCTTATCGCAACGGACTTCCTTAAAAAGGTGCCGTATATGTTCGAGCTGCGCCGCATCGATTCCGGAAAAATAGCGCATTGCCTGGAGCAGTTCAACCTGAATGGTCATATGCTTTCAGTTGATAATATCACATTATCCTCGCAAAAAAAAGAATATCATAGGTATGGTTTGAAAGAATATTTAGCGATGGTATAATAGGAAAATAATACAGCAAGTTAATTTTATTTCAGGAGGCATGCATGAGCAATAAAAAGCAGACCATCGTTAAGATAAAATCCGGGAAAATCGAGGGGAGCTTTGAGGATGGGCTTTACGTGTTCAAAGGGATACCTTATGCGGCACCGCCGGTTGGCAAGCTGCGCTGGATGCCGCCGCAGCCGGTAAAGCCCTGGGACAACGTACGCCCGGCTAAGAAATTCGGGGCGATTGCCCCGCAGAATGCAATGCCTTTCCCTCCTCCCGGGATCATTTTTGAAGAGCAAACACAGGATGAAGACTGCCTGTTCCTGAACATCTGGACACCCGGTTTGGACGATGCCCCCCGACCGGTAATGGTCTGGATACACGGCGGTGCTTTTATCATTGGTTCCGGGACCGAGCCGGTCGTGCGTGGTGGCAAACTGGCAAAGCGCGGCGATATCGTCCTGGTCAGTATTAACTACCGCCTGGGTGCCCTCGGATTTATGAATCTTAAAGAAATTACGGGAGGTAAAATACCGGCTACCGGCAATGAAGGCCTGCTCGACCAGATAGCGGCGCTGGAATGGGTACATGATAACATCGCCGCTTTCGGTGGCAACCCGGATAATATCACCGTCTTCGGGTTTTCCGCCGGTGGTATGAGTATCGGTAACCTGCTGGGTATGCCCCTGGCGCGTGGTAAATTTCACAAAGCCATTAATCGGAGTGGCGCCGCCAATGTCGTCGGTCCACTGGACGGAGCGGTTAAAATATCTGAACAATACGTAAAAATTTTTAACCTGAATGGTAAGGATGTTGATGCTTTGCGTAAGCTTACAGAACCGCAACTGCTCGATGGTCAGCAGCAACTGGGGATTAAGTTGCGTGAAGCTGAGTACCGGGCAACGCCGTTTCAGCCGGTTGTTGATGGCAAGATTCTTCCGGAATGGCCCATTGAAGCGATTAGAAAGGGTTCCGCTAAAAACGTTATTTTAATGGCGGGCAACACTCTTGATGAAATGAAGGGTATGAATGCAGCGGACCCGAGCATGCGTAATCTGGATGAGGCGGGCATGGTCAAGCGTTTAAATAGTATGTTGCCGCCCGATTCTGTACCGGGACTGATAAGTGTTTACCGTGATGCTCTGAAAATACGCGGTTCCAAAGCTGACCCGTCTGATATTATGGGGACTATTAACACCGACATGATGTGGCGGATACCCACCATTCGGCTGGTTGAAACCCAGCGTGATAACGGTATGCCTGCCTACAACTACCTCTTTACCTATAAGTCACCCGCGATGGGTGGTGTTCTGGGCGCTATGCACGGATTAGATAATCCTTTCCTTTTTGGAAATCTTGATGCTAATTTCTCCGGCTCTGGACCGGAAGTAGAAAGCCTTGCCGTGAAAATACAGGATTCCTGTATCGCTTTTGCCCGCACCGGCGACCCCGGTTGCGAAAGCATTGGTAAATGGCCTGTCTATGGCAAACAACGCATGACGATGGTTCTGGATAAGAATACTCGCGTTGAAGCGGCGCCGTATGAAAATGAACGCGCCGCCTGGGATAAAATAAATCTATTATTTACGAAACCGATATAATTTTTTAATTATACTGGCTCTAATTTAACGTCCAACACGGCCGTTTGACCGCCGCGGACCACGGCCAGGCAGTCTTTTAATGCCTTGGGAACGTCGGCGGGGTCTGCCACCATGCGCCCGTAAGCATTATTGGCGCGGGCAATCAGGGAATAGTCCGGTGGGGTGGCGATATCGGCGCCCATGTTGTCCACGTCGTACTTCTCTCGGAAGAGTCCCTTGATGGCACCATAACCCTGATTATCATAGATGATGGCCAGGAACGGAGCTTTATAAAAACTGGCCGACCATAATGATGCCTCCGGACAGCCGTAGATGAAAGCGCCGTCACCCATCAGGCTGACCACGGTCTTATCCGGCGCCGCCAGCTTCACCCCCAGGGCCGCCCCCGGTGCCCAGCCGATACAGCCGCCGGCGCAGGAGAGAAGCGTGCCGGGTTTGGTGCGGTGAACCTGGTGGGCTACAATCGTGGACGGCGAAATCGTCTGATTCACGATAATGGTATCATCATCGATGACTTCATCGATGCAGCGACTCAGCCAGTGGGCGGAAATCGGCTTGCGGTCGGCATGGCTCATCGCCAGGGCGCGCCATTCGCTGTCGAGCTTTTCATGCTCCGTTTCCAGCAGCTTGAAGCGTTTCCGGAACTGCTCGCGTTTTTCTTTAGTTAGTTTCTGCTTTATTAGCTCATTGAGGGCCGGTATCGCCTGGCTGGAGTCGGCTTTCAGGAGGATATCGGGTTTCTTGCCCCACAGCGGCACGCCCTTTTTCACCGTGTCGATATCGATGTGGATGATTTTAACATCCGGCATCGGCCCGGATGGCGGCGAGGCATAGTGCATATCGTAGTCGATAGCTAAAATGACATCGGCTTTACTCAGGAGGGGATTGCCGAAACCGCCGCCCGGAGAGAGGTATGCCGCCAGGGGATGCGTGTTGGGGAAGTTCACCCTGATATCGGAGGTCAGCACCCGTGCACTCAGTGTCTCCGCCAGTTCTATCAGCAGCGCTACGGACTGGAGGTTCCTGCCGGAATATCCGGTTACTATCAGCGGATTTTCGGCATTGACCAGTATTTCCGCCGCTTTTTTCAGGACACTGTTATCGGCTGGTGGCACTGTCTCCGTACCGGTCTGTTTAGACGGCTTTTTCGCAGGAATTTCGCTCTTGCTCCAGAGGATTTCCCGCGGCAGGGTCAGATACACCGGACCGCACGGTTCCCGCTTGGCAATGCGGAAAGCCTCCTGGAGTACGTCGTAGATGTCTTCGTTAACGTTGAACTGGTGGTCCCACTTGACGAAGTTACGCACCATCGTCCCCTGGTCGAAAGGCTCGCCGCGCCAGTTGACGCGCTGGCTTGGCCCCTGAGTTTCGGTGAAAAACACGACCGGCACTCTTCCCCACTGGGCATTGTGCAGGGCGCCGCCAATCTGTAAGGTGCCGAGTTCCGAGTGCACGGAGACCACCTGCGGTCGACCTGACGCCATGTAGTTGCCGTGGGCGGCCGTCATAGCTACGAACTCATCGAGGCATAGTATTCGCCTGGGGCTTGGTTTGCCCGATGCCCGATACCTCGCTATCGTTTCTAGCACGGGAACGTTATCGATACCGGGATTGAAAAACACGAACTGGACACCGTTGGCGTTCATGACCTCGATGAGAGCTTTAATAGTGCTATATTCTTCCATAACTACCTCGACGAATTGACTCTATTTTTCTTTTAGCTACAATCTACTTCTTGTATACCCCGTATTCCCGCACGGCTGCCATCATCGCTTGCAGGTTTTCCAGCTTGGGATTATCCGCCACGGAACCGGATGCCAGGATGAATCCACCGCCCTTGCCGCATCCCTCTATCAGCTTGCGGCAGTACTCTTTAACCTCTTGAGGGGAACCGGTAACAATCATGGAAGACGGTACGTTGCCCTGGATGCAGTATTTCTTGCCGAGAATTTTTTTCGCCCGGGACATATCCGTGCGGTCGAAGTACCAGGTAACCGTGCCCTTGGGGAATTCGTCGATATACTCCAGGCGGGTATTAAAGCTGCCCTCGGCGAAGATACTCTGGATAAGACCCTCGTTAATAAAAGCGTTCATGACCTTTTTCAGGGACGGCCAGTAGAAGGTATCGAACTGTTTCTGGGACATCCAGCCGTCCGCGCCTTTATGGAGAGGATAAGATACCAGCGTCATCATGTCGATATTGGGCGACTTTAGAATCGTGCTGATGGTCAAATCAGCAATCACGTCAAGGGCTTCCAGCAGTTTGTCGGGTCGGCGGAACATATCCTTCATAATGCTCTGGGTGCCCCGGAGCGTATCGCCGAGAGTATCGAAGGGGGCTTTGGCAAAGCCGCCCCCAAATCCCCCGAAGTTCATCGGCATCGTCCTGCCGCCGGCCTTCATCATGAGTTGCATGATTCTCTGATATTCTTTACCGGCATCCAGTAATTTCTGTAGCATCTCCTGCACCGGCGGCATCGCTAAGGGCATGAGCTGCATGATGTGGACATTCTCCGTGATATTCGTGAACGGCTGGAACATCCTCATCGGCTCAAGGATGCCGAAGACGCGGGGCAAATAGGTCCTCATCCAGAAATCGGAAGGGTCGCGAATGAGGTCGTCATACTCGTTTTCCTTCATGTATTCGCCCTCGATGTACTGCCATCCTGTCCCATTTTCCGAGATGCCATGCCCCGGCCAGGCATAAATTTTATAGTCGAGAATATCGAGAATCCGGCCCGGGGTAAGAAAGGGCCCGGCGGTATATTCCAGCTCCGCCGAGTATTTTTCATTAAACTTCGCCGCCGCCTGGAGAGCTTTTTCATAATCATACATGGCGGTATGGGCATTGACGCCGAACATTGTGAAGGGCAGATTGCCCACGGGCAGGTTGACCGGAACCCTGTCCGGCTCTCTAACATTATAAACATCAATCAGCCTCTGCACTCTCGTCTTGTAAGCTTTTTCAGCATCGGCATCGGTGAACTTATTTCCCCAGTTATTAAGCCACCCTTTTAACCTCTGGTCTCTCTTCTCCTGCGGGGTCATCTCTGTCCAATTTTTTTTGGGCATGATAATGTATCCCTTTCCATATCAATATTATAAATTATCACCATTATACTATCGTGATATGGATATTACAAAGTTGCTGTAATTGTAATTTGACCTCTTGCTGCGCCATTTGTATAATGGCAGCAATACATTAAAAGGAGAAATAGATGGCCAGAGGTTATATGGGTAAATGGTTATTCGTGAATCTTTCCACGGGGAAGATAGAAGCCGAGGCACTTGATGATAGCCTCTGTAAAGATTTCATTGGGGGTTATGGTATCGGTGCCAGGGTTCTTTACAGTCGGCAGAAGGGTGGGGTCGACCCGCTGGGACCGGAGAATACACTTGGACTTCTTACCGGCCCTCTTACCGGGACTCCCGCTACGTTTGGTGCCCGGTATTGCGCCGTGGCAAAATCACCGCTCACCGGTGGGTGGGGGGATGCCAATTCCGGCGGGCATTTCGGACCGCACCTCAAGTTTGCCGGATGTGATGGCGTCTTTTTTACCGGTATATCGGAGAAACCGGTCTATCTCCTTATTGATAATGGGAAAGCCGTTCTGAAGGACGCCGGCAAGCTCTGGGGTAAAAGCACGTATGAAACCGAGGAGAACCTTGAAGCGGAATACGGCCCGACGGCTAAAGTAGCCAGCATCGGACCGGCCGGGGAAAAGATGTGTTACGTCGCCTGCATTATGACCAATAAAGGCGATGCGGCTGGTCGCTCCGGATTGGGAGCTGTGATGGGTTCCAAGAAGCTCAAGGCTGTGGTCGCTAAGGGCGAAATAAAAGTACCCATCGCCGATATCGAAGCCGCCAATAATCTGCGAAAAGAGCACCTGGCCGAGGGTAAGATGTTCATCGAACGCTTTGGTGTTTACGGCACCGGGGGACACGGTGATACGTCCGCCCAGAGCGGCGATACTCCTGTGAAAAACTGGGGTGGCATTGGCATCATTGACCTGCCCGATGTCTCGGGTCTTAACAAGGATAAGATAATCGCTAATCTCGATAAGAGAAAGGGCTGCTGGCACTGCCCGGCGGCTTGTAAGGGCAGCCTTAAAAAAGGAATCGAGTATGATTACCCGGCCGGAAATCATCGGCTGGAGTATGAGACCATCGGCGCTTTCGGGGCGAACTGTGCCAACACCAATGCCGAGTCGATAGCTATGGCCAGCCATATCTGCAACAGCGGCGGCATGGATACCATCTCGGCGGGCAGCATTATCGCCTTCGCTATGGAATGCTACGAGAATGGCATTATCACCAGGAAGGATACCGATGGCATCGAGCTTACCTGGGGCAATCACAAAGCCCTTGTTGCTATGATGGAGAAGATGGTGAAGCGGGAAGGCTTCGGTGACGTCCTGGCTGATGGGGTAAAGAAGGCTGCGGAAAGAATCGGCAGGGGGGCGGAGAAATTTGCGGTACATATCGCGGGACAGGAACTGGGAATGCACGACCCCAAAGGCGGTTTCTTCGGCGAAAGGATGACTACCGCCATGTACCATATGGATGCTACCCCGGGCCGTCACACTACCGGCTTCGGACCCAGCCAGTTCATGCAGTACGTTAACAGCTCCGCTGGACTTTGTATGCATGGCGGCATGGCTGGCAATCCGCCGAAATACATAGCTGGTTTCTTAAAGGCAGTCACCGGTTGGGACCGTTCCATGGAAGAACTTCTCAAGTGCGGTGAGAGGATTGCCAATATGAGGCATGTTTTTACCCTGCGTGAAGGCGATAATCCTCTTCAGCGCTTTATACATCCGAGGATTATCGGTCGACCGCCTCAGAAGGAGGGTCCGCTCGCCGGTGTCTCGACGGATATGGAGGCGCAGGCTTACTGGAACCTTGGCGGACTCGATTGGGACCGCGTTACCACCAGGCCGAGCCGGATGAAGCTTCTGGAACTGGGACTGAAAGATATTGCCGATGAGCTCTGGCCGCCGGATAATATGCCGATGTTCGGCGGACCTCCCAGGTAAAATTATGTCATTCACGCCTTCCCAAAATTGTCATTCCAGTCCTTCAGCCGAAGGAGAATCCAGTGGTGGGGAAAAGGGGGTGTGGATTCTTGGGTCAAGCCTTCAGGCTGCGGCGTTCAGGCTGAAGCCCGAGAATGGCACTGAAAACTATTTAGTTTTTGAGTGGAATTGTAACGTACGCTTAGAACTCGTATAATTTATATAGAGGATACAAAACCATGATATGCCCGGCATGTAAAAACGATGCTCTAATAGTTGAATATAACAATATCGAGCTTGACTATTGCACCGCTTGCAGGGGCGTCTGGTTTGATTCCGGAGAGCTTGAGTTGCTGCTGGAATCGGCCGGCCTGGAGCACTACCAGCGTTTTCTAGCTCACATTAATAGTGCCCCGGAAGCCGTGACATCGGAAAAGAAACGGAAATGCCCTATTTGCCGCCGGAAAATGAAAAAGTCTTATATCGATGAAGATAAAAAAATAATGGTCGATATTTGCCGCGGCGGGCATGGTATCTGGTTTGATGGTGGTGAAGTCACCCAGCTTCTGAAGGAACTCGCCAATAAATCGCCGAGCAAACACGCTTCTCAGGGTGTCATGAATTATATCGGGGACATCTTTAAATATCAGGTACAAAAATAGTAAATACACGAAAGTAGCTATTAAAGCTGTTTGAATAAATAAAAATAGGAGGTGTTCTATGCAGTTTTGGGTCTGGATTATTATTGCCGTCGTTGTTATCTTTTTAGCCATCCTCGCCGGTAATTACAATGGCCTGGTAGGCCTGCGTAATCAATTAAAAAACGCCTGGGCGCAGATAGACGTTCAGCTTAAAAGGCGCCATGACCTTATCCCAAATTTGGTGGAGACGGTCAAGGGTTACGCTAAGCACGAGCGTGAAACGTTTGAAATGGTAACCAACGCCCGTAATCTCGCCCAGAAGGCTTCTTCAGCCGGCGCCGCCGAAAGAGGCAAAGTCGAAGGTGAACTCAGCATGGCTCTGGGTAGACTACTGGCTGTCGCCGAGGCATATCCTGAATTAAAGGCCAACCAGAACTTCCTTGCTTTACAGGAAGAGCTGACATCAACCGAAAATAAGATAAGCTTCTCGCGGCAGTTTTACAATGATTCGGCGCTGAAGTATAACAACAAAACACAGATGTTTCCTTCCAATATAATCGCCGGTATGTTCAGCTTCAAAGCGGGTGAGTTCTTTGAAGTTACTGTACCTGAGCAGAGAGAGGCTCCCAAGGTCAGTTTCACCTAAACCGAGATGTAATTAAACCATGTGGGAACAGATAAAGTCGAATCAAATAAGGTCGGCAGCACTTGTCGCGGCCATAGCCGTGTTATTGCTGTTAATCGGCTATTTCCTGGGACTATACTTTATCGGTAACGGCATTGGTGGACTACTTATTGCCTTCATCATCTGGGCAATCATGAGCCTGATTGCCTATTATCAGGGAGATAGCATCTTACTTTCCCTTTCGCGGGCGAGAAAAATCGGCCCTGATGACTACCCTCGTCTCTACAATGTTGTTGAGGAGATGAAAATAGCCTCCGGCCTGGAGAAAATGCCCGATGTTTACATCATTGACGACCCGGCTCTGAACGCTTTCGCTACCGGCCGCGACCCCGGTAGAGCCTCGGTGGCTATCACTTCGGGGCTGTTACAGAAGCTCAACCGCGATGAATTACAGGGGGTTATCGGCCACGAAATTTCCCACGTGAAAAACCGGGATGTCCTCCTCATGGCGATATGTAGCGTTATGCTCGGTACTATCGTCATATTGGCCTGGTACGCATCACGTTTTCTTCTCTTTGGCGGCATGGCCGGCTCAAGAAGGAGTTCTTCAAGTAGCGGCAATAGCGCCGGGATGGTACAGATAGTTATTCTGGCTGTCGGTCTTATTCTGATGATTTTAGCGCCGATATTAGCCCAGCTTATTTACTATGCCATTTCCCGAAAGAGGGAGTATCTGGCGGATGCCTCCTCGGCTCTATATACACGCTATCCGGAAGGGCTGGCATCGGCCCTGGAAAAGCTTGGCGCCTCAACTCAGCAATTGAAATCAGCCAACCAGGCTACGGCACCCATGTACATTATTAATCCTTTGCACAAAGAGGGAATAAAAGCCTCCGACCTCACCAGTACCCATCCGCCCATTTCGGAGAGGGTGCGTATCCTGAGGGCCATGGCGGGCGGCGCTTCTTTCAGCGAATATGAAAAGGCTTACCGCCAGGTTCATTCTTCGGGAAAGGGTATTCTCTCGACGGCGGCAGTTGCCGGGGCGGGAGCCGTAAGCGTCAGGCCTGCTTCACTGGCTGAGCCGGGAGGTGTGGAGTCTACCTCTGAAAAGATGGCGCGAACCCGCGAGGTTTCGGATGTGATGCTGCGCCTGAACAAATATCGAACCGTCGACTGCACTTGTGGCGCCAAATGGAAGATACCGCCCGGTTTTCCAGATGATAGTATTCTCTGCACCAGGTGCGGGCGAAGGCTTAAAATTTAAAAACGCAAATATCTTTAATTAGAGCGTTTAATAATACCCAAGAACAAGCATCCCATTGTCATTGCGAGCGTAGCGAAGCAATCTCTATGATGCGTCTTTGAGATTGCCACGTCCTTCAGCGGAAGGACTCGCAATGACAGGGCGAGTTAGTAAACAATCTCTTAATTGATATTCAATATAATTGTGTTTTATGATATCAGAACAACGGAGTAGCTAGGACAATGATTATTGATAAGAGACCGATAATAGCTGTCACTATGGGGGATGCTGCCGGCGTTGGACCCGAGATTGTTGTAAAGGCCCTTCGTTTGAAGGAAATCTATGATGTCTGCCGTCCCCTGGTTTTAGCCGATGCCGCTATTATATCTGATGTTATAAAATCGTTAAACAGCACATTGAAATTACGTCGGGTCAGGTCGTCAGATAACGCAGAAGGCGAATTCGGCACAGTTGACATAATCGACTTAAATAATCTCGACAGGAAAGAAGTTATTCCCGGTCAAATATGTATCGCCTGTGCCAGGGCGGCTATGGAATATATTGCCGGAGCTGCCGAATTGGCTCAACAGGGTAAAGTGAAAGCTGTTGTTACGTCGCCGATAAATAAAGAGGCGGTTATACAGGCGGGTTATGGAGACGTTGGACACCTGGAATTCTTTGCGCGTATTACACATGCCACTGAATACGCTACTATGCTGGTATCCGGACCATTGAGGGTAGTGCATCTGAGTACTCATTACTCGCTGAAAGAGGCCTGCGAAAAGGTAAGTAAGAAGAAAATCCTGTCAAAGCTAAGGTTGACCCATGATTCCCTGCAACGATGGGGAATTAATCATCCGCGTATTGCCGTTGCCGCGCTGAATCCTCATGGTGGTGAAGGAGGACTCCTGGGCTCAGAAGAAATCGAACAGATTCAGCCGGCCGTAAAGGAAGCGCAGGAGTCAGGTATCAATGCCCTGGGCCCTTTTCCCGCCGATTCGGTCTTTACCCGGGCAATCGGGGGAGAGTTTGATGTGGTTCTGGCAATGTATCATGACCAGGGGCATATTCCCATCAAAGTGTATGGTTTTGAACGGAGCATAAGTGTTGCTCTTGGCTTACCCTTTATACGGACGTCAGTGGACCATGGCACAGCTTTCGATATTGCCGGCAAGGGGATTGCCAGTTCTCAGAGCCTTGAAGAGGCTATAAAAGTAGCCGTTCGACTCACTGAAGGTAAGCTTGTTTGAAGGGTCTGGTGAATCCAATCGGTGTCCTGGCTCTTCACTGGTCTGTTACAAATTCTGAATATGATAATAAAGCCTTTTGTTTTAGAAGAAAGGGATTATCATTTTTCTACGTAATATAAAAACTCTGGACTCCTTTAAAAGTTCAGCTTTCCGATTCTACTTTTTTGGCATGATAGGGCAGTGGGCTGCGATGAGCATGCTCATGATTACCCAATCATTGCTCGTCTACCGGTTGACCGGGTCCGCTGCCATTCTGGGAATTCTGGCGTTAGCTACGGCGATACCCCAGGTTTTGCTATTCCTGCTCGGCGGAACTATGGCGGACCGCTTTCCTAAGAAACGCTTGATTCAAATCGGACAATCAGCGGCCGGAGTAATGGCTTTGGTTGTCGCTATTACGCTGACGACGGGCTATATGAGCCCCCAGCACCCCGGCTCATGGTGGGTTTTAATGGTGACCTCGGTGATACAGGGTATATTTGCTGCCCTGGCGATTCCGGCGCGTCAGGCTATCATTCCCGAACTTATCAATGTAGAAATGGTGATGAACGCCCTGGCTTTGAATAACATGGGGAATAACGTTTTCCGTCTGCTAGCTCCGGCAGTAGCGGGTTTCCTCATCGATGCCATAGGGTTTGGAGCCGTTTTCTATATTATGGCAGGATTGTATCTCATGGCCATCATTCTCACCGCCTTCATACCTGCTACGCACAAGACTACCGTACATAGTCGCAGCACACTGGCTGATGCCAGGGAAGGACTTCTCTATATTTGGGGTCGGCGTACCATTTTCCTTGTCCTGGTATACGCTATATTTTATATTGTCCTCTTTATGCCCTACCAGATGATGCTGCCCATATTTGCCGATACTATTATCAAGGTCGGGGCCACCGGACTCGGTGTGCTCCAGAGCGTCTCCGGTGTCGGAGCGCTGGTTGCCTCTCTGGCTCTTGCCTCTTTACCTAACAGTAAACGCGGTTTATTGGTCCTCGGCGGCGGGATGGTCGCCGGACTTGGCCTGCTCACTTTAGCGTTTTCCCGTTCCTGGTATCTTTCACTTGCAGCCATGTTTATCATCGGCGCAGGGTCGTCGGTGCACTCCACGGCGCTGGTATTCGCGCTGCAGACCCTTGCCGATGCGGAATATCTGGGACGGGTTATGAGCATTCTCATGATGAATCAGGGATTGAGCGGACTGGGAACATTTTTCGTGGGTATACTTTCCGAGAGTATCGGGGTACAGTGGGCAATTGGGGGGTTTGCCTTGACTCTTATTCTTTTAAGCTTCTCTTTTCTGGTTTTCCTCCCCAGAATACGTAAATTATAGTGAGCTTGGACTAAATACTAGGCACATACCGCTAAACTCTGATATAATCCTAGAATAGCGTTACTATGTTATTTCTAAGACAACGATGAGTATTTCCCTGAGAATTTGCATCTCCCTTTGATGGTAGCTAAATAGAAAAGATAAGTTACGAGGAAATAAATAAGAAAAGATTGGATTGGATATGAAAATTTTACAGCAAATTAAATATCAACCTGCTAAAGTTGTCGGGGGCTATACCGACCGCATACTTAGGGTTAATCTAAATACGAGAAAAATATCGATTCAGGAATTACCGCCCGACTTCAAAGACAAATACACCGGAGGCCGGGGTTATGCCCTGAAGCTAATCTGGGATGAGACAAAACAGGAGACCAGATATGATAGCCCCGATAATCTGCTGGTAATGTCCAACGGGCCGCTTGGCAACGAGCCGGGATTTCCGGGAACGGGTAAATTTATCGTGGGTGCTATTTCCCCTCTGACGGATACCTTCATCGATTCCAACGTGGGTGGACATTTCGGGCCGCTTTTAAAACTGGCCGGTTTCGATGCGCTGGCGGTTTCCGGAATATCCAGGGAAGAGGTAGTCATTTTAATTGATGGTGATGAGGAATCTATCAGTATTACTGCGGCGCCTGCCTATGACAGTAAAACTGATAAAGGCGCGCTTTCCTTCGGTCAGAAACTGTTAAAAGACATTAATGCCGGCGAATACAGCGATTCATTGGCTGCCGTGGTCGCCGGGGAGGGCGCTCTTCACTCCAGGTTCGGGATTGTCAACAGTCTTTTCTTTGACAGAAGGCGGAACCGCATCCGCGCCAAACAGGCCGGGAGGGGAGGCACGGGAACCGTCATGCGTAAGAAGGGACTCCGTGGCATTGTTGTAAAGTCCAGCCTGCCCAAGGCCAACGGTAACAATGCCATTGACAAGGAACTGGTAAGGCAGGCGGGCGCTAAACTCAAAGACGTAATAACCAGGTGTGACCCGGCGCAGCTTAACCTGGAGGCATGGGGAACAACCGGTCTATCCGAATACATGAATAAATTCCATATCTTTCCCATCAATAATTACCAGTACGGGCAGAGCCCCGAAGCGCCGAAGCTTTTTGGCAGTGTCTTCCTTGATAAATACTTCAGCAAGAAGTTGCCTGACGGCTGCTATTACGGATGCAATCTGGCATGCGCTAAAGGTGTTGAAAATGTCGTGCTCACGCGAGGACCCATGAAAGGGACGACTGTAAGCGTTGACGGTCCTGAATATGAAACGGTTGCCGCTGTCAGCAATATGGGAATTTTCGACCCTCAGTTTGTCCTGGAATATAACTGGTATTGCGATGAATATAGCCTCGATACTATATCGATGGGTGTGACCACCGGCTTTTTTATGGAATGCCTGGAAAGGGGCTTCTTAAACGCTGATGATATCGGCTATGATTTGACGTTCGGCAATATCAACGCGGTGGATAGGCTTTTACATGAGATAGCCAAAGGCGAAGGTTTTGGCAGAGTTGCCGGACAGGGGGTTGCCAGGGGCAAGAAATGGGTGGCGGATAAATATGCTCCCCGAAATAATGTTTCTGTTGATAAAGTCTTGGCAGAATTGAATAAATTCGGCATGGAGGTCAAAGGGCTTGAATTTTCGATGTACGTTACCAAAGAGTCGCTGGCTCAGCAGGGAGGCTATGGCTTCGCTTTGAAAGGCCCCCAGCATGACGAGGCATGGCTGATATTTATCGACCAGGTACACAAGGAAATACCCTCCCTGGAGCAAAAGGCCAGTGCCTTAAAGTGGTTTCCGCTGATTCGTACCTGGTTCAACGCTACCGGGTTGTGCAAGCTTCCCTGGATTGACGTACGAAATCCCGAGGCTGCCGGCACTCCTGAACCTGCCAAGAATACTCCCACGCTGGCGTACTATGTTGATTATCTTAACGGTACTACGGGGAGCCATAAAAGCCTGCAGGATATTCTGGATGACTCTGAAAGACTACAACTATTACAGAAGATGATTAATTTACGCCAGGGGAAGGGAACCCGCGCCAGTGACCTGATACCCCTCAGGGCAATGGGCCCCGTATATTTAAATGAATACCAGTCCCGGTCTGAGTATTATGATGGGTGGTTACAGGAAAACTCGGGTAATAGCAACCTCCCGGAAAGTACGGAGCAAAGGCTTAACCTCCTTATTGAGAAAAGAGAGAAGGCTTACCAGCAGCTTTGTGATATAGTGTATGAGAAGAAGGGTTACACATCTGAGGGGATACCGAAGCGTGAAACCGTGATAAACTTCGACCTTATGGATGAACAGGCCAGTCAGCTGCTAGATAAATTCGGTGAGTAGGGCAAACAGGAGATTAGCACTTCCTGCGGCTATACCATATTATTTACGTGGTGATAAATATGGTAGTTTTAATTGAATTGTTCGGGATGCAACGAGAAATAGCAAAAATAGGTAAAGTAAAGATGCCTATCACGGAGAAGACGCTTGTGCGTGATGCCCTTGAATATGTCAGGAACAGGTATCCGGCGCTTACTCTGGATGAGGCTTCAATTCTCACCACCGTCAACCATGAGTTGTCACCTCTGGATAGACCATTAAAAGCTAACGACACAATTTGTATTCTACCCCATATAGGCGGAGGCTAGATACATACTTCTCAGAGACCAGAAGCAACCCGGAGGGAAGTCCCTGTGGGGAATGTCCATCTCTTTTGGAAAAAGGCATGCGGAGAGGGACTTCGGTGCAGGGGACTTTAGACCCGTTTTGGAGGGACTTTTGACCGATTGGAATGGGGTTTCTGAGACTATCTGGCGACCCCGGAAGGTCGACGGCAGTAGGCACATTTAAGGTGCACCTTGTTTTAGATATGTCATGCCTGCCCCGTAGCCTTAAAATCAGCGGAGTTTAACACACTGTGCACAACGCCGGGTTTTAAGCCAAATGACGGGGTCGGAAAACTTGTCGTGGAGACAGGGGAGGCTTCTTCTCCATCGTATCGTACTATTTCAAGTTTTTGGGAGAAAAGGCGGATATTGGCTATAAGCTATCATAAATAAGAGTAAACTTGACCTTACCAATATCTCGAATTCTTCAAAAGTTACCAAATACTTTTTTGTTACCTAAAGTTATCCCTGGACGCACATCGGGGATATCTACCTTTCCGTGCGTATGTTTTTGCCAAGTCTCATGACTTGACATTTATAACTATTCATTTTACTATTCAATATAGTTTGTGGTTGGATATCGCCGTATATTATACAATAATGCCCCCAGTAACCACTAAATCAAAGGAGGTGATCGGAAGGATTAAACAACAGTAATTTCAGATTTTAACGTTAATAGTAGGAGTGAACAATGAAAAAGATACTATTTATTTCACTAATGGTTATTATAGTAAGTGCGTTGTTCTTAGGTAGTTGCACTGAATCTACGCCTGCCTCACAAGAAGTGATAAAATTGTCTTCTTCCTGTTATTTGCCTCCGGCCCATGCGTTTTCTCCTCTCCAGGAGGCATGGGGCAAAGATATCATGGCACGCTCTAACGGCCGCGTTGAAATAACTTTCTATCCCGGCGGTTCGCTTGTCAAGGCACCTCAGACGCCTGACGCCCTGGAACAGGGTATCGCTGATATTGCCATAGCGCATATCGGCTATAACCGCGGCCGGTTCCCGGTTACCGAGGTCCTCGACCTGCCGATGGGCTACCCCACCGGCTGGGTAGGCTCCCATGTCGCCACGGACTTCCTGGACAAATTCAAGCCGAAGGAATGGGATAACCTGCACCTGCTGCTGGTCAACGCCGGCACCACGGCCGGCCTTATGCTGCACAACGCAAAGATAACCAAACTTGAAGACCTTAAAGGTAAGACCCTGCGCGGGGCGGGCGAAGTGGCCTCGGCCATTGCAGCGCTGGGCGCCACTCCACGCGACATCCCCATGGCCGAGATGTACGACTCCGTTTCCAAGGGTGTCGTCGATGGCACGCTGGTTGGTATTGAGACCCTCAAGAGCTTCAAAATGGCTGATGTCTGTAAGTACACCACCTTTGCCTGGCAGGTGGGGAATATGTATACCTTCTACCTGGCCATGAACAAGGCAAAATGGGACGCCCTTCCCAACGACATCAAGAAAATCTTTAACGAGGTCAGCGATGAATACGCGGAAAAGTACGCGGCTGCCTGGAACCAGATTGATATTGACGGCATCAATTACAGCCTGAGCATTCCGGGCAACGAGGTCATTACCCTCTCCAAGGATGAGGGTACGAGGTGGTGGAATACCGTGCAACCGGTATTAGCGAATTATACCGACGCCATGGTTGCTAAGGGGTACAGCAAGTCCGATTGCCAGAAGTGGATTGACTACATAAAGTCGCGCATCGAGTACTGGACCCCCAAAGAGAAGGAGCGCGGCATCCCATCCCCGTTCGATGTGAAATTGCCTTAACCGTGTTTACTTGTCAATAATAAGAGTCTTCAACAAGTCCCGGGGAAGTAAAACGCTTCTCTGAGCTTCTCCGGGATTTGTTGTAATTTCTCGATTAGTTACCCTATGCTTGGAAAAAGGTAATAATGTGAATCGTCTGGAAAAGTTCAACTATAGGTTGAGTGTCTGGCTTGAGCGTATCGCCATAGTGGGCGTTCTCGGTATGATCCTTGGCACCATGATTGATGTTATTGGTGCCAAGCTCTTTCACTGGCCTTTACCGGCAGGTACCGAGACGGTTTACCTGCTTCAAGTAATCGCCCTCGCCGGTGCTCTCGCCATTTCCAAAATTGACGGCAGACATGTCCGCATAGAATTAATTGACGGGCTGCCCCAACCCGCCGTAGGCATTATTCACAGCATTGTTGCCCTCCTCGGTCTTGCCTTTTTTATCATCCTCACCTGGGCAAGCTTCGATTACGCCCAAGCGTTGAAAAGCAATAACGAAGTTACGGCTACCGCGAAGATAGCGTTTTATCCCTTTGCGTATTGGCTAGCCCTGTGCTGCATTCCTATGATTTTAATATTGGTAAAAGACTTTGTCAGTTCACTGCTGGAGACAATAAGAAGATGAATCCCATTTTAATTGGCTCTATCGGCGTAATTGTTCTGCTGTTATTTTTTTCCATAGGCATGCCAATGGCTTTCAGTATGGCACTGGTGGGAATGGCTGGCTTTGCCTACCTGGTTTCGCCGGACGCCGCTTTCAATCTGCTACCACGAGATGTATTCGACCAATTTGCTTCTTATTCCCTCAGTGTTATCCCCATGTTCGTCATGATGGGTTGCTATGCCTTTGCCTCGGGGATTGGTAGAAAACTATTTAACACAGCCTATGTGATTCTGGGACGCCTGTCCGGTGGGCTGGCCATTGCCGCCATCGCCGCCTCCGCCGCTTTCGGCGCGGTTTGCGGTTCAACGTCAGCCACCACTGCCACTATAGGTAAAGTGGCCCTGCCGGAAATGAAAAAACACAACTACAATGACATGTTTGCCACGGGCACCGTGGCAACTGCCGGCGGGCTGGGCATCATGATTCCGCCCAGCACCTCCTTCATCGTCTACGGACTATTAACCGAGCAGTCCATCGGTAAACTCTACATCAGCG
>JBGPRB010000006.1:0-30352 GCA_041489355.1 Dehalococcoidia bacterium
ATTCGGCCATGGGTATCAGGGAGTGAATGATATACGTTTCACCCTGTGCATCGACCTTGCCGATGTGCCCTCTCTTGGCATTGAGGTCGCCGATGATATCGCCGACGAACTGCTCCGGCGTCACGACTTCCAGTTTCATGATGGGCTCCAGAAGGACAGGTCTGGCTTTCTTGACGCCGGCTCTTAATGCCATCGCGCCGGCCATCTTGAAGGCCAGTTCGGAGGAGTCGACCTCATGGTAGCTGCCATCGTAAAGAGTAGCCTTGATATCCACCACCGGATAGCCGGCCAGAACGCCGGTCTCCATGGCCTCTTTAATGCCGGCCTTGACCGGCGGAATAAACTGCCTGGGTATAGTGCCGCCTTTTATGGCCTCGACAAATTCAAAGCCCTTGCCGCGCGGCTGAGGTTCTAGCTCGATATTGACATGGCCATACTGGCCGTGGCCGCCGCTCTGCCGGACAAACTTGCCTTCTACCTTCACCGGCACGGTAATCGTCTCTTTATAAGCCACGCGCGGTCGGCCTACTTTTACCCCAACATTAAATTCCCTGATGAGTCGGCTGACGATAACCTCCAGGTGAAGCTCGCCCATGCCGGAGATAATGGTCTGCCCGGTTTCCTCGTTATAGGTTACTCTGAAAGTGGGGTCTTCTTCGGTCAATTTTTGCAGGGATTCACTCAGCCTGTCCTGGTCACCTCTGGTCTTGGGCTCAATAGCGACCGATATCACCGGCTCTGGGAAGCGTATCGATTCCAGTAGTATCGCTTTCGAAGAATCGCAAAGGGTATCGCCGGTAAAGGTGTTTTTCAGTCCCAGCGTGGCAACGATAGCGCCGGTATCGGCGGAAGTAATGTCCTCGCGGTGGTTGGCGTGCATAAGTAACAGACGGCCGATGCGTTCTGGTCTTTCGCGTGTCGGGTTATAAACCTGTGCGCCAACCTTCACTTTACCCGAATATACCCGGAAATAGACCAGCCTCCCCACGAACGGGTCGGTAACAACCTTAAACGCCAGCGCGGAGAACGGAGCGTCATCGCTGACCTCACGCGTGGTTTTATCGCCGGTCCTGGCATTGGTGCCGCCTACCGGCGGCACGTCCAGCGGCGAGGGAAGGTAGTCGACAATAGCGTCGAGAAGGAGCTGAATGCCCATATTCTTCAGGGCGCTGCCACAAATAACAGGTACCCCTTTATTTTCCAGGGTTATCCGTCTCAGAGCTTGCTTTAATTCATCGGGCTCGATTTCATCGCCCTCGACATAGGCTATCATCATGGCGTCGTCATGTTCAGCCAATTTGGCTATCAAAGACTGCCGGAGCTCGGTCACCCTTGTTTTTTCCGACTCCGGAATCGGCATCTCTTCCCGTGGTGAATCAGGGTCGCCGGAGAAGCGCCATGCCTTATTTTCTATAATATCTACAACGCCGTAGAAACGCTCCTCGGCACCCAGGGGAAGCTGTATCGGTAAAGGGTTCGCCTGGAGACGCGCTTCAATCATGGAAATCGTCCGGTTGTAATTAGAGCCGATACGGTCCATCTTGTTGATGTAGCAAATCCTGGGCACCTTATATCTATCTGCCTGCCGCCAGACCGTCTCCGACTGGGCTTCGACACCGGAAACAGCATCGAAAACGACTACGCCTCCATCGAGTACCCTGAGGCTGCGTTCGACTTCGGCGGTGAAGTCCACATGCCCCGGCGTATCGATAATGTTGATGCGGTGCTCGCGCCAGTAGCAGGTTGTGGCCGCCGCCGTGATGGTGATGCCGCGTTCCCTTTCCTGGTCCATCCAGTCCATGACGGCAGTACCTTCATGCACCTCGCCCATTTTATAGGTTTTGCCGGTGTAATAGAGTATCCTCTCGGTGACGGTGGTCTTGCCGGCATCGATATGGGCGATAATGCCTATGTTGCGGATGTCCTCCAGAGGAAATTCCCTGGACACTTTCTTCTCTCCCGCTGTCGCTTGCTTTTTTACTTTAACACTGCTGTTTATTACCAAACCCCTTACCACCTGTAATGGGCAAAGGCCCTGTTAGCCTCGGCCATTTTGTGTGTATCTTCACGTTTTTTAATGGTTGTCCCCTGTCCCTGAAAAGCTTCGGCAAGTTCATCGGCCAGTTTTTCATGCATGGCTTTACCTTTTCGTGACTTGGCGGACTGTATCAGCCAGGTCAGGGCCAGGAAAAGTCCGCGGTCGGGCAGTACTTCAACTGGAACCTGGTAGGTAGCGCCGCCGACACGCCTTGGTTTGACCTGCAGGAGCGGCGTAGCGTTTTTCACCGCCTGTTCCAGAGCCGCGACCGGGTCTTTGGAGACCTGCTGTCCCAGCTTCTCCAGAGCGCCGTAAACAATACTCTCGGCCGTTCTTTTCTTACCGCGCTGCATGACCTTGACAATCAACCGGGACACGGTTATGCTGCGATATTTAGCGTCGGGAATAATCTCTCTTTTTTCTGCTGCAGCTCTTCTCGACATGGTATTACCTCGGACTAAGTGACTTCGGTCTTTGCTTTCGCCTTTTTAGCCCCGTACTTGCTACGGCCTTGCTTGCGATTGGCGACACCGGTGGTATCCAGCGCCCCCCGGATGATATGGTAGCGTACACCGGGCAGGTCCGGGACACGGCCGCCCCGTATCAGGACTACCGAGTGTTCCTGAAGCTCATGTCCTTCACCGGGGATATAGGCGGTTACCTCCACGTGATTGGTCAGCCGCACCTTGGCTATCTTGCGCAGGGCGGAGTTGGGCTTCTTGGGGGTTGTCGTCTTGACCTGGATGCAGACGCCCCGCTTCTGTGGAGAACTTTTACCCTGCAGCACCCTGTTCTTCAAAGCGTTGTAGGTAAAACCCAGTGCCGGCGTCCTGTCCTTCTTGGGATTCTTCCGGCGCCCCTTGCGGACCAGCTGATTTATTGTTGGCATTGTCTCTTTTCTACCCCCCTAACAATTACAATGGATGAGCCTAAGCCCATCCATTACGAATTCTTGTAATGTGATAGAGAGAGGTTTATCAGCTCAATCTATCTACTTTTACTGAATTCTAAGCACCAAACATTAAATTTATCATATCTCCATACCGTCTGTCAACATCCGCAAGAGGAAATCTATGAATTAATTTATCCGGACTCTGGAATTAAGGGAAAATACCATATATTATATAACTATTATTTTAATAATGTTATTGCATACCTAGATAAGGCGAGGTAAAATGGCATCAATGAAAAAAGTAAAAGTAGAACTCAGTGGTAGCAGCTATGAGATACGTGTCGGGTCTGACCTGCTGTCACGCGTGGGGTTGTGGCTGAAGGGGAATGGGCTTTCCGGGAAAGCGGTAATTATTACCGATAGTAACGTAAGGGGACTTTACGCCAATAGCCTTGAAGAGGGTCTGACCCATGCCGGCTTCGATGTGACCGTTCTGGAGGTGCCGGCGGGGGAAGAGCAAAAGTCGCTGGAAACCGCCGGTAAGCTCTACCATAGCCTGACCGACGCTTATGCCGAGAGGACGACTACCGTTCTGGCGCTGGGTGGAGGGGTAGTCGGCGACCTAGCTGGATTCGTAGCGGCCACTTATATGCGGGGGGTGCCGCTGGTACAGGTACCGACCACACTGCTGGCGCAGGTTGATAGCAGCATCGGCGGCAAGACCGGCGTTGACTTTGGCCGATTGAAAAATGTTATCGGCGCGTTCTACCAGCCTGAATTAGTTGTCGCCGACATGGACACTTTGAAAACGCTACCGGAAGCCGAACTGGCTAACGGTTTTGCCGAAGTTATCAAGAACGCCGCCGTCAGGAACAGGGACCTTTTCAACTATCTTGAGGTCAACATGGCGAAAGCCAGAGAGATTGATCCGTCCGTGATGGAAAATATCGTACTTGAGGCAGCCAGGACAAAAGCTGAGGTTGTGGCAAAAGACGAAAAGGAGACCGGTTTGAGGGCTATCCTGAACTATGGTCATACCATCGGCCACGCCGTCGAAGCCATCTCCAATTTCCGCTTGAAACACGGCGAGGCGGTAGCCATCGGCATGATGGCGGCGGCTAAAATTTCCCGGCGTATGGGTTTACTTCAGGATAACGAGCTCGTCAGGCTGGATGGGGTTATCAGGCAGGCCGGACTGCCCACGAAAATGCCGGACCTTACCAGAGACGAAAAAGAAAAGTTACTGGAAGTTATCAAACATGATAAGAAGGTCCTGAATGGCAAGGTCAGGTTTGTCCTGCTGAAATCGATTGGCAATGCCTTCGTCAGCGATGAAGTTCAGCCGGCCCTGATAGGGGAGGAATTATTTGGTTGGAGAACGACCTAGGATATGTGTCGCTATCGTTAACCGCGACCTGGAAGCAGTGGCAGGAATCGAGCCGCTGGCCGACCTGTTCGAGGTACGTATCGACCTTATCGGCGAAGGCTGGCGGGAAGTAGCCAAGCGCCTGGGGAAACCCTGGATAGCCTGCAACCGGAGTAAAGGGGAGGGGGGAAAATGGCGTGGGGGAGAGTCGCAAAGAATTAAAGAACTCCTGAGCGCTCTCGAGCTTGGCGCCAGCATCGTCGATATCGAACTCGGCTCGCCGGGTTTAGAGAAAGTGGTCAGGGAAATTAAAGGTCGTGCCGACTGCCTGCTTTCATATCATGACCTGAAACGAACGCCGCCTCTTGATAAAATGCGGGAAATTATTAAGAATCAGCTGGTGGCCGGGGCTGATATCTGTAAAGTGGTGACCACCGCCCGCAGCTTCAAAGACAATCCGTCCACCTTGCAGCTTATAGCGGACTTTCCGCAGCAGAAAGTAGTCTCCTTCGCCATGGGGGCTTTAGGGAAAATCTCCCGGGTGCTTTGTCCGCTGGCGGGGGGTTATTTTACCTACGCATCGGTTGGGGAAGGCAGCGAATCGGCCGCCGGGCAGATAACGGTGAAGGAATTAAGGGAAATTTACGGGATACTCAAAAATGGGTGATAAAGGAATTTCCGGTAAAACGAGAATCTGCGCTCTCATCGGTGACCCCATTGAACATACCATGTCGCCGGCTATGCACAACGCCGCCTATAAAAAACTGGGGCTGGACTATATCTATATTCCTTTCCGCGTAAAGCCGGAACAGCTGGCTCAAGCCATTGAAGGCCTGAGAGCACTTAATGTAAGGGGTTTTAATGTTACCATACCCCACAAGGTGTCCGTTATACCCTTGCTGGATGGCCTGGACCCCCTGGCGGAGAAGATTGGCGCGGTCAATACAGTGGTGAATAATGACGGTGAACTCAGGGGTTACAATACCGATGCCGCCGGATTTCTCCAGGCTTTGCTGGAGCACGGGATTGAGCCGGAGGGTAAGAGAGTCGTCGTTCTGGGAGCCGGCGGCGCCTCCAGGGCTATTACCTATGTCCTCGCCGAAAAGGGCGCTCATCTCACGGTGCTCAACCGGCAGCTGGAACTGGACTGGGCGGAGGATATTGCCCGGTTGATTTATGACGACCTGGGCAGCGAAGTGACCGTAATGGAACTAGGCCACCTGGCCGAAGCGCTGGAAGGTGCCGATATACTGGTTAACGCCACCAGTGTGGGCATGAGTCCAGCCAGTGAAGAGAGTCCCGTCCCCGCGCATTTGCTCAAACCTGACCTTGTTGTTTTCGATATCGTTTATAATCCCATTATGACGAGGTTACTCAGGGAAGCCGCGGCAGCCGGTGCCAGGACAATAGGCGGCATTGATATGCTCGCCTGGCAGGGGGCCCTGGCTTTCGAGAAGTGGACAGGGCAGAAGGCCCCGCTCGACCTGATGCGGAGAGAAGCGATAAAGTTGCTGGAGAAACGTGAAGACTAGCATCGCCCTGATAGGGTTCATGGGGACGGGGAAGACGGTGGTAGGCAAGTTGCTAGCCGAAAAGCTCGGCAAAGAGTTCATCGAGCTGGATACATTAATTGAAAAAAAAGCGGGTAAGTCCATACCTGAGATATTTCGCCAGGACGGTGAGATTCGCTTTCGTGAGCTTGAAATTGTAGTTACCCGGGAAGTCGCTGCTAAAGAGAATGCCGTTATCGCTTGCGGCGGCGGCATCGTTCTCAATAAAATAAACATTGACCGATTGAAAAGGACATGTGTTATAGTATGTCTGACGGCGTCGCCGGCGGTAATCCTGAAGCGTACATTGGGAGATAAGGATGGAAGACCTTTGCTCGCCGTGACGGAACGGGCGCAGCAAATTAAAGAGCTCATGAAATTCCGCAGGCCTTATTATGAGCGGTCGGCGGAAATTACGGTAAACACTTCCGGGATTAATGCCGACTCGGTTGCCGGGAGGATTATCGAGATATTGAGAGAAAATGAAAGTTACCGTCAATAAAAGCGAAATAAAGGGAAAAGTCAAGGTTCCTCCTTCCAAGAGTATGACCATTCGGGCATTGATGTGCGCCGCCCTGAGCATGGGGAAAAGCGAGATATTACACCCGCTGGTAAGCGAGGATACCAATGCCGCCGCCGATGTACTGGGTAAAATTGGCGTTGGTATCCAGAAAGAGACAGATATATGGCGGGTCACCGGGGGTACACTCCGGGTGTCTGGTGAAGACCTTTACTGTGGCGAATCGGCAACTACCCTGAGATTTATGACAGCCATATGTTCGCTTATCCCCGGCAAACACCGGCTGGTCGGCGGCGCTTCACTCTCTAAAAGGCCGATAAAATCTCTTGTCGAGGCGCTGAAAAAGCTGGGGATAGACGGCTCGATGGAAGGAAAGACGACACCGCCGGTGACAATACAGGGAGGTACATTTAAGGGAGGCCTTACCGAGATTCCGGGCAATATCAGTTCTCAGTTTATATCGGCTTTGTTCCTCATCGCCCCCTTTGCCCCGAAGGAAACAAGCATAAAACTGACGACCACTCTAACATCGAAGCCCTACATATTGATGACACTCTGGTGTCTAAAAAAGTTCGGGATTAATGTCCAGACCGAGTGGGACAGATTCATCATCAAGCGGCAAAAGTATCAACCGGCCAGGTTGGCCGTAGAAGGCGATTGGTCATCGGCTTCGTATTTCCTGGCACTCGGAGCGGTTTCCGAAGGGATACAGGTTGACAATTTGAGTACGGCCAGCTTTCAGGGCGACCGCGTGATACTGGACCTGTTGCGCAGCATGGGCGCCATGGTGAGAGTATCCGGGAATTCCGTTATTGTAAGCCGGGGTGATCTTAAGGCGGTACGTGCCGACCTTTCCGACTGCATTGACCTCCTGCCGACCATAGCCGTTCTGGCTGCTTTAGCCGAAGGTGTCAGCGTATTTACCGGCATTGAAAGGGCGCGGATAAAAGAGTCGAACCGAGTGTCCGCCATTAAAGAGGGTCTGCAAAAAATAGGTGTATCTGTGACCGAGGATAGAGACCGCCTTACCATTACCGGCCTGAAGACGCCGAAAAAAGCCAAGGATGAATATGATGAGAAGGAAAAGGACGAGGGTGAAAGCAAAAAGGATATAAAGGATGAGGCGGCTAAGGAACCTGTCGTTATCGAAAGTTTTGGCGACCACCGCATTGCCATGGCTTTCGGTGTGCTCGGCATTGACATCGGCGGCATCACCATCGATGGCGCTGAATGTGTGGCTAAAACATTCCCTGATTTCTGGGAGGTATTGAAAAGCGTTGGCGGTAAGCTGGAGATAAATGCAAAATAGCCTCGGCAGATTATTTACGATAACCAGCTTCGGGGAAAGTCACGGTAAGTGTATGGGCGTTATCGTTGACGGCTGCCCCGCCGGTCTATCTCTCACCGGGGAGGATGTCCAAAAAGAGGTGGACAGGAGACGGGCTGGCGATAATGTGGCGGCGACCGCACGGCGTGAACAGGACAAAGTCGAGATTCTGTCCGGTGTCGCTGGCGGTTTCACCACCGGAGCGCCTGTTTGCCTCCTGATAATGAATGAAGATATAGATGACTCCGACTATGAAAAAATCAGGTTCCGCCTGCGCCCGGGACATGCTGACTACACCGCCTACGTAAAATACGGCGGCTTCAATGACTGGCGGGGTGGGGGCAGGTTTTCCGGCAGGATAACCGCGTCTTTTGTCATGGCGGGGGCTATCGCCAGGAAAATTCTTGATATTATCGGCGTGGAAATTATCGCGCATACGGTAGAAATAGGCGGCATCGCGGCAAAACCGTTAAATTACGATGAAATAAAGAAAAAGGTATTAAAAGACTCGCTCTTTTGCGCCGATAAGATTGCCTCGCGGGAAATGGCCGGACTCATCGCCAGGGCGAAAGAAGAGGGCGATAGTCTCGGCGGCATTATCGAAGGTATTGCCAGCAATATGCCGGTCGGCCTGGGCGAGCCGGTCTTCGATAACCTGGATGGAGACCTGGCTAAAGCGCTGCTCGCTATCCCGGCGGTGAAGGGGGTAGAGTTCGGCGCCGGTTTCTCCGCCGCCCGTAAAAAGGGGTCGGAAAACAACGACCCGTTTATGATTCGGGACGGCAGGGTAGTCACGGCGACAAATAATGCCGGCGGCATACTCGGCGGCATCAGCAACGGCATGCCCTTAGTGGTCAGGGTGGCTATCAAGCCGGTTTCCTCCATAGCTATAGAGCAGGAAACGGTAGACATAAAAAAAATGAAAAACACGAATATCATGGTCGGCGGCCGGCATGACGTCTGCATCGTCCCCAGGGCGGTGCCGGTGGTGGAAGCGATGATGGCGGTAACGCTCTGTGATTTCGCCATGAGGGCCGGCCTGATTCCGAGGGTGATAAAATGAGCCTTGATGGTTTAAGAAAGAAGATTGATGAAATAGACGCCCGCATCGTCGAGCTAATCGCCGAGCGGCAGAGTATATCGAAAGAAATCGGTAAGGGCAAAAATAAGACCAGTAAGCTTATCGAGGACAGGGAAAGAGAGCTTAAAGTCCTGCGCAATGTCCGGGGCCTGGCCCGCGATAATAAGATAAGTCCGAGCGATATCGAGAGTATTTACCGGCAGATAATAGATGCCAGCAAAAAAATACAGGGGGTAGCCGTGGCTTTCCAGGGTGAGCCGGGCGCCTATACGGAGGAAGCCGCCATCCGCTTCTTCGGGAAATCGACCCGGGGCGTCCCTTACGAAACCCTGGATGAGGTCTTTGAGGCAGTTGAGGTGGGAGAAGCACCTTTCGCTTTAGTCCCCGTGGAGAACTCGCTGGAAGGCAGCATCACCAGGGCATATGACCTGCTGCTGGACTCTCCTCTTATGGTCTGCGGCGAGACGGAGCTGCGCATCAGCCACTGCCTGATAGCTGTGGAAGGGGCCAGCCTTGAAACCATAAAATATGTCTATTCCCACCCGCAGGCACTGGGGCAAAGCCGCAATTTTTTACACCATCTGAATGCTGAGCTTATCCCCGCTTCGGACACGGCGGGCAGCGTCCGGATGATAAAAGAGCAGGGCCGGCTGGACTACGCCGCCGTCGCCAGCGCCAAAGCCGCCGAAATCTATGGGATGAAGATAATCGCCCGGGAGATAGAGGACAACCCGCATAATTTCACCAGGTTCTTCGTCCTCTCCAGGGAAGACTCCCCGCCTGCAGGTAACGATAAAACTTCAATTGTCTTTTCCCTCAAGCATAAGCCGGGGGCGCTTTACGACTGCCTTCGGGAGTTTGCGACGAGGAAGATAAATCTCACCAAGCTTGAGTCCCGCCCCACCCGCCACCAGCCCTGGGAATACAACTTCTATATGGACTTCTCCGGCCACCGCGAGGAAAAGGAGGTCGGCGAAGCCCTGAAAGCTCTGGAAGAGCACGCCGTGTTCGTGAAAATTCTGGGGTCTTACCCGAAGGCGAGATAAAAAGGTGAAAAGCCTTATTAGGATGAGTGTAATACACTCTAGGACCAACAATAACTCAAAATATGACCCGCTAAGTGGTATTCTGCTTTAAGCAGAATTTTCAGTTGGAACGCGTAATTCTGAACACGCCAATGGTGGTGCAGAGCCACACATTTCCGCTTGAGTCAACATCTATACTATCGGGGTCACGGCCGGCGCGTATTCCTAAATACCTGACAACTTCCTTGTTATTACTGATGCGGAAAATTGCTTCTCCGTCTCCCGTTGTGCCCTCACACACGTAAACAAATATATTATTATCATGGTCAACAGCGATGTCCACCATGCCCCCAATGCGCCCGGAGTCAAAGTTGGCAACCTCTTTCATATTTGTACTATCGGCGCTAGCCTGATAGACACGCTGATAGAAAGGGCCCTGTCCCTTGCTACCTATAGCCGTCACAACAAAGACCAGCCTGCCATCACTGCCCACGTCGATGCGGGCATCACAAACTTGGTAGGCATCGCCGAATGAAGCACGGTTAAAAATAATCGGCAGGATATTGACGTTACCCTGCTGGTTCACAGTCCAGACTCTGATTGAGTCATTGTGATTTGTTACGATACAGTAGAATAAACCGTCAGGACCGATTGCGATATTTGTGTTTCCTCCGATATTCCACCCCGAGGGGAATTTAGGAGTGATGGAAGTGACCGAACCATCCGTCTCAAGACGATAAAATCTATTGTCGGCATAGAGACAAAGACGGTTCTCATTATCAACATCGGCGGCTTCGACGTGGGTAAAGGTCAAGCCGGCGACGTTTCTTATCGTGCCATCATCTTGGATGCTAATGATATCTGACTTCAGCGAAGCCCCCAAGTCCGGACTTGCCAGGAATGCGCCATGGCCGGTAGCGAAGGCACGACTATTGACTGAGTTTACAAGGAGGGGTGTAGCTTCTTTAGTAGACAGATTATATTTACAAATCAAGTCAGATCCCGAAGGGAGAAGGACAAGTTCATTCCCTGAAAGAGCAAGCAAGTCGCTGACACCGGTGTTGATACTGATCTGAACCGGCATCAGTTCGCCAGTTGCCGGATTTAACCATCGGACACCGGAAGGAATGTCTTTCACATATACTTTGCCATCAGGAGCTACCTCACACCAGCTTGGCTCATTGTGGAGGTCATCGGCAATTGTTTTTACGTTACCCTCGGGAGTAACAGCGACAAAGTACTTGAACCCGGAAATATAGACTGTCCCATCCTGTCCCACATCTATGTCCGTTATTGTTGGAGTTTTTGTTTGTTCAAACGGTAGAGCACTCGTGACAATGTTCCGCTCGCCGTCTTTGGTGAATCGAAAAAGTCTATTACTCCTGGCGACCGCAAAGACGTTACCTCCGCTATCGGCTGCTAGCGCAGGTATCCATTCATCTGGGGGAATAATCCCAAGTGTTCTCTTGGCACCTGTACGAGGCTCGACTGAAACAAGCTGGTTTTTGAGGTCAATATAGCAGACTTGACCGTCAGGCATGGCGGCAACTGAATTTGCCGTAGTTTCATCTGGGCCAATAAGCGTGCGAATACTACCATTTGAGAGTACCCGGATGCATTTGAAACTTAAATCAGTAATCAAGATGTCTCCATTAGGTAGCAGGGCTAGTTGTTTGGGCAGTCCAAACGCCCCAGGTAGCACGCACCCAATGCTGTATCCGTGCGCTAAATCCAGAACACCGAGAACGTCTCTTACTATATCTGGTTCAGTGGCCTGTTGAGGAATAGGTATGGTTGGTGTAGGTGAAGGAAATGGCGTCAACGGATGCGTAGGATTTGCTGTCTGCTCTGAAGGTACATTTGGTATAGTTGGAGTTGGTGTTAATGTTGGCTGGGTGCTTGGCGTTACAGGGGCGGCGGTACTAGGTGCGGGCGTCTGGGCTGGCTTTTGAATACAGCCAGCGAGCAAAAGGATAGTAGCAAGGGCGAAAAGCAGCAATCTCGTTGCCGATACCCGTTTCTTTATCATTTCGTGAAGTTCCGTCACTGCAATACATTCTACTCTAACACCTCAGCTTTTTACATTTTAGTATATTGTTGCGGTACTTAAGCTCAGATTGTCTTCAATGAATCGTGTTGGAGAGGCCGCAAGGGGTGAGGTAATTCTCACAATGGAATGAGAAAGGAACACGAGAGGAATCCGGGGAGACCGTAGTAAACCTACTTTACCTCATATGACCTGGAGATATAATCTAGTCCAGCCTGTATAGACTAGCTACTTTTCAGGCTGCGGATTATTTCCCCCAGCCCGGGTCTTTTCCCGTACATCAGCAGGTAAGTCCTGACAACCCTGACGGTCAATAGCATCCCGCCGGTGATGAATAACAAAAGCACGGCTATGCTGGCGGCTATCTGCCAGGCGGCGACATCCGTCGAGCCGAGCCGTAGCATCAATACCACCGGCGCCGTGAAGGGGAAAATAGTCAGAGCTACCCAGACCGGGTTGTTCGGAAACAACATAAGTAAGGACGAGAACCAGAGCGGTGAAATCGCCATCAGTGTGAATATCGTGGCGAGTTGTTGTCCTTCCCGCGCCGAGGAAGTGATCGCGCCGATGCCTGTCGAAATCACAGCGAATAATAGATAACCTAGGATAAAATACACTATCCCCAGAACTAGGAAGTTGGCGGGTAACTGTATCGTGCTGATGAAGCCGCCGATAGATGATGTAGCCAGGTTCAGCAGAAATGGCGCCGAGACTACCCAGACGACCACCTGCGCCAGCCCGGCAGCGCCGAGTCCCAGAACCTTGCCGGTGATTAACTGCCGGGTGGAAACGGAGGACAACAATACCTCGATAAGGCGGCTCTCCTTCTCATCCCCCAGCCCCTGAAGCAGATAACTGGAAGAGAAGGTGATGGAGAGCACCAGGAGCAGGCTGAAAATCCCGGGAATAATAAGATTGCCGAACCCGCCCTGCTCCGGGGCCACGGCGCCGGTTTCGGTAAGCTTAATAGTAACCAGATACAGGGGTGCTTCAACCAGGTCTATGGTGGCCTGGGGTACTTTCCCTGCCAGCATATTACTCGAGAGGAAATTCTTAATTGCCGCAATGGTGGCGGGAGGCGCGGTGAGCTGTTTTTCCAGGGTATAGCGGTTCATCACTCCGGTCGAGGCATAATCCGGTGTAATGACGAAATACTCTTTGATATCTTTATTGACCATTGCCTTGTTGGCGTCATCCGATGTATCGAAGCGCACCAGTATCAAGTTCCCCTGGCGGGTATACTGGTCGAATCCCCCCCATTTATCGACATAGCCGATTTTTATTTCCTCGGCTGCTGACGGTTTCACGATGCCTGATACGACTTGATAGACTCCGATAGCCAGAAGGGCTATAAGCGGGACGATAAGGGTCATAATAATAAAGCCCGTCCGTTTTATCGTGTAAAGGAATTCATGCCTGAATATTAAAAGAGTTTTATTCATGGCTTTTACCCACCACCTCCAGGAATATCTGGTTCAGTGGAGGAGTAGCAATTTCAAAGCGATTGACTACGATGCCGCGGCTTACCAATCGCTCCAGGAGCTGTTGAGGGGTTGTCTTGCCATCCAGTACCAGCTCGATATAGCCTTTGTGAGGGCGTTTCTCGGTAACTCCCGGCACATCGCCCAGCTCCCCTTTTATATCCAGAAGGACGGCATTATTCTGATATCTTGCCTTGATTTCACTCAGGTTCCCGTAAAGAATGGCGCGGCCGTTATTTACCATTAAGATACGGTCGCAAAGTTCCTCTATCTGATTCATCTGGTGCGTGCTCAGAATTATGGCTTTACCTTGATTCCTCAGGTCTAAGAGCATGCCTTTCAATAACTCGGTGTTAACCGGGTCGAGGCCGGCAAAGGGTTCATCCAGGATAATCAGTTGGGGGTCATGGATGATAGTAACGATGAACTGGATAATCTGCCCCATGCCCTTGCTCAATTCTTCTGTTTTCTTTCTTTCGTGCGGGAGCATACCGGTATGATTGAGCAGCGTATTAGCTTTTTCCACAGCCGAGCGTCTGTCCATACCCTTGAGCGAGGCAAGGTAGATGATAGAGTCGATGACCCTCAGCTTTTTATACAGTCCTCTTTCCTCGGGCATGTAGCCAAGCTTGTTTTTAGCGGCCTCACTCAGCTTCTCGCCGAGGATAGTCACCTCGCCCGAATCCGGCTTGATGATGTCCATCATCATCTTGATGGTGGTCGTCTTGCCCGCACCGTTAGGGCCAATCAGACCGAATATCTCACCCTGGGCGACCGAGAAAGACAGGTCGTCAACTGCGACCTTATCTGCAAAGGACTTGACTATATGACTGACTTCAACTGCCTGCATAGTAGAAACACTTTTTTAATTGGCATTATAGCACATCGCCAGTAGTTTTAGTCACCTTATAGCTGACAAAGATTTTATCAGTAGACGCTGAATATGAGAGGTTGTCCGAAATCAGGTTTGGGGGGGATAAATTCCGGAGGTCTGACAAGTTCAAACGTCAGCGCTTTCTGTTTACACCCGACCACACAGACACCACACCCAAGGCATTTCTCCTTATTGACTGAAGCTTTCGGCTTATCGGAGCCGGCAACCTCCAGCATCTCGATAGCGCCGAAGGGACAGCGCTTGAAGCATGTCTGGCAACCCTTGCATAACTCCGGGTCAACAATAGCTTGAAAGCGGCTGGGGGCGACAATCTCACTTATCCTGCCGGATTGCAGGGCGGGTTCAAACGTTGAGCAGCAGTCAGAACAGCAATTGCAGATAACACCCGAAAGAGAAGCATTGTTGCCTGGAGAGTTGTGCACCAGCCCGGCTTCTTCGGATTCATCACAAATCTCGATTGCCTCTTCGAGGGTGATGGCTTTCATCCTGCCGCCCCTCTCCACTTCATAGTCGACCATATTGCCGAAATGGAGACAGGTTAACAGCGGCTTATCACATCTTTGATAGATTCTACGGCAATCGCAATCAACCACGCCTATTTTGTCGGCTCTTTTCATCATCTCCACGATATTCTCGTACCACAGGACCTGGTCGGGTCGGATTTTGGGGTTGGCAGCAATAGCTTTCCGTGCTGGAATAACCCTGATGAGCGGTTTCCCGCTCATTTTAAACAATTTGAACCAGCCGTGAATCTCGGCATAAGGCGAGGTGACATAGCGCTCATCCCGTTGGCGATGTTCCAGCATACCGGGATGGGTGTATTCCTCCCCGCTGAACATCACGCGGGCTTTAAGCTGGTGGGCGTCCATCCAGGCGAGGTATTGCGTCTTTCCCCGGAAAAGCAGGCCGCGACGGGCGAGATTATCCATCTTAGCGGCGACGGTTTTTTCGTCAAGGTTGAGTTTTTGCGCCAGTTCCGCGGGGGTTTTAGGCTTGGCAAGCTCCAGAAGATAGACGCCCTCTTCCGGCGTTAATAACATCTCCAGGAATTCCCTGAAATGCGTGTCCCCCACCAGCCGGTATTTTTCCGCCAGTTTATCATAAACGTTGTTTTGAGTTGCCACTATTGTCCTCCCGATTTTACATTGCTTACGAATAAACCACGCGGAAAACGGGTGGATAAAATCAATGCATGATTACTTGAATCCCGGGGAAAAAGAAAGTTACTTTACCTCATAGCTGCCGAAGATAAAGTCGAGGTCGGTCTGGAGGGCGGAGAGCTTCTCCTGCAGGAAAAGTTTTTCATCGACATCAATCATCAGCTTAGTTTCGCCTCGTGCCATGCCGACGATATGCGCTCGGAGGCATTCTTTTTCCACATTTCCCGCCTTGTCCTTCATATTGAAGGTGAGAGTACCCCGGGTAATGAATGAAGCCGACTCATCGGGAAGGGTAAAGGTCTCCAGTTTGTTCTCGCCCAGGGTCGCCCCCTGCTTCAGGGTGAAGTCTCTTATCTCGGCATAGAGCAACTCCGGGCTTACTACTGTATATGTTTTTCTAATCTGCATCACGGACGTTTTCTCCTTAAGCCGGTATAATGATACTTCTTTGCGGGGCTTTATTCAAGTAGTAGAAACGAAGTCATTTATCAATGTCATTGCGAGGAGTCCCTACAAAAATCGGGACAGAGGGGGGTAAAGGTGGCCTGGTCCTTCCTTGGAAGGACGGGTCAAGCCTTCAGGCTGAATCAGGCTGAAGCCCGAGAATGACATTATTAAATAACCCCGGAATAAGAATTCTAACCCCATGGCAATAAAACGGTTAATTTACCTTGATACCTGGCAGAGCCGCGCCCTGCTTGAGCAATTGCTTTTGTAAAAGCTTATAATCAAGCTTACGGGGGCTGATTCCCTGTTTTACGGCTAAAGCGGCGGCTGTCCCGGCTGCTTCTCCCATGGCACAGCAGTGCGGTATCAGATTCATACTATCGTTAGCAATTTTATCCGAAGAGAAACTACGCCCGGCTACGAGAAGTCCCTCCACCTTGACGGGTATCAAAGCACGGTAAGGAATATAGGAACAGGTGCCGGACCCGCCCGGCGCTATCTTCGGAATTACGGCTATAGTATCGTCGAACTTTTTGCTGGAATTCATATCTTCCGCGGTAATGATGTATTCACCGACCAACCGGCGGCTGCCACGCGTCCCCGTCTGAGAAGCGGTGTCTAGAATAAAGCTGTTCTCGAAGCCGGGGAAATTCTTCTTCATAAACTCATGTCCCTTGCGCATCATCTTGCGCACAGTGACCTCCAGTGTGGTGAGGTCATCGACACTTGTCGAACTCAAACCGGGTATCCAGTTGTTCACCCAGACAACATCGTCACGATGGCCCGCGATAGGCAGGAAAAACGTCCCGGCAGCTTCCCTCAACCCGCCCATAAGTTCTTGAGCTTTCTTGGGGTTGGCTTCTCTGAAATCGTTATACTTTTTGAAATCACAGTTCCCCACGCGAAAAACCAGCGCCAGCATGGAACTCCTGAGCTTGGGGTCTATGGCGCCATCGAATTCTGCCCCGGCCGATGGCAAAAGGTCGGCGTCGCCGGTACCGTCGATAATGACTTTACCCAGTACCGCCTGCCTGCCCGATTTACTCTCGAAAATAACGCCCTGGACCTTACCCTTATCGACGATAGCCTGGGTGCCCCAGGAGTGCAGAGACAGTTTAATACCGGCTTCCTCCACCATGTCATTCAGAATGCATTTCAGCATTTCCGGGTCCACGGTCCAGGACAGTCGTATTTTACCATCGACCACGGTAGAAAAATGGTTCTTCCAGCGGGTGAGCACTGCGGGGTCGGTCGACCCAAGTTCCTCCAGCTTTGGCCCGGACATGCCGCCAGGGATTTTCCCCAGCCTGTCCATCCATTCCAGACAGAGGCCGGCTATCTGCGGCTCTTTGCCGCCGTCACTCATATGCGGGATGAGGATAACCAGTCCGCCGCTGGCCATGCCTCCCAGATGCCCGTACCTTTCAATGAGTATCGTCCTGGCTCCGTTCCTCGCTGCGGCCATCGCTGCCGAGTGTCCTCCCGGTCCGCCGCCAACAACGACGACATCAGCTTCATGGTAAATGTTAATTTCGCGCGATAACTCCTTTATCGTTCGGATAGATGAACTGGATTTCATGATAATAACCTCCTTGGTAAAGAAAATAATCGGGGAAAAAATAGAATCAGAAATATACGCTTCGCTGCAGAATATATTTCATCGCTAACTAATTGTCAACTTGAGGAGTGGTGAATAAATTAACCCGGTTATCTCTCTGACTGGCTAGTTAAAGGCATACAGCTTGCCATCGTGCGATCCGACATAAACCATTCCGTTAGCTACAGCGGGTGATGATGTAATTTCGTCTCCGGTAGAGCTTTCCCAGAGCTTTTCGCCGGTGGCCCTATTCAGGGCATAGAGCTTTCCATCCTGACTGCCGACATAGATAGTCGTGCCCACAACTGCAGGCGAGGAGGCTATAGTATTGCCAGCTTTAAATGTCCACAATACCTGATGCGTATTGATATCCAATGCCAATAAGCTATCACCCGCACCCAGATAGAGAGCGTTGTCCACCAGTGCCGGAGAGGAACTTGTCCTCACACCCCACCCGAGCGGATACAGCCAGAGAAAGCCGGAAGAATTCGGAGGCTTCGGCGCCGCGCCGTAGATATAGAGCGCTTGCCAGAAGACCCTGAGTTTATTTTCAAAAGGCCAGTTTTTTGCCGCGATATCAATAGCATACAAATAACCCCCCGCAGTGGTGAAATAAGCGACGCCATCCTTTACCGCCGGAGATGTTACAATAGAGGAGTGCGCCTGGTACTGCAAGCGAGGCCTGCCGTTTTTAGCATTTAAGGTATAACACGTCCCGTCAACGGAGCCGACAACGACGATACCTTCGGTAATAGTCGGCGATGATATAACCAGGTTGTTTGCCATTCTATGCCAGAGTTCCGTTCCCTTAGCAGCATCTACCGCATAAATATTATAATCATCAGAGCCGATGTAAACCACGCCATCAGCTATTGCCGGCGATGACCTGAGAGCATAAGGCGTCGAGAAGGACCAGAGTCTTGTACCTGTTTTAGCATCCAGCGCATAAAGATTGCCGTCGTTTGAGCCGCAATAGACAACTCCATTAATGATAATCGGCGAAGATTCCACCCAGCTGCCTGTCTTGAATGCCCAGCGCTTTTCACCGGTGGCTGCATCCAGAGCATAAATATAGCTATCCCTGGAACCGACATACACAGTCCCATCAATAACCGCCGGCGATGAATGGATGGCACCATCGGTGGCAAACGTCCACTTCAGTGTTCCCCTGGGCAAGATACCATTCGAATCAACGCTGCCGGTATGGGTCGGGTCACGGCGGAACATAGCCCATTCCCCGCTCTGCGGCACCGATTGCGCGTTTTCGGATATCCCGAAAATGACATCGGTAAACTGGTACAAAATGAGAAAAACTATCAGCAAACAGACAACGCCGAGCACCGTCAGCCAGGTTATCCGGCGGCGCTTTAAGATGTCTCGCCTTCTTTCCTCTAATACTTCACGAGGTACAACCATATGTCTCTCCCATAAGATATTAACCGTTATTCCCTCATGATGTCAATAACACGAGCCTCACCTGAATACCTTGATAGAAGCTCCTCATGACTTCCGGTTAAAGAGAAATGCCGGCGTCATGTGCAGGTTGTTGGGGAGCGCGTATAAAATAGGACCGAATTTGAAATTACGAGGCCTGGAGCATTTAAGATTTACAGAGTGCCGCTACGTCCAGATTGTGTTCCCAGGGACTCCTGGAAATGTGCATAACGACAAAAGTACTTGTCCTGTTAATTTCCGGTATATTGGCGATGACATTTTTAACGAATTCATCAAACTCCGCCGGAGTGTGAAAAATAAAAATCCCGATAATATCAAAATTACCGGTACATCCGCACAGGTAATAAACATTCGGGTTTTTTATGAGCAACTGTTCAACCCTTTCGGCGGAGCCTACTTTTACCTGGATGCACATGATACACATGAAATTCAGCCCCAGCTGTCCAGGATTGGGTATAGCACTAATCTTCAAGGTATTGCTATTTACCAGACTCCTGACTCTGTTTCGTACGGTTCCCTCCGATACCTTAAGTTTCCGGCCGATTTCCCGGAAACTCTGCCGGGCATCTTCCTGCAGCTCCCCGATTATTTTCTGTCCGAGTTCATCCAGCATTTCACACCTCCTCAACAGGCTTGAGTAACATAACCTCTGTAACTATACGCAATTTTGCATTTTAATGCAAATTTATAAGTTTCTTGCGCAATGAATCAGGAGCGATGCCGGTCTGGCGCCGGGGACTGTGCAAATCTATAAATGTGAACTTCGATAATTCCCGTAGCCCCGAGAAGGAAAGAAAAATCTTTCACCCTCTCAACTATCGGAATACTCTATACTCATCTGCCCACCACCCCAAATTATTGCCGCCACCCGGCCGTAGCGCGGTCAAAAAGTAAACGGTTTATCAATATCCTTTTGACATCACCACCAGCCTTCAAATCATGGCGCAGTCCGGCGGTAAGCCTTCTTACCATGAGTAATATAAACAGGGCGACTAAGCACCAGACTATCTCCATGGGTTCTCTGAAATACCAGGTAATAAGAGGTAATATCAGAAAGCAGATAGCCATCCCCAGGGGCAAACTTATACTGGGAGCGCCACCGACGATAGGTTTATCACCTGATGACTTAGCTACTAATCTTGGTACGGTCCTGATTAATATAGCTATAATAACAGGGATAAGTGCAACGAGGTCAGATTTTGGGACTAATGCCATGGCCATAGCCAGGGCTATGCTATTGCCCTTTTCTCCGTCGAATTTGGAAAATACCGGCCACATCTGGCCACAGACAGCAGCCAGCCCGGCAAGGCCTATTATAGCCAGATTAAAATCGAGGGATTTTCCCAAAAGTACCGGTAGGGCGCCTTTGATAAAATCCCCTAATATACCTAAAACCCCGGCGATTTTACCCGCCCTGCTCCAGAGATTCTGGTGGAAGTCCCCGTCAAGCTCCACATGCCGGAGCTTCGCCAGGAGAGACAGGTGAGGCACCGAACCAAAAATATACGAACCCAGTATTAAAACTACATCAGCCCACATTTCAGGACTTTATCATGGCCAGCATCATTTTAAATCTGCTTACTGCCCTTAACGCATGGGGCTGGTTTGCCGGCATAATGACCATTTCCCCTTTCTTTACCAGAAGAGATTCGCTGGAGATGGTAACCTCGGCTTCTCCATCGAAAACATAAACCATGGCGTCGAAGGGAGCCGTGTGCTCGCTCAGTCCCTGACCTTTATCGAAAGAGAACAGAGTCAAGGTCCCCGTGGGCTTATCGATAATCGTCCTGCTGACGATAGAACCCGTCTGATAGTCCACCAGGTCAATCAAACGCGCAACCTGCCCCGTTAAGTTATCAGCTTTCATTTCTCTCTTTCCCCTCTTGTATATTTTTTCTCATTATACCTTAAATAAAAACCCGTTAGATAGAGAAACAGCGAGTGAATTACATAATCAAGGCCAAAATGTTGACCGCGAAATCGGGATATGATTATAATCACTTATTCAGCCGCATCAATACCAGAGAAGGAGAATATATGCCTGAAAAAAAGTACGCAAAATATGTCATTACGGAAGACATACGGCCGAAACAGCCACCGCCCCCGGGATTCTTGAAAAGGCTGGAAGACCAGCGGAAAGCCGGAAATTATACGGATTCCGCTCATGTGCTCTCCCTGAACGACTCGATAGCCAAGGGAGCGCTGTACTTCGATGCTGTCTGGATGGTGGATAAGCATGGGGCAGCCCCCACGAATATCGAAATAGCACATAGCCATGATTTCGATGAAATCCTCGGCTTTTTCGGGAATTACCGGGGAAATGCCCGGGAACTCGGCGGAGAAGTCGAGATATGGCTGGAAGACGAGCAGTATCTCCTCACCAAGAGTACAATTGTTTTTGCCCCGCGGGGATTGTCACATGGCCCCATCTCCTTCCGCAGGATTGACTCCCCCATCCTCTTCTTTACCAGTGGCAACGGGACCACCTATACGCGGGCTACCGGCAAGGAAAACTGAGTTCATTTGGAGGTCAATATGGAAACGAGAAGACTGGGCAAGACGGGCCACATGAGCAGTATCCTGATTTTCGGGAGCTTTGCCCTGTTCCGCATCAGTCAGAAAGAGGCCGATGCCGCCCTGGAAATGGCCATGGACAAAGGCATTAATCACATCGATGTTTCGCCGCTCTATGGGCAGGCGGAGAAACATATCGGCTCATGGTTCAAAAGAAACGGGAAAGAGTTCTTCCTCGCCTGTAAGACACACGAACGCAGTAAAACCGGCGCCTGGGAAAGCCTGAACCGGTCTCTGGATACTCTGAGGGTTGACCGCTTCGACCTGTTTCAGTTGCATGGCGTTGACGATATCAAGACTCTGAACACCGTCCTTGGCCCTGGGGGCGCCCTCGAAGCCATCCTGGAGGCCAGGGAGCAGGGACTGGTACGCTTTATCGGCATCACCGGGCATAATCCGCCACTCCAGAATAAGGCTCTGCAGCGCTTTGACTTCGATACCGTGCTGTTTCCTCTGAATCGGGTACATGCCGCCCATGTTACCGACTGGAATAATTTCCCGCCGCTGTTGAAAACGGCCCGCCAGAAGGACGTGGGCGTCATGGCCATCAAGTCCGTGGCGAAACGCGCCTGGGAAGGTCCTCAGGCAAGGTCACACCCTTACAATACCTGGTACGAACCCTTTGATAAGGCGACAGAAATCGAAAAAAGCCTTTGGTACACGCTGAGTCAGGACATCACTGCCGCCGTGCTGCCCGGCGAGCTGCAGCTCTGGCCGATGATTATCGATGCTGCTAAAAGGTTCAGACCTCTGAACAAGAAGGAACAGCAGGAAGCTATATCTCAGGCGACCCAGTATCAACCTCTGGTCGGCCCGAGCATGGACTGATACCCAGTTACATAAATCCCTATTCCATATAAATAATCACCTCTCCCTTGATGCCTGCCTGCGCGTAGCCTGCTTGCGCTAAAGCTTCAGCGAAGGCAAGCCGCTCCGGCGAAGGCAGGGGAGAGGTCGGGTGAGGGTGATATTGGGGCCCCCTCACCCCGTTCGCTACGCTCAGGGCAGGCTTAATCCTCTCCCACGGAGGGGAGAGGAAATATATAGTTTTTTATGCAAGTAGATATTAGTTTATTCTCGCGGAAAGGAATTCGTCCACCTTTTCTATAAAATCCGTCGGGTGAGTCCGGTACGCCTGGCTGTGCTGTGTATCGTCGACCTCCCATACCTCATTTGCCGGGTTGTCAGCCGCCCTGAATAGCTTAAGAGTCTCCTCCCAAGTAACTAATTCATCATTTTGCTCATGTATGAACAGAATCGGGCAGGCGACATCATGGATGACGTCAATGGGATTTACCATGTCATAGTCATAAAGCACATGAATGAAAAACAATCCTCCCGGCATAAAGAAATACGCCAGAAATTGCGGCAGTCCTATCAATGAGGCTTGCCGGGCAACCTCGGTGGGGACATCGATAAAACAGCCATCCAGTATCAGGGCGCCTAGGCTATTCTGGCTGGCAAAGATACATGCCGAAGCAGCCCCGGTACAGAACCCCAGTATACAGATATTCTCGTCACTGTATCCCCTGCCTTCGAGATAGTCCACCGCCCCTCCGATGTCCAGCTCGATATTGGATAGTGATTGCCCCTTGCCTTCCGATTCCCCCCTGCCCCGCAGGTCGAACAGTAGAACACTGTAGCCTGTTTTTATCAGAGCGCGCGTCAGTCCCAGTGTATCAACATTATCATCAACACGGTTTTGAAACCCGCCGTGCACAATCATGATAACGGAATTCTTTATACCGGGTAAGTACCACCCTTTAAGGATGACGCCGTCACCGCGACTGTGAAAAGAGGCGTCTTCATAAGCAAGCTCCAGTGAAGCCGGCGAATAAATGAGGGGGAGACGGGGGATTTCCATGGCTTCCCTGGCACCGTACGCCGATAGTCCGACGTATATCACCAGGAGAATACCAATCCCGATGGCTGTAAATTTGATAAACTTAAGCTTCTTCGAATGCAATCGATAACCCGTATGTCTACTAAACCTCTAGTGTTCAGAGTACGATTTAAAATATCGGATGTCTCTATTCACCCATTAATTGCAGGATAACCTGCCTCGACCTGGCCCTGTTATCAAACTCTAATAACACTACCTGCTGATATTGCCCCAGTGTCAACCTTTTATTAACCAGAGGAACCACCAGAGACGCGCCCATCAGTGAAGCCCGAACGTGAGAATATCCGTTATTCTCTTCCCAGAGAAACTTATGGGTATAGACCAACTCCATGGGCACAATACGCGACCACATCTTCTTAAAGTCGGAGAGCAGGCCTTCTTCATATTCGATGGTGGCGACGGCCGCGGTCGTACCGGGTAGAAATACGGTTACGGTGCCATTAGTAACGTATGTTTCGGCTACCTGCTGCTGGATTTTTGGGGTAATATTATAAATAGAAACAAACCCCTCATCGGCGAGCGCATTCGTATCCACATTAACTCTCCTGGTGACGATAATCATATACACCTCCAGAAACGTAAAAGTGGCAGATTACGGATTTTCCTTTATGATACCCGGTCAGTCGCATTGAAAATAGCAGGTGCCTAAGGCTTCCTCTCGGGAGGGGGCATCTGCGGAGGCGGCATTTGCGGGGGTGGCCCCTGCTTGGTCTGGAGGGGTTTACAGATTATTTCGGTTATGTGGAGGTCGCCCAGACGCGTCGAAGAAGCCGCTATCGCCACCACTGCCGTATCCGCGCCCCGCCCGGAACCAGCCACCACCACGACCTGCTCACCGACATCCACGTGACCGCCATCGGTCGCCATGAATGTAATCTCGACGCAGACCTTCATGCCCTGGCAAAAGGTTCGCAGCAGGTTAGCCATGACCGTGGGTGTGTTCACGCCGTACAGGTGTTCGGTATGAAACAGCATCGTCCCGAAGTGAACGGTATGTCCCTGTTTTTCTAGCTCCGTTACCAGTTCTGGGGGGAAACGCATGCCCATGAACCCGAATTGATGCGGCACCACCACGATTTTAATTCCTTTTTTCGCCCAGAGCTTGGCAGCCGTGCGCGCCGTTTTACCCGTTGTCGAAGCGAGTACGACTTTCTTTATGCCGCGCGCCTTAGCTCGCTCAGCAGCAAGCTGCAGGGTTGTCTCGGTATTGTTTATGCCCGGTTCCTCGAAATAGACGATTTTCTCTTCCAATTCTTGCCTCCTTAACTGGTATTTATACCCTAGGAAAACACTTATTCAATATTCTACCATATCGGGAGCAAAATACATGCGTAACGCCAGATACAATCTCTAATGTTGAGGGGTAAAAACCGTGATGATGAGAGGTTCGACTAGGAAAGCGGGAGCGTCTAGAGCGTACCCCTCAGCCGGGGGTCGAGGGCATCTCTCAGGCCATCGCCCACCAGATTAAAGGCGAACACCACCAGCATGATGGCGATACCGGGCGCGAAGGAAAGCATGGGATTTGTCAGTAGATAACGGTAGCCGTCATTGACCATGGCACCCCAGGCCGCACCGGGTGGTTTGATACCAATACCAAGATAACTGAGGCCGGCCTCGGCCAGAATAATGCCCCCCAGCTGCAGCGTGATAAGCACTATCATCGGCGGCAGGGCATTCGGCAGGATGTGAGACAACATGGTGCGCATATTACTGGAGCCCATGGCCCGTTCGGCCATAACATAGTCGTTTTCCCGGATACTGAGAGTCAGCCCGTGCATTACCCTGGCGTATCCAGGTAGCGAACTGATGCCCAGGGCAATGATAACGTTCTGAATACCGCCGCCGAGTAATGCCGCGATGAAAAGGGCAAGGATAATCATGGGAAAGGATATCAACAGGTCCATGATTCTCATGATTATCATATTGACGGCACCGCCGAAGTACCCGGCAATCAGCCCCAGCAAGATACCTGCAAAGACCGAAATCCCGACGGTGGTAAAGCCTACTATCAGTGCTGTCCTGGTGCCATAGATGAGCCGGCTTAAGGTGTCCCTGCCGATGGAATCAGTGCCCAGAAGGTGTTGCCTGGATGGTTGCTGCAAAGTACCTCTCATATCCTGGTCATAAGGATTGTACGGAGCCAGCCATGCGGCAAAAATGGCGACAAACACCAGCAGCAACAGTACCAGGAGCCCGAGGATAACAATACGGCGCTGAAAAAATACCCTGCGGAAACGCCGCCACTCACTGACGCGGGGCGGGGCTTCTTTGAACTCCGTGGTGGTGTCCGGAGCTGTTACCATGATATAAGTCTCCTAACCGTACCGTATCCTGGGGTCCAGCCAGCCGTAGGACATATCCACGACTAAATTGGTGACTAACACAATAATAGCAAATATGAGGGTACATGCCTGAACAACTACATAGTCCTGGGCAAAGATGCTGGTCACCATCAACCTGCCCATGCCGGGAATATTAAAAACGGACTCAATCAGCACCGAACCACCAAAAATTCCACCGATAGCGAAGCCCATCAGGGTAATAACGGGGATGAGACTGTTTTTCAACAGATGCTTGATTACTATAAGGCGCTCACTCAAGCCTTTGGACCAGGCAGTGCGAACATAGTCCTGCCGGACAACCTCAAGGACACTCGACCGCATCTGGCGCGATAATCCCGCAATTTGGGTGACGGCAAGACATATAACAGGCATAACCAACTGTCTGGTACTCATCAAGAAATCCTTGAATGGTGATGTATAACCGCTGGTCGGCAGCCAGTGAAGCTTGAGGCCAAAGGCATACATCATCAGAATCCCCAACCAGAAAATAGGAATACATATGCCGATATAGGACAAAGGCGTTACTATCTGGTCGGCCAGTTTCCCTCTGCGCAGCGCCGCAAACATTCCTGCCAGGACACCAAGGAAGGTAGCAATGACAAACGTAATCGCACCGATGTATATGGTTATCGGGAAGCGCTTGAGCATGAGCTTGGCTACGTCTTCTTGATAAGTTACTGATTCTCCCAGGTCGCCCCGGAAGATACCGCCTACCCAGTTGAAATATTGCACCATTATCGGTTTATCCAGCCCGAATTGCGCCTTGAGTTCATCCAGCGCTTCCGGATCCATACTTACCAATCCCTGGCTCTGGCCAACGTAAATAATAATGGGGTCACCGGGCAGCAAACGCATGGAAAAGAAAACGAGCAGGGTCAACATGATGAGAATCACTAATGACCATAGTACTCGTCGAATGATGTATGTTGTCATCCCAGACCTCAAAGAGCTTCCAGGTATCTTACCGGAAAACAATACTATATGACCATTTGCACCGTTTAAAGGTCACAGATTTCCCGCTGGAAGCCCGCTATCCAGTTATTCGTGGGAATTACGATTTTCTTACTGGGCCGGATGATTCACCCTCTTCCGAAAATATCATCCGAGAGCGAATCACCCGGTTTTCTATTAGCTTACTTCTTTTTATCCATCCACCATTTGTACGTGTTGTAGGTCATGAAGTGCTGCTGGTAATATGTGGAATGAACATAGGGTTGTACGACATATGTTGCCACCGTATTGAAAAGCGGAATAAGCTGGGCTTCCTCGCTGGCGAAGGTCATCATATCCCTGGTAGCCTGACGTCCAGCGGCGGCATCGGGTGCAAAGTAGAACTTGTCATTTAACTCCCAGTATTTATCGGGCCACTGCAGGCTGGAGTAGAAGATAATCGGCTCCTTGCCAAAATGGACCAGCCAGCCGATGGCGAACTCCGGGTCTACCGGAACCATCCACTGAAGCAGGCCGCCACCCCAACCATCCTTATACAGAGCCCCGAAAAACCTGCCGGGGTTGGCGGCATCGAGCTCGATATTGATGCCCACGTCAGCAGCATACTTCTGTATTGCCTGGGGCAGGTCAAGATTGCCCTGAAAGACAAGCATCTTGGTTTTAAAGCCATTGGGAAAGCCGGCCTCAGCTAAAAGCTGCTTGGCCTTAGCCGGGTTATACTTACGTTCCGGATAATCGGGGTTGTAGCCGGTGCTGCCCTCGGGAGCCAGCATCTTCATGGGTTGATATTTACCATAGCCGAGCCCCTGTACCAGTGCCGGCCGGTCCATGGCGTACTCCAGAGCTTCGCGCACTCTCTTATCCGCCCATACCGAGCCGGGTGTCTTGTTATCGGGAACGATTTCAGTGTACATGTTGACTTGTGTGATAACTTTTAGACCCATTTTCTCCAGGTCCATGGCTTCTTTAATCGGAGCGCCCCAGGTGTCTCCCTCGCCCGCCTGTAGCGCGGCTGACATCGTCGTCGTATCGGCAAACATCTTGATTTCGATGGCGTCAAGATAGGGGTATTCCGGACCGCGCCAGTAGTTTTCGTTCCTTACTATTTTCAGGAACACATCGCGCTCGAAGCTATCGAACTTGAATGGACCCGTGCTTACATAGTTTGTGGTATTCGATTCTTTACCCTTTGCCAATGCGGTCGGCGAGTATATGGTGAGTCCATAGGCCCAGGAGTGGAATGCTTTAGCCGGGTTAATCCATGTATTGAGATTGTACCGGAAGGTGTAAGGGTCGACGACCTCAATGGAGTTTATATACTTGGCGTCAACCATTCTTTTAGAATCCATCCTCAACTGCGCATTGTATCTGACGGCTTCGGCATTAAAGTCCGTCCCGTCCTGGAACTTGACGCCCTTCCTTATGTGAAAGGTGATGGTCTTTTTCGCCTGGTCAAGGTCCCAGCTCTCCGCCAGTTCCGGGGTAAAATCTCCACTGCTTTCCCAGCTTACCAGAGCCTCGGTGTACATCTTGGCGGTAGCTTCGTCAGTCGCCTGCATCGTGGGCGGGTAGCCCAGGTTGGCCAGGCCTGTTCCGCCAATTACTCTCAGGGTGCCGCCGCGTACCGGTGTGCCGGGTGCTGGTGCGGCTGGTTTCGGCGCTGGCGCAGGTGACGGAGCCGGGGCTGGTGCGGCTGGTTTCGGCGCGGCCGGGGCCGGTGACGGAGCCGGAGCCGGTGCTGGCGTGGGAGCTGGAGCCGGCGTCGTCTCTTTAGCGCAACCGACGACGAACAGACCGCCAATCACGATAACAGTTATTAGAATGAATAGTATCTTTTTCACTATCAACTTGCCTCCTTTGCTTGTTACTTATTGTCTGTCTATATATTTAGTGTTTGTCCATCCAGTACTTTCCGAAATAGAAGGTAAAGCCGCCTTCCGTGAGGAAGGTGCAATGGACCCAGGGCTGCATGACGTACGAACCCGGAGCCAGATAAATCGGGATAATAAAAGCATTATCAGCAATCCACCGGAAAATTTTTACAGCGGCCGCTGCCTGGTCTGCCGGGTTAGGATAGGTGCGTGACTCCTTGGATAAAGCTAACAGTTCGGGCGGAAGGGCATAGCTAGCGGCGGCCATCCTGGTCAACGGCTGGTCGCCCCAGTTCTGCTGGAAACCCACCAGCGTGTCACCTGTTGCAAAACCTCCGCCAGCTAATAGCAGGTCATCCCAGCCCCCTAAATAGAGGCTTCCATAGTACCGGCCCGCGTCGGCGATGTCTATATCAGTGGTCATGCCCACGTCGTCAAGATAGCGTTTTATCGCCTGGGGAAGGTCCAGGTTGCCCTGCAGGACCAGCAGCTTGACTTTGAGGCCATTGGGATAACCCGCCTCAGCCAGTAGCTGCTTGGCTTTCGCCGGATTGTAGGTGCGGGCCGCAAAGGTCGGGTCATAACCCATCACGCCTTCCGGCACCGCCATCTTCATAGCCGTGTATCTGCCCTGCCCGAGAGCCCCGGCAATGGCTTTTTTATCCAGGGCGTAATCCAATGCCTGGAGCAATCTCTTATCCTTCCATTTCGATTCCGGGGCGGCTGCATTGGGGACGATACCGGAAACGGCACCTCCGCCGCTTGTCATGACCAGACCCTTTTTCACCAGATTAAGCTGGTCGTTCACCGGAGCGCCTAACCACATGTCTGCCTCACCTGCCTGCATCACGGCTGACGCGGTCACCGTATCGGGGATGAAGATATACTTTACGGTATCGAGATAGGGCTTCGGCCCCCAGTAGCCATCGAACCTTACCAGTGTCAGGTCAACATCGCGCCTGTACTGGGCCAGCTTGAACGGCCCGGTGGAGGAGAAATTATTGCGTGCCCACGCCATGCTTTTTTCGCCGCCGCCGGCCGCTTCCCAGGCTCCCTTGGACCACATGGGCGGCGACCAGAGCCAGGCATTAACAAGCTGGTTGTTATAGCCGCCGGTATAGTGAATAACTGCGGTTAATTTATCGACCGCTTCAATTGAAACAAACTGGCTAATGTAGCCAATTCTTTTGTTAGCCACCTGGTTATTAAAGTTCCAGACGACAGCATCGGCATCAAAATCCGAGCCGTCATGGCACTTGATGCCCTTCCTCATTTTAATGGTTATTGTTTGAGTCTTCTCATCATTGACCGCAGACTCAGCCAGCCAGGGGGCCAGTACCTGTTTCTCATTGAATTCCATTATTTTTTCTACCCCGCTCAGCAGCACATATAAATCGAAGGGTCCCTGTTCCACGGAACCACCTAGAACACGGGGTGCTGAGGCGTAAACTATCCTCAGGGTGCCGCCATATACACCTTCAGCTTTTGGTGCTGGAGCCGGCGCTGGTGCCGGTGCGGGTGCGGGAGCTGGGGCTGGTGCAGGGGCTGGCTTTGGTGCGGGAGCCGGCGCTGGTGCTGGAGCCGGCGTAGGAGTCGGTGCCGGTGTCGGCTCTTCCTTAGCGCAACTCCCAAAAATCAGGGTACTTATCAAAACAGCGCTTAACAGTATGAATATTAACTTCTTCATTTATATTGGGGACCCCCTTATTTATATTTTAACGGACTTTTTATATGTATTTCCCAAATTAGCCTGCTATATCTCAACACCTCCTTTATATTTTAAAATATACCATTCAACAAAAATCCTTTACAAGCGGTCATGATTTA
>JBGPRB010000007.1:0-30084 GCA_041489355.1 Dehalococcoidia bacterium
AGATTGGGATACCTAGGGAAGCCGTGTTTGCTGTCGGTGGTCTTCGTCCAGCGGCGCTTGACCCGGCAGAGCAAATCGCTCTCTCGCATCAGCCTCAGCACCCGCTTGTGGTTTACTGGCCGCTTTTCCCGTTTCAACTGCTCCGTTACCCGCCGGTAGCCATAACGGGGAAACTCAAGACAAATAGTCTCGATGCTGTCTATGAGGTCCGCCTCCGTTTTCATCCTATCGGGATTCCTTGTTTTACGGTAGAAGGTGCTCCTGGCGATATTCATGAGTTTACACCCCCACCGGATGCTGCGGACGAGGGGCCGCCACCTGGCGACGATTTCCCGTTTCTCCGCGGCTGACTGAGGCTGCTCTGAAGCCCCTTTTTAAGAAACTCGTTCTCCAGGGTCAGCTGGCCCACCAGTCGCTCCAGTTTCTCCACCCGGTCGCGAAGTGCGGCTTCCTCGGTGGGCTCCCCCGTACTTGATACGGGGTTGCCCCGGCTGTACTGTTTCTTCCAGTGGTAGAGCAGGCTCGGTGATATGTTGTACCGCCGGCAGAGCTGAGCCGGGCGGCTTTCCTCACTGAGAAGCTCCTGAATGACCTGTCTCTTAAACTCTACGCTGAAACTCCTCTGATTTCTCATGGCTTCAGCCAGAAGGTTCAGCCTGAAGGCAAAGTCCTTTCTGCCCCCTATTATAGGGCACCTGACCCTGCCAAACCTTCCTAACCTTTAGTGTCCAGTCTCAGGGGTTCACTCCACCCGACTTTAGTCGGGGTTCTTCACTTCGATAGGCATTTAAGATATCTTCGATTTCAGCAACATCTTGAGGATGGGTCTCGCGATAATTCTGCCTGCCAGTTCGTATATTATTAAGGTGTTCCTCAATATTTTCACCGGTTATCATTACACCAAAGTAATTTTGTCCCGATTCTTGGGGGCTAAATATACAGTCCAGCACCTTATCACCAAATGCTTTTTTAAAGTGGGAGTCTTCCCAATGCCATTTCATTTCCGTGTCTTTATCGCCTGCAGGTGGTATAGTCTCGGTCGTGTATTCATTATAAACACTGAAATCCCACAGGGCAAAAGGTGACTTGTTTGCCAGGCTAGCCTCCTCTTCGTTTATTTTAACCAGAGTGCGTTTCCACTCTTCATATTCAGGCCATAGACCAACCGCGGCATATACTTCCCCTAATCGAACGTGATTAGGTGAAATGGCCATACATAAATCAATGTCATCATGATACGCGATTTGTAGGATTTTCCGGTAATAGTCAAAAGAGTTCTGGCCTGTTTCCGGGTTATAAAACCGCACCTTATTCTGCGATAGTTCTCTGATATAATTTTTTTCTTTATCTATGAAATCAGCACGATATCCCTCAGAAATTACCAGGTTTTCAGCATTACAAAACCCATTTTCTTCATAAATTAATGTATTTTCCGTTCGATTCGTAAGATTATAAATAATTGTATTAATGGAGGAAAAAAATGCGTCAAAAGAAAACAATGAGGATATGTAATCCTTGATATAGAAATCCCCATTTTTCTGCCCATCTAAGCTAACTGAAAGTCGCAACTCATCAAAATCAGTATCAACACTATAGACATCAAAAGCTTCAAAATCAAGCAATAAAACTACTTGCTTTACCGGATATATCGCGTTGGCGTGCTGAAAATACCTTGCGATTTCATATATGTTAGCACCGAGTATCGCAAGATTATAAACTGGTTGATATGACCATCCTTCATGCTCAGGATCTATCCCTCTGATAGCTCGAGATGTTCCTAGGATAATTGCCTCCGGTTTGATCCGCTTAACTGCGTAAGTTTTTACCAGTCTTATGTGGTCACTGTATTCCGGTTTTATTGAATTGAATCTATCTACTTTCGGAGAATTATATATACTATAAGGGTCAACTAACACATTTAACCCGGCTATTATTATGAGAAAAGCGATAAAGAAAATAGCAGAATACTTGAGATAACGCCCATATTGTAGATGTTCCATAAATCACCTTTAAAATCTGGAATAAATAAACTCACTGACGTGTGTTAATCCCAGAACCACCACAGTGGCCATTACTCCTAAAACAACCGTTCTCCAAAAAGATGGATCCCATCTCATCCGCCAGAGGTGCTTTTCCCCTTCTTCCGTAAAGCTGTCCAGCGTCGGGTTAAAATTAGACATGTATTCCTGAACGTTCGGTAAAAACCAGCAAATTACCAGTGATACAAATATCCAGATACCAGCAGATATCGGCGAGGCAGTTACTATCCCTGTAAAAGCAACGCCGATATTCTTTAATGGCGGCCCCAGTATGCCCAGCATATCATATAAGCTAGCTGGCAAGATAAAACCATTCATACCTATCATGCCTTTTACGATCTCAATTGCCGCCGTAAGCGTATCGGCTCGGAAGAAAACCCAGGCAACCGTCACGGCAATAAAAGTCACAAATATGGATATTGCGTTTCCCCAAATCGTGTGACTCTTTTCAGCCTGTCTCGATTTCTTGGTGAGCCGCCGCCAAACGTGATTTATAGCCAGATATAATCCATGTAATGTTCCCCAGACAATAAAAGTCCAGCCTGCACCGTGCCATAATCCAGCAATTGCCATAACCACCAGTAGATTTAATATCTGTCGTGAAAAACCCTTCCGATTTCCGCCAAGCGGGATGTAAAGGTAATCACGTATAAACCTGGATAGTGTAATGTGCCAGCGGCGCCAGAAATCAATAATACTTGTCGCCAGGTACGGAGAGAAAAAGTTTAATGGCAGCCGTATACCGAACATCAGCGCGATTCCGATTGCTATGTCGCAGTAACCGGAGAAATCAAAATACAGTTGGAAAGTATAAGCGAGGGCACCTATCCATGCATCGAAAAAACTGATAGGGTTTCCCATAACAGCACCGAACACAGAGTCAGCATAAATTCCTATATTATCTGCCAGTATTACCTTCTTAAAAAGGCCAAATATTACAATAGTTATCCCTACAGCCATGTTTTGTTTGGTGATGCCAGGTAGATGAGGCCTCACAATCTGGGGCATTATCTCGTTAAAGCGAACAATGGGGCCGGAAATAAGCTTGGGGAAGAATGCCACAAATAAGCAATAATCGATGAAGTTGTGCTTGCCCAGTTCTCCGCGGTACGCATCCACAAGGTAGGCGATTTGCTGAATTGTAAAAAATGATATCCCCAGCGGCAAGATAATCGTATTTAGAATCAAATCACTTTTGAAGAGAATATTTACATTATCAATGAAGAAGTTGGTATATTTGAAGTAACCGAGTAAAATTAGATTGATAGTAATCCCTGATACTAGCAAAAGTTTACTGCGATCAGATTCATTTTGCCTGGTAAGAGTTATTCCGATAGCGAAATTAAATGCGATAGAAAATATAATAAGAGGTATATGGAAAGGATTATACAGTCCGTAGAATACCAAAGATGCTGCCACCAGCCAGGGAATAGTTAAGCGGGCGTATTTTGTTTTTCCAATCAGATAGTAGCCTAAGAGCGTAATTGGCAAAAAAGCAAATAAGAAAACGTAAGAGTTAAAAAGCATCAGTTACCTGAATATTTTACTGTAAATTCTCGCAATATACGATGGTGTCTTTGTGATATACTACTTAGTCTAAAGAGTTCTTGTCAAATGTTATGGAAATTCGGTAGTGGGTCAATTTGAAATTTCTAGGCATTGATAATCAAAGTATGCCTAAGCGTTCAAGCAAGAAGAAAAATACTCCCGTGAGCCTGGCAACTACCGTTGATTTTAGTGAAGAAACGTGGTTAATTGTAGGAAATTGACTTATCGCGGGTTCAGGTTTGGGATTATCGCGTTCGGTAATGACGAAACCAGAACAGTTAAAAGCATATAATGAAAATGGTTATCCGTCAATCATAGTATCTTCAATTCCTATCGCTTCGTCTTCTTTCGCCCAACCTCTTGATCTGGGTGACAAGTATGAAAGTGGCATAGATAATAACCACAATAGTAGTGATAATTTCCGTATATAAAATTAAGTTATTATTCTCAATAACATATATTGAACGGTCTACCGCGATAATAATCATTTGGAACAACCAGGTTATAGCCAGGGCTATTAGCAACATCTGACTGACCAGGACAAGCGCTGTGGATTTCAATCTCCGGCGCATTGTTAATTTCTGTTCAGTGAGCATGAATCACCTCGCCATAATTTATTATGTTTTTAACCTCTGAGCATATCACGCCGGCGGTACACTACCAGGGCGATAACGATGGCGATAGCGAGCGTCGCAGCGCCGACGGTGGCACCTAAAATCCACCAACTAACTGTCCTGGTTATCGCTTCGGGTGTGACGGTTAGCTGCGGTGATGGTATTTCCTGAACAAGGCTTTCTCCCTCATATAACTCAGCCTGGAAGCTATAGTTCCCGATCAACCATCCCGCGGAAGGTATATAGCTCAGTTCACCTGTTTTACCATCCGATTGCAGCTGGCTCAAGGTGAGCAGGGGGACTGTCTCCAGGAGTTCGTCTTCGAAAAGTACCTTCAGTGATAGCCTGGTCCCGGGGAAAGAAGCATAGGGCTGGTTCATCTGGTATACTATTTTGGCATTGACAAGTTTATTTGTTTGCTCATCGTAAATGGGAGCGACATCTAAAGTTTCGACTTGCAGTCTGGGTACTTCAATGACTGGCGGTGGAGGTGGGGATTTGACTTCATATGACCCTGACAGGTTACCAATATTTACGTTATGTATCCCGACGGTATCCGGGGTGATGTTGAAGCTAACTGTCTCGCTCTCGCCACTATCAATTGAGACTCCTTTCGTCTGCACGGCCACATCATCTATCTTCAGTATTACCTCATGCCTCCCCGATAGGTCGCCACTATTTTTTACCAGAACGTTAACAATGACGTTCTCTCCCGAATTGACTTCCGCCGGGGTGATATTAATCTCGCTGACCGCGAACGTCGCTGGAGTCTGTGGCGCTTTCACCACGAATGTCGCCAGCATATCTCCGATGTTAGCCTGATGTTCTCCAGCGGTATTTGAAGTAATATCGAAAGTTTCCGTTTCACTATCGCCACCGGCCAGAGTAACGCTCTTAGTCTCCACTGTAGTATTATCTAATTTCAGTCCTACCTCGTAGGTTCCCGTGAGGTCACCGTTATTATTGACTACGAAGCTCACGGTGACAGTCTCTCCGAGGCCAACTTCCCTTGGTGTTAAAGATAAGTCGGTAACTTCAAAACTGGCGGGTTGAATACGCGCCAGAAGAGCGTAAATTGATAAGTGTTGAATCTGTACCGACACGGTATTGGCTGCCGCGTCAACTGTGCCCCCTAAATCTATCCATTCTCTGTTAATCGGGTCCCACAGGACTATATAGAGACTATTTTCTGAAATCCCTTGAGGTATCTCTTTATCACTGTACTCATAGACAAGGATGGCGTAAGGGTCAAATGTGGTACCACCTGGCTGAATATCATAACTCAGGCTGATACCTCTGGCATCCCACCCTGCACTGATTTGCTCTGCCGATTGTATTATGCGTATGGCGTTGACTCTCTGACCATTCTTATTTTTCACGATGGTGTTCCTGGGTATGATGATTTTTACTTTTTGGTCAACACCCATGGCGAGAACCTCGGAAACAATCCTGCCTTCCATTGTCATGGAGTCAAGTAAACTGGTTGCCCCGCTTCCACCCCCTCCACCCCCGCCGCCACCGCCGCTATCCCCACCAGATGGCAAAGAACTACTTGAGTTGACGGTAATAGTGATATTCTCAGAATCAACCAGGACGCCATCAGTTACCTCAAAGTGAACATTCTGATAGCTCCCTGCCTGGGTGGAATCGGGTGTCCAGGAAAAGGCACGACTGGTCCCGTTAAAGCTGGCGCCGGTAGGCAGGTTGGAGGCGGAGTAGGTTAACGAGTCACCGTCCGGGTCAGTAGCGGATATCGTAAATTGAAGAGACTGACCCTCAGTGACGGTCTTGTTTCCAATGCTGGCGAGCACCGGCGGAACGTTGACATTATTAACGGTGATGGTAATATTCTCGGAATCGGTAAGTTCGCTATCGGTTACAGAGAAAAGGACATCAGGATAGCTGCCGACCTGGCCGGAGGTCGGCGTCCAGGTAAATGTCCTCGTGGCCGGGGTAAAGGTTGCCCCGGATGGAAGGCTGGATGCAGAGTAGGACAATGGGTCACCGTCCGTATCAGTGGCCGAAATAATAAAGGTAAGCGATTGCCCCTCGTCAACCACCTTGCTACCGATAGAGTCGAGCACTGGTGGGTTGTTGGTACCCACAACGTTAACGGTAATGGTGATATCTTCGGAGTCGGTCAGGGCACTATCACTCACCTGGAAGTGGACAGCAGGATAGCTGCCGGCCTGGCCGGAGGTCGGCGTCCAGGTAAATGTCCTCGTGGCCGGGGTAAAGCTTGCCCCGGAGGGGAGGCTGGAGGCGGAGTAGGTCAGGGTGCCGCCGTCGGGGTCGGTGGCGGAGATGGTAAAGGTAAGCGCTTGCCCCTCGTTGACTGTCCTGTTTCCTATGGCGCCAAGTACCGGCGGCCGGTTAACATTGGTCACGGTAATGGTAATATCTTCGGTGTCGGTCAGGGAGCCGTCGCTTACCTGGAAGTGAACACTGGGATAGCTGCCGGCCTGGGTGTAGCCGGGTGTCCAGGTAAATGTCCCCGTGGCCGGGGTAAAGCTCGCCCCGGACGGGAGACTGGACGCAGAGTAGGTCAATGGGTCATTGTCCGGGTCAGTAGCCGAAATGGTAAAGGTAAGCGCTTGCCCCTCGTTGACTGACCTGTTTCCTATGGCACCAAGTACCGGCGGCCGGTTAACATTGGTCACGGTAATGGTAATATCTTCGGTGTCGGTAAGAGCACCATCGCTGACCTGGAAGTGGACATTGGGATAGCTGCCGGCCTGGGTGAATAGGGGTGTCCAGGAAAAGGCACGACTGGTACCGTTAAAGCTTGCCCCGGAGGGGAGGCTGGAGGCAGAGTAGGTCAGGGTGTCGCTGTCAGGGTCGGTGGCAGAGATGGTAAAGGTAAGCGCTTGCCCTTCATTGACTGACCTGTTTCCTATGGCACCAAGCACCGGCGGCCGGTTAACATTGGTTACGGTGATGGTAATATCTTCGGAGTCGGTCAGGGAGCCGTCACTCACCTGGAAGTGGACACTGGGATAGCTGCCGGCCTCGGTGTAGCCGGGTGTCCAGGAGAAGGCACGACTGGTACCGTTAAAGCTTGCCCCGGACGGAAGGCTGGAGGCGGAGTAGGTCAATGTGTCATTATCAGAGTCCGTCGCAGTTATGACGAATTGCAGTTGCTGACCCTCGGCAACTGTCTTGTTGCCAATAGAGCCAAGCACAGGTGCGTTATTTGTCGTAACCGTGATGGTGATGTTTTCCGAGTCGGTCGACGACCCGTCGGTTACCTCAAAGTGGACATTAGAGTAGGTCCCAGCCTGACCGGCTGTCCCGGAGAAGGTTCGAGTTGCCGGAGTAAAGCTTGCCCACGCCGGCAGGTTGGAAGCGGAGTAGGTCAATGGGTCGCTGTTGGGGTCGGTGGCCGTGACGGTAAACCCGAGTGAATTTCCTTCCCTGACCGACTTGTTACCGATTGCAGCCAGCACCGGGGGTTGGTTCTCACCGGTTCCCGCTTCCAGTCCCATTACCTGATAAGTATCAAAGTCTGCCAGCACCTGCGTGCCGTTAAACGTATAGGGATTACCATCCGCCGACTGATAATATCCTCCCAGGTCGATATTTTGATTAACAGGATTACCGTCTGTGCTGAAGAGTATCACGTCTCTCTGGTCGCCGTTAGCCACTATTACCCCAGAACAGTTACCCTGTGCGACCTCTGTGATAGGCAATATGTCTGAATGTCCTGGAACAAACAGAACGTTGAGGAAATGAGCAGTCGTGGTGTTCTCTTCTGGATGAATCCTCACCGCCTCGTATTCACCTGCCTGCCACGCTTCATGTACGGAATGAAAAGTAGATGGATAAACAATCACATCCTGGAGTACTATGTCATCATCATTCCGTGTAATAGTGATAATATTGCCCGCAATATTGGTTTGAGTAGAGCCTCGGTTGGTTCCATTGAGGCGGTAGTCAAACTGCCTGGGAGTGGAAGAATGTGCCCTATCAAATACTACAAAGTAGTCCGGCCCATTTACCATTACAATCTGTCGCTGGTTCAGGTCAACCATACCTCCCCATACAGTAGAGGAATCCCCTCTGACATACCGATAAACCGATGTTTCAGCGACTGCCTGGACAACTCCGTTTTCGTTGACATCAGAGTAATCCTGGTCTTGAACGTCTACTATGAGGCAGCTGTACCACTGTGTTTCCGGGTAGCCGTACCCACGACCTGTGCTGACTGCCCATCTGTCATTCCAGATTGAAAAGCTGCCCTGGTTCATATGGGCATGGCCTAACGACTGCCCAAACTTGGTTATAAATACCAGGGCCTCATTGTCAAAACCAGACCGCCAGACGACATAACCTATGTTGTCAAAGTACCTTGATAGCGGAAGAGAAGCAAATGACTCCGCCTCAACTGAACCCTTATAATAGACGTAATGCTCCCAACAATTTTGCGTACCATACAAGTCAGCAAACATCTGGCTATATCCATTATCGAACCGGTTGGCTATCCACCACATAAATCCTAGTCTCGTAGCATCCGGTTTCCATAACGGTGTTGCACCAGCATTACGACCAGTAGAATCTTCCATCTGGACAGGGTTCCTGTCACAGGTCAAATAGATAAGATAGTAAGCAAACCCATCAAGTATATCATCGTCAGGAATAGACCTCCCGAGGATGTCAGCAGCTATCCAATAACTACTGAGCATCTCAAAGGCGCCTATACTGTAGTGCGGTCCATCTACCCAGCCACGCCCAAGAACCCAGGCTATGTTTTCCTCGGCATAATCAATCCAATTTTGGGCATGACTGGGAGCATCATCAAGAAAAGCAAGTCCTATAACTCCACATCCGCCGATGACGCTACAGGTTCCAGAAACAGTTCCAGATACCGCTGGAACTCTCCAGTTGGTCCCGTTGGGGTCTGTGTATCTGCCGTAAAGCTGCCCGGCAGGAACTTGAGAATTACCTCTTGGCATTTCAACCATGGCTATAACATGGGCAATCACTTCCGCCCTTTCCGACTCGGTGAGATATTCCTTTATTCCTGTCCATGCCTGGGCTACCCCAATGGAAAACTCGGCTGGTACCGGGCGGCCCTGACCACCAGCAATATCCCATCTATTCCAGGTTCTGGCCACATGGAGCAACCGGTTTTTCACTGCATCGGCATAAACCGTATCATCAGTCATGTGGTACATGAAGACCATTGTCTCAAACCACCGCCTGTACTCATAGGCAGTAGCCTCGGCATCATTTCCACTACCTGAAAACATTGATGGTAAAGCGTCGTTTACATGGGCATTCGCCCAGGTGCTTATCCCATCCCATATAGAACTGTGGCTGGGCGCTGTCTTCAATGTCTTTAGAATATCCAGCTCTGCCTGTGTGTAGTAGAGACTGGGATTGTCCGCTGCCTGCACGGGACGGCTGCCAATACCGCCAGACATTATGAGAAATATAATAACCAAGGAGATAAATATCCTGAAAGTCTTCATAAATTTGGTTCCTCCATAGTGGCATTAAACCGGGTCTTGATTCATATTGTATAAATGCCACATGGTAAGTGGGAATAGCCCTTTTAGGTGATTTTAATTCAAATCCGCTAGTACTTTGGTAATTTTCAGAAGATATCCTCCATTTGGTAAGTCTACTCTGTTGTATCCAGTATCCCTTTTACTATTGTCCCGGTTTATTATCTAGCTCCATCGTTTACGGCTAACCTGATAAACAAAGTAATCATTTGTGACAATTCTAACACATACCTTTTAAAATAAATACCTCCTCCACCGATGATAAAACCTTGAGTTTAGAACCCGTTTAAGATATAATCTGAGCTTAAGGCAAAACAATCCGGCTATACTAGTTTTTCAAGGAAGATATTTTGTCAGAGAGGATAATAAATATCGAATGAGAGTAAAATTAGGGAACGGGCTTATCATCCTGAACGTATTAGCTGCCGTCCTTATTTTAATCGCTATTTTCCTCCCGTCGAGTATTATCCGCCTCATCCTGGGAGTTCCGTTTTTACTTTTTGTCCCGGGGTATGCACTCATGGCGGCGTTATTCACCAAAAAGGAGGGGATGGGCGGTATTGCCAGGGTGGCATTAAGCTTCATTTTGAGTATCGCCCTGGTGGCATTAATCGGGTTTATTCTCAACTATACGCCGTGGGGCATAAGGCTTGAACCTGTACTGTATGCAATATTTGTGTTTGTGCTTATTAGCTCGTTTGTTGCCTGGTGGAGACAGAGAAAACTCTCAGAACAAGAACGATTCAGCATTGAAATAAACATTAAATTCCCAGGCTTGGGTCAAAGTATTTGGGATAAGACGCTTGCCATAATATTGGTAATAACCATCTTAGGAGCTATAGGTGTAGTGAGTTATACTATAATTAAACCTAAGCCACGGGAAGCATTTACTGAGTTTTATATTCTGGGGCAGGGAGGCAAAGCGGGGAATTATCCTGTTGACCTATATGTAGGAGTAAAAAGCAGCGTGGGTGTGGGCATAATCAATCACGAAGGGAAGGAAGTCAGCTACCGGGTGGAGGTATTGATGAGCGGTAAAAAGCTCACCGAGACGGGGCCGATAACTATGGTTGATGGACAAAAGTGGGAAAACGCCGTAGATATTATACCTGAGGAAGCTGGGGATAACCAGAAGCTGGAGTTTTTACTTTATAAGGGTAATGAACTTAAGCCTTATCTGGAACCGATTTACCTGTGGGTCAATGTGAGCGAATAGATTTTCGAAACCGTCCATCTCTAGATACCCGCTGGTAGAGCCCATGGCGCTTTGAGATTCAAGCTTCCGTGTCACCCTGAACGAAGGGTCTGGATTCTTCGCTCACACTCTAAATGATAGTTTCTTTCAATCTCGCGTTACGCCCTTCGGGTGAGTTTTAATTCACTCACGCGCAATCCCGTGGGACTCTCAACTTCGAGTTGCATCAGACACGCCCGTTATAAACAAAAACTTTTACCGAATTTTAACTTCGTATTAACCGAAAGCTAACCTAAATAACCTAAACTAGAATTAAGTTCTATTATAGAAAGTGGAAATATATGAAAATATCAAGTAAATATGGAAAACTGGTATCTATCATTGTTCTGGTAGTTGTGGTGGCTTCATTAGTCGTAGCGGTGAATTTAATTAATCCCACCCCGGTGGAGGCCTGCCGTAACCAGGGCTGTACCTGCGATTTCTGGAAATGCCATCCGGACAAATGGGTAGGTCACTGCCCGGATGAACACCTTGACAATCTCTTTTCCGGAGCAAACTGCTATCATGTGGGGGACTGCGGTTTACTAAACGCCTTGGAAGGAATTGAACACTTCATACAACCACCGGACCCTCCAGTCATACATCCACCGGACTTTACATTTATAGTCGGGTCGCTTCTGACGGAAGGTATCGCCGCCAGGCTTAATGTATCATGTCCAGATATTGATTATCATGTTTCGGGGGGTCATGTCACGCAAATAGTTAATGATGCTCTTCACTCCGGAAATCACATAACAATAACTAATGTGACCAACTTGTTGAGGGGATGGAATAATGCCGGTTTCCATCATTAAATTCTTCAACCGGATATAGGTAATTGAGAACGCATTTAAGTTAATCTTCTCGGTACGGAACGCCCCATTTTGGGGCCAATGATAAAGCTGGTTGGTTGAAAGACTAGCGCTGTAGTTGGCCCCAAAATGGGGCAAGTTTAATGATTGGCTAATAGTTCTCCGGCATTGACAGGACATACCAGCGCATAATGTAAGTTTCTTTCAATCTTGCTTAACGCCTTTCGGGCGAGTTGTTATTCACTCATACGCAATCCCCTGGGACTCTCAACTTGGAGTTATTGGACACGCCCGCTACGACTAAATATTCTAACCAAAAATACAACCGAATTTTAACTTAGTATTAACCTAAAACTAACCTAAATAACCTAAACTAGAATTAAGTTCTACTCATAGAAGGAATATCGCCAGTAAATGGCGGTATAAAAAAGGAGAATGTATGAACTTCTTTCGTAAGCACCGCAAATGGGTATCTATCTTTGTTCTTGTCGCCATAGTTGTGGCATCATCCGTCATAGCAGTGAATGTATTGAATCCCGGCGGAGCAGAGGCTTGTCGTGACCAGGGCTGTAATGTTGTATTCTGGAAGGACCATACAACCAAATGGGTAGGGCACAATCCATCCGACACCGTGATTACGCTCTTTTCTGGGGCAGACAAATTTCATTTGGGGGACTCCATTCTGATATCCGCCTTGGGGAATAATTGGAATTATTGCGATAATACACCAGCGGAAAAGGCGGCTAAGGCTCTATTAAAGGTAGGCATTGCAGCCAGGCTTAATGTATCAAATCCAGCCATTGACTATCATGTATCTGGGGGTACGGTCACTAAAATGGTTAATGATGCTCTTGCGTCCGGTAATATCGTAACAATGGAAAGTACACAGAATTTGTTACACAGCTGGAATAATGCCGGTTGTCCACTTAACCCCTAAACCCTAAGGTAGCTGATCCCACATTTAAGTTAATATTCTCGGCATTAAATGCCCCATCTTAGGGCCAATGATAAAGCTGGTTGGTTAAAAGACTAACGCTAAAATTGGCCCCAAAATGGGGCAAGTTTTAAAATTACCTAATATCTTTCGGTTATTGACAGGACCCATCAGCCTCATATATATTACAATAGATATAATCTGTTGCATTTTTTTAAAATCAAGTTAATAGATTGATTACAGTTATTGCCGTTATCATTGCCATAGTTTTACTGGCCGTCAAGCTATTGGCAGATGCCAGTGAAAAAAGAATTTTTCTGCGTATCGGCAGACTCCTGGTCTGGTTCATAATACCATTGGTGGTATTATTTATTGTCAGCGCTACTATAAGATTGGCTACTGATATCCCGAATTTGCCGTTAATTTTTTAACCCCCGGTTCAAGCTTAGTCACTTAAAAAGTAATTGCCCCCAACTAATAAAATCAGATGATAAAAGTCCTAAGATGGCTCGGTTATAGCGTTATTGATTTCCTTAGCGTAATGCTTTATCCACTGTGGAGGCGGTTGGGTAGGGACCGTTTCCGGATTCTGGCATATCACAGCGTACGAGATGTGCCCCAGGGCATAAAATTCTCCTTCAATGTTACTCCCAGGGCATTTGCCCAGCAAATGGAGTTTTTAGCCAGGAATAAAAATAATATCATAACGTTTGGTGAGCTCGTTGATTATAAAAATAAAGGTCAGACACTCCCGCCGAAATCGGTTATTATCACTTTTGATGACGGATATGTTGATAATTATGTGAACGCCTTTCCCATCTTGAAAAGGCATGATTTCAAGGCAACTGTTTTCCTGGTTACCGACTCTATAGACAGCGGATGTGTTTTTCATTGGCTAAAGTTGGACGAGCGGTTACGTTCAAACCAACAGCAAGAAAAATCCACTTGGCTGCCACTTGACAGGCAAAGTATACTTGATATGCAGGCTCAGGGTATGTCATTCGGGGCTCATACCAGAACTCACTGTGCCCTGGATTCAATAGAGGAAGACAAGGCTATTGATGAGATAGTGAATTCCCGGAAGTGCCTTGAAGACATGTTATTGAAGCCGGTAACATGTTTTAGTTACCCCTTTAACAGGATGAATGAGAAAATTAATGGCCTGGTTAAAGAGTCCGGTTATAAAATTGCCGTCTGGGGAACAGGTAGCAATACGCTGAAAAGTGATTTTCTTAAACTGAAGAGAATTGAAATCGAGAAAGGTGATTCTCTCCACAAGTTTGCTATGAAGGTAAATGGTGCTTATGACTGGATTGAATACCCTTTTTCGGCTTATATACATATAAAGAGAATCCTATCACAAATACGGAGGAACAATCATTGACAGAAGAACTAACCTACAGGAAGTTTACTGAGAAGGATCTGGTTAGAATCTCAGAATTCAGAAAGAGCTACTTCCGTTATAATTCTTCAATCAGGTCCTATGAGCCTGAATATTATGGATGGAAGTGCTACGGTAACCCCTTCCTGCTAGGGGAGATGTGGCTGGCTGAAGATGGTGATATAATTGTAGGGATAAGAAATATTACACCGAAGAGAATGAAAGTACTGGGAACTCTGGTCAATGCGGGCGAAATCGGAGACAACTTTGTTCACCCGGATTATCAAAGACGAGGAATAGCCACCAAATTAGCTGAATACATCCGGGAGAGTATGCTCGAAAAGGGAGTCAGCCTGATTTATGGTATTCCCGGGCGGATAACCTCACTACCGGGCTATATGAAGAAGATGAATTATTTGCCGCTCCCAATCGGGCTTCGTGAACTGGTAAAACCCTTAAACATGAAGCAATTGCTTGAAAAAAGACTCCATATCCCTCCTCCTCTGGCCGCTTGCCTCTCGCCCATAATTAAAATCTTTTCCAACGCCGAAACTGGAATCGGGGCTATCGGAAGCGCCAAGAGCGACATATCTATTTCGAAAGCATCCTTACTCCCTGATGATATTGACATATTTTGGGAACATGCTGCTAAAAGTTATGATATTATGCTGATTCGCAGCAAGGATTACCTGGAATGGAGGTACATTAAGAATCCTGATACATATTCTACTTTACTTGCTACAAACATAGAGGGGGATACCGTAGGTTACATTGTAACAAAAATCGGTATGTATGACGGCGTTCCTGTAGGCTATATTGTTGATTTCCTGACCCTTGAGGATGATCCAGGAATATTCAAGAAGCTGCTGCTGGCGGCGCTCGAGGAGTTTCATCGGAACAAGGTCAGTGTTGTCAATACTTGGGTAGTCAAAGGAGGTATTTACAGTAAGGTATTATCAAGGTTCGGGTTTTTACCTTACAGCAAAATTACGTTGATATGTTATAAAAACGAACTTGGTAAACAAATTACCAGCAATCACTACAAGTGGCATTTTACGATGGGCGATTCAGATAATATTTAGATGAAAACAGGAGACAACCGGGAAAATAAAATGAAATTATGTTTTATTGCGGCCGCGTCAGCCGTCCATACCCATAGATGGACGCGGTATTTTGCCAGCAGCGGCCATGAAGTCCATTTGATCTCCCCGCTACCACTGGAGAAGGGCGATATTGGCGGGGCGGAATTATACGTGCTCCATCAGCTCCGTATAAAATTAGGAGTCGTATTTACGGTGATTAACCTGGCACTGGGTGCGATACAGGTTAGAAAATTGGTAAAGAAAATCAATCCGGACCTTGTCCACGCGCGTTATGTCACCGATTGCGGCATGTGGGCGGCATTAAGCGGGTTCCACCCGTGTATCCTCAGGCCTATGGGCTCCGATATTTTTATCGACACCAAACGCAATCCCATTGTGAAGGCTTTTATCAGATATGCGCTCAGGAAAGCAGATCTGGTAATCTGTAATTCGGGAGCCCTTAAAAAGGGGGTAATGGAGCTGGGGGTTAATGAAAGAAAGATAGCGATTATTAATGACGGCGTAGATACGCAGAAATTCAGTCCGCAACAGAGGGACGAAGGTCTTAGACAAAGCTTGGGGATATCGGCGGCACCGACCGTAGTAAGTATCCGAAGCCTATCGCCTGTTTATAACGTAGAAACGCTTATCAGGGCCGTACCACTAATCCTGAAGGAAATACCGGAAGCAAGGTTTATCATCGGCGGTGAAGGCAATCAAAAGGAATATTTACTAGGACTGGCCAGCTCACTGGGAATATCCGGAACCATAAGCTTTACAGGGTGGATCCCACATGATGAGCTTCCTAAATACCTGGCGTCAGCGGATGTTTATGTATCGACTTCTCTTTCTGACGGCAATTCCATAAGCTTGCAAGAAGCGATGGCCTCTGAGCTGGCGCCGGTAGTTACCGAAATACCGGGAAATCGGGAGTTTTTAATTCCCGGAGAAAACAGCTATTTCGTACCCCCGGGCGACCATGAAAAACTGGCCGAAAGGATTGTATACCTGCTCAAGAACAAGACCACAAGAGACCGGTTCGGTAAGGCCGGCCGGCAAACTGTTATGGAAAGAGCGGAGTATCAGAAGGGAATGGATAAGTTGGAAAAAATTTATCAGGATTTGCTACAAAAATGAACGTGCACAGGTTTCCGGGTTCCGAAGCAATTTTTTAATATTACTCTACCTTACTTCTTAATTCTTCTCAATACTGAATTAACGAGCGACTTTAAAAGATTCCTATCCTCTCTGGTAAGTAAAACCCTGAAGACCAGCATAATATAGGCAACAAGGATAACACTACCCACCACATAGTGGTTTATGAATTTTGCACCAATCCAATTGACAGCTATCGCCAAGCCAGCAAGTCCAATAGCTGCCCCATACCACCTATAATCCAACTTCACACGTATTATTCTTGGCATTAATATGATATAAATACAGGCCCCTATCAGTAGAGATACGGTGGTAGCGATAGCCGCCCCGGAGACGCCCCAGCGAGGTATAAGTAACCAGTTCAAAGGCACGTTTAGTATTAATGAAAGAGAATCAACCTTCAGACCTATATCCGGCCGCCCCACACCAGAAAATGATGAACCCACGGGATTAATGGTTGCCCCTCGCAACACCCTCGCGATGAGTAGCCACATGAATGGCGCTACGCTATAGATGTACTCCGCCCCGAATACCGTGGTCGTTATTTCCTTGACAAAGAACGTGAACAGGAGGCCCAGGGGCAACAGGATGCAGGCCGTATATTTCATGCTTTTATCAAACATCTCCTGCAATGATTTGAGGTCATTTTTAGACCAGTACTCAGCCGTCATGGGGAAAGTAGTTCTCTGTACCGCGTTGGGAACGATAGAAAAAAGCAGGCACATAGTGACGGCCACGCTATAGTAACCGACGTCTGTGGCCGTTAAAAAATATCCTATCATGAAGGTATCGGTATAATTAAGCATAAGATTGACGGCGTTGGTGCTGAAAACCTGGGTGCCGAACCATAACATTTGTTTGGCGTTCTTTAAAAAATTACGGTAGGCCATATGATAGTATTCCCTCGCCAGATATAGCCCCCATATACTCGTCCCTACTATGGATAAAACCAGACCCCAGACCGTACCTTCGACGCCGTAGCCCAGCCAGACTAGGGTGACTATCAATACAATCATCAGAAAACTACGCATTATTAACTGGGCCGCGTAATACTTCATCCGCCTCAGGCCATTTTCCAGTCCGAGTGAGGACTGATTCACTACAATAAAGGGGAGCGAAATTGACAGAATCCTTAACAGGTGGGCTAGCTGCGGCATGTTGAAAATACCGGCAATCATACCCGCCAGAAAATAAAGCAGTAAAGCCGCCACCACGGCAAAAATCAAGGTAACCGTGAAGGCAGAAAAAACTATCTGAGAGAGTCTGTCCTCATTGTCCCGGTGCTCAGCCACAAATTTGGTAAGGGCTGACGACATTCCCTGTCCGGCGACGAGTGTGGCAAACTCCTGTACCGTGAGAACCAGGGTATACAGGCCGAGGTCGAATGAACCCAACCAGCGGGCCAGTATGATTCTGAGGGCAAAGCCGAGCACCAGGTTAACCGCCGAGCTAACCAGGACCCAGCTTACATCAAAGGCGAACCTTTTGATCTGTTGCATGATGCTTATAATTCACAATCTAACGGCCATAGCTTGCCTATATTATATTATATAAAAGGATGCCATGAGGTATAATAATATATAAACCAGTACTTTGATTGACATCAGCGAGGTAGCCTACTGTCACCGGGAACAGGCAGTAATTAATTAATAGCCGCTTCTCTACCCACCAAAAGCTGATTACGGGTCAAATCATCATTGGTATTTTCCAATTTGCCTTTGAGTAGATTTAGCTTGTAGGTTGAGGATTTCCAACCCAGGATTATCTTTACGGCTTCAAGAGAGACCAGTATCCCGACAGTGTTGGGTACCTGGACGAAGATAGCCCTCTTGTGTAGTAAGTTATCCTGATATGGTTCTTTGATATCACCATCTAACTGTGACAATAGGTATTCTAGAGGGACATTCCCAAAGCTCGATGTGTTTCCCTTGAGGATTTCTGCTCTAATCTTTCGTTTCATCGAGCTCGCTAATTGCTGGTCAACGCTATTGAGGACATCCTCGGTCAATTCATCCCATGTCAGATTGCATGTCCACAGTTTGTCTCCTTCCTCTTGACTTTCAATGTGTGGTTGATCACGGTAGTTCCATACCCACACCTGGACCGTCCATCTATCTCCCGGAAAGCTGGCGCGGCATCCGTGTACGAGAGGGATACCCATTTTTTTCGCAGCTCTATGCTGGATGATGCGCCGTGACATCAGGTCGAGCGCATCGACGACAACATCAACGCCCTGCAATATCTGATAAATATTATCTTTTTGTACGCCTTCGGTAAAGATTTCAACCTGACAATATGGATTTATTTCCAGCACTCTTTCCCTGGCTACTTCCGCCTTATTGCGTCCTAATGTTTTGGTAGTTGCATACAATTCCCTGCCCATATTGGTAGGTTCGAAAACGTCCGGGTCAACCAGTCTGATATTCCCGATGCCTGACCTGACAAGTTCTTCGACAACAATCCCACCCACTCCACCCAGGCCATTAACACATACCGTCGCAGCTTTTAGTTTCGATCTATCATCATCGGTAAGCACCAGCTTAGATTGAGCCCAGAGTGCCTCGTACAATTCTTTTTCATTTAAAATACAACTCATCAGTTTACCCCTTCTTTAATACGTTGATTAATGAAAACCCCTCAACGTATCATCACTTTGTCCTGTTGGACTCCCTTATACATTTATTGTTGCCTTTTTACCCAGCTCAAATTAATTCCATATCGTATTTGAATTCTGGTCAAGTTACCTTTAAAATTATAAGATAATTGGTGTTATAAGCAGGTTGAAAATACGTTAGAATTCGGTATTAATAAAGCATCCGAATCCTAGCATCAAGTAGAGTGCCGATTGCAGGATAGTCCAAGCCGCCTTTCCGATTTTCCGTGTTGCATGATGAGATACTATAATCTATCATTTAGTTAGGTAAAAAATGTTTGTCTTCGGACATACCGGATTGACTTTAGGTGCCGCCATTCTGATAGCCGGTGCTTTCGCTAAAAATTACGGACCGACCGCCAGAAGAAAAGAAAATACAGAGGTGCTCCAGGCCCCACCCGGGTTATCCGATTCTCAAAATAGTCCCTCCATGGGCCCGGTAGCATGGCTTGCGTCTTTAGCCGGCATCATAGATATAAGGGTTTTACTCCTCAGTTCGCTTCTACCTGACATCATTGATAAACCGATCGGGCGTTTTTTCTTCAGGGAGATTTTCAGCAACGGCCGCATATTCTCCCATACTTTACTCTTCCTCATCATTATCACCGCTGGAGGTCTGCTACTCTACAGGGCCCGTCACAAAACCTGGCTGCTGGTCCTTGCCTTCGGCACTTTTACCCATCTCATTCTGGACGGGATGTGGATGAGTCCCCATACCCTCCTCTGGCCACTATATGGTTTCTCTTTTGGGCAGCACCCGGTTTCTATCTGGTCCTGGATAATGAGTGTATTGCACCATTTGTCGGCTAACCCATGGATACTGATACCTGAAATCGCGGGTATGATAATAATCACCTGGTTTGGGTGGCAACTGGCACGTAGAAGAAACCTGCTCGCGTTCCTCAAGTACGGCCAGACTTAGCGTCCTTCCCAACCGGTTATCCGTGCCAGCATCCACCAGAATGCCCTTCCTTTAAGGTTACAATTTAAAGGTTGAGAATGGGCGCAGGAACATGACCAGCACAGGTCAGAACCGTGATTTTTAGCGCACCATTCTTTGGCCCAGTTGCCGCTATTATAATCACAGCCATCATCTGCGTTAAGGTCAAGTAAATACTTACCATCCGGATCATAGCTTTCGATATCCGCAAAGTCAAAAAGCACTTTGTTATTAGCGCTACAATAATCTCTAATCTGGTTGTTCCGAATATTCAGGTTACCTGACTCCCCGGTGCCGTCCAGATGACCTGTCATATAGACAAATAAAACATTAGGGAAGTCAGTTTCGAGCTGGTTCATAGCGCTCAGATAAACATCAATCCCTTCTTTAGAATTACCGGAAACACCTCCGCACCAGGACCAGATGACGACATTTCGATTATTGTCTGTCTGTACTAGTTGTTTACGGGTCATGTTCTCCCAGGTAAGATTACCGTTCGTTCCGAGGTCAGCCGAAACCTCCTGATAAGAAAGAGCTCCGCTCGAGCCATTTTTATTAAAACTATAAAGACGGCCATAATGCGACTGTAAATTCTTCATGCCGGTAGTTATTTGCCCACCATGAGAGGTATAACCGTACCAGACCCTGATACTGGACTTAGCCTGTTCAATCCATTGAGAAGGAACCAGTTCGAGGCTGGTGCATCTATGGTCGATAATTACAGCCCCTGAGGGCCGGACGACCGCGGTTGGTAAGGGCGTGACTGTAGCCGGAGGCACCGCCGTATCTGATGAACCGGTTTCAGGTGTCGGTCCACAGGAAATGGCGTTTACAGCGAGCAATAATAAGAGAAATACACTGGTTGTTACTTTCATAAACATATTATGCCTCCAGCACATTTAAAGACCTCATAAGCCTGACGTTCATACTATTAAATTGTAAGGTCTATATTGATACCAAGTCAATATATGAAATAGGTCGCTATATCAATTTAGCCTCAAGATATCCTGGATTTCGCCCATATTTTAACCGAATTCCTACTATCTTCTAACTTATGAGATATAAGGTAAGATTGTAAGGCTAAAATAGGAGTGATATTTTCTTAAAATTGAAGCTAAGAACACAAAATACATGGTGTTAAGTTGTGGCAATAATGAAGATATTTAAAGAGGTGATATTAAGGGTTCTGGTAGCATCGCTTCTTGTCGGAAGTATGCTTCCCCTATTTGAGACCGGTAAAGCCGCGGGCGATGACGCGGCTATAATCATTAACCACACCAGTACCAACATCACTCAAATCCCCCAGGCGGCGATTGAAGCCGCTAAAGCCAGCCTTCATATCGGTTACGGTCATACTTCCCACGGCAGCCAGTTGATCGCCAGCATGAAGCAACTGGTGGAATTCGCCAATAATGGAGGCAAAGGCCTCGACCTGCCCGAAGATATCTTTGCCTATAATAACGGTGGCACAGACGGGGCGCTGGACCTGGACGAAAGTTATTATTATGATCCTTATCCTCCTGAGCTGAAATTCCTGCAGGGTACCTGCGGCCTGTACCCACAGTTCGTGGACGAGACACATGAATATCTGAATTCAGATAATCATTCGGATGTGAATGTTATCATGTGGTCATGGTGCCGGGAGGTAGACACAAAATATAGAGCCGATACAATTTACAGTGAATACCTGACCCCCATGAGTCAACTGGAAGCAGATTATCCCAATGTCAAGTTCGTTTACATGACCGGCACCCTCAGCGTTTCCCATGATTATGCCCAATATGGAACGTCATATATTTATGAGGATATCCTGGCCGCCAACCAGGTGATTCGTGATTACTGTATTGCCAACGGTAAAATTCTATACGACTTCGCGGACATCGAGGCCTGGGACCCGGATGGCAATTATTATCCATTTGCCGATGAAGCTTGCAACTACTATGCAGACGCCAAAAAAGAAACCCCGCCGACCGGCAACTGGGCAACAGCATGGCAAGACTCCCACCCCCAGAATGTTGATTGGTATAGTTGCAATCCCCAGCATACCAAGCCTTTAAATGGCAATCTCAAAGCCTACGCCGCCTGGTGGTTATTCGCCCGGCTGGCAGGTTGGGAAGGCACTGACAACCCCCCGGCGGACACCCAACCGCCATCGGTAACCGTCATCTCACCGAACGGCGGTGAGAAGCGTAAGGTGGATTGCCAGTATGACGTAACCTGGACAGCGACAGATGATGTCGGCGTAGCTTCCTGTAATATATCCTATTCCACGGATAACGGTGCTTCCTATACTGATATAGCCACAGGCCAAGCCAACGACGGCATCTATTCCTGGACTGTTTCCACGCCTGCATCGGCGACCTGCCTGGTTAAAGTAGAGGCCAGCGATGCCGCCGGGAACTGGGGGCAAGACGAGAGCGATGCTGTCTTTAGCATATACGGCTCTATACCTGGAGATGCCAATAATGATTGCGTCGTGGACGCCCTTGATATCACCGGTACGGAGCGGATAATTTTAGGGCTTGATTCACCCACTGCGGACGCAGATGCCAACGGAGACACCTTCGTCAACGCTCTGGATATAACAGAGATAGAAGGAATCATTATTTAGTTCTTGAAAAATTTTGGAGGTGAAACACCATGAAAACCAGAAAAATGATCTTGCGGCTAATCGTAATGCTGGGTTTGTTAAGCTTGCTGGTGGTGCCGGCTTCCCCTGTTGCCGCTGATAATGCGGTGAGCATCGGGGTGTCAGCGCAAGTGCCTGAAAGCAGTAATTTTACCGTTACGATTAACGTGGACGCCGTAACCGATTTTGATGTCGCACAATACGATATCACCTATAACCCCGCCGTAATCGAGGTAACAGATGTTACGGATGGCCTGATTGGAGGGACAACGATTCCGGTATCATCGTGGGGGTATTATCCCTCGCAGGGTACCATAAGGGTTATCAATAACGTCCCTGGGACCCCTGGAGTGACCGGCTCAGGCTACCTGGCGGAAATACACTTCCATGTGGTCGGTGCCACCGGCACCAGTAGCGCGATTTCCCTGGACAATGGTATCCTCGGAGATAAGGACGCCCTGCAGATTCCAGCGACATGGGCAGACGGTTCGGTAGAAGTAATAGCTGCCGTGACAACTGATTTTTCCGCCTCCCCCAGGGAGGTCCTGGTCAACCAGGATGTGGCCTTCACCGCGAACATCGCCGGCGGTTCGGGCAGCTACACCTATGCTTGGAGCTTCGGGGACACCGGGACCAGCACCGAGGCTAACCCCACCCACAGCTACGCCGCTCCGGGAAGCTACACTGTGGCGCTTACCGTGACCGATACCTTTGATGGTAGCGATACCGAGACCAAGGTTGATTATGTCACCGTTTATCCCGCTCTGGTTGCCGGTTTCTCCGCCGATATTAATGAAGCTGTGGTCGGAGAAAATATTACTTTCAACTCCGGGGCAACCGCTGGCGGTAAAACCGGTTACACCTACGCCTGGGACTTCGGAGACACCGAAACAAGCGACCAGGCTAACCCCACCCACAGCTACACCGATTCTGACCCTTATAACGTTACCCTGACGGTGACCGATGACCTGGGCAATACCGATGACGCCACGGTTACCGTTACCGTCTACAAGCTCGGCGACGCCGATAAGAGCGGCTTGGTTAACGCTTTGGACATAACCTACATCGAACATGTCATTATGGGGGATGCCGGTTATATCGAAACTACCTGGGCAGATGCGAATGAGGATGGAGACTGGAACGCGTTAGATATCACCGCTACAGAGTTGATTATTCTAGGTCCGTAGGGCTAGGAGAACAGAAAAAACATTCGAGTAGATTATTTATCCAGGGCGCCTGTGTTGTGGCTCTAAACGATGATGGGAGAATAAATTGAACACCGGGCGCTTATCAATAATCTTTTAAAGATGATGGATATTGTTTTACATGGGGTATTTTTATGAAATATATGCGTATTTTTAATGCCATTCTGGTTTTTATCCTGGTATATATGCTCCTGGGATTTTCAACTCCGGTTGCTGCCGCTGATGTAACGGTAAGCATTGATGTGCCGACTACACCTCAAGCCCAGGGCAGCGATTTTACCGTCAGGATTAACGTGGACGCCGTAACCGATTTTGACGCCGGCAACTACGATATTACCTATAACCCCGCCATAATCGAGGTAACGGGTGTTACCGGTGGTCTGATTGGGGGGACGACGATTCCAGTATCACAGTGGGGTTTTTATCCCCCTAACCCAGGTACTCAAGGGACGATTAGGGTTATCAACAATGTCCCGGGGACGCCGGGCGTAACCGGTTCGGGCTACCTGGCTGAAATCCATTTCCATGTGGTCGGTGCCGCCGGCACCAGCAGTGCCATAAACCTGAGTAATGGCATATTGGGGAATATCCATCCAAATGACCCCGGAACACCTGAGAATGAACAAGAAATCCCGGCGACATGGACAGGCGGTACGGTGCAGGTTGCTATAATTACCATCCCCCCGGACAGCGGAGGAGGCGGAGGCGGAGGTGGGGGTGGTGGAGGTGGTGGTGGAACCGATGAAAAGCGCATCTTTGGTCTTATGAGTAGTATCGGGCAGGATGGCACGGTATGGGACAACATAGAAGCACTAAGTGCAGATAGCAAGCTACTATTGGAGATACCGATTCGTACCGTTGCCAAGAATAAGGGTGGCGCATTCCTGAGCAGTATTGTTGTGACTACTTTAAAGGAAACGAATACACCTCAGGAATACGAAGAACTCATCAGCGCTGCTTATGACATGGGGCCGGCTGGTGCCACCTTTGACCCGCCAGTAACTCTGACCATAAAATTTGATATTTCCTTAATTCCTGAAGGAATTTCGGAAGACAGCCTGTTTATTGCCTACTGGGATGAGAACAAGCTGGAATGGGTTCCCGTGAATAGCACCGTAAATAAAGAGGAAGACACCATCACAACATTAATCAGTCATTTTTCCACATATGCTATAATGGCAAAAACTCTTCCCGCCAGCTTCGTTCTAAGTGACCTGAGCGTAGTTCCGTCAGAGATGAGGCCTGCGGACAAAGCGGTCATAACCGTTAAGGTAGCCAACGCTGGAGACCTGAAGGGGAGCTACGAGGTAATTCTGCTGGTCAATGGAATCAGGATAGAAACCAGACAGATAACACTGGCGGGAAGGACCAGTCAGGAAGTGACCTTCACATATACGCCTGTGAAAGCGGGCAGCTATAATATTACGATAGCAAACATGACCAGTACGTTCAAGGCGGTGGTGCCTGTGACCGAGACGGAGCCATCGGCAGTATCTGTACCGAAGCCAGCAAACACCTCTGAACCTGTTCCAGTACCTAAGCCTGCACCAGCACCCACACCAACACCAGCACGCACGCCCACACCAACACCCACACCAGTAAAACCAGCAGGAACACTACCAGTCCAGCCGCCCACTAACTGGGGGCTCATCGGTGGTATTATTGCTGCCTGCATTATCGTTGTTGGGCTATTGGGCTACTTTGTGATATCGCGGAAGCACAGCACATCACGGCCATAATCGGGTCGACCAGCTCCGCTCCGAGCAACATGAGAAGCTTAGTTCCTATAGAAGCAAAGCCCCTTTTAGAATGCAGTGGTTCTCATCCTCGCTGTGGAGAATACGAATATTTGGGTCCATTCCATATCACATCCAAAAAATGAACAGCCCCATCTCGTAAGATGGGGCTGTGTGACTGGCTAAAGGCTTCCTATAAAGTCTTATAGTAGAAACCCATTTTTTCCGCTTCGGCGGCCTTGAAGAATCCGCGCACATCGATTAATACGGGATTAGGACTCGTGATTGCCTTTAAATCACTCAAGCTATACTGACGGAAGGCCTGGTGACCGACGCAGAGGACAAGGCAGTCAATATCCTTCAGACTTCTCAGGTCAGTTACCCCCTTGACATCGAATTCAGCTACCTGGCCATTGAGCACGGGGTCAAAGCCGAGAAGCTCGACCTTGTATTTTTTAAGCTCTTTAATCATCTCTTTGACTGGTGTTTCTCGGGTATCCGGGACATTCTCCTTATAGGTCAATCCCATTAAGAGGACCTTAGACCCATTGATGACCTTATTCATTTCATTCAATCCCTTTATAATCATCTGGGAGATATGCACCGGCATATAATCATTAACACTTCTGCCAGCCAGGATTACCCTGGCTTCGTAGCCCAGTTCTTTAGCTTTACGCACCAGGTAATAGGGGTCAACCGGAATACAATGGCCGCCGACCATACCTGGCATATAACGATGAAAGTTCCACTTAGTACTGGCTGCATCCATAACGTCACTGGTCTTTATTCCCAGACGCTCAAAGATAAGACTTAATTCATTAGTCAAAGCGATGTTCAGGTCTCTCTGGACATTCTCAATAACCTTAGCAGCTTCGGCTGTTTTAATATTCTTTGCCTTAAAAACACTGCCACAGATTGTGGCGTACAGTGCGGCAACAGCTTCCGCGGTCTCCTCATCCATGCCGCTTACAACTTTGACGACATTGTCTATTCCGTGTTCATTATCTCCCGGGTTAATTCTCTCGGGACAATAGGCTATTTTAAAGTCCTGGCCACACTTTTTCCCGGTCTCCTCGAGAATCGGCTTGACGATTTCTTCCGTCACACCGGGATAGACAGTTGATTCCAGAATTATAGTGCAACCAGGTTTCATATACTGGCTGACCGTACGGCTGGCATTGATAACGGGAGATAGGTCTGGTTCCTTAAACTCGTTTACGGGAGTCGGTACGGCAATGATAATAAAGTCGGCTTCTCTTAGCGCCTTGGGGTCTGTAGTCGCCACGAAATTGTATTTATGCTCGGAGTTCATTTTTCTTACCAGATCGGTTTTCATGTCGTAACCGATTACCCTATTTTTACGTGAAAAAGCATTAGCCAGTGGTAGTCCTACATACCCCAAGCCTACCAGAGCCACGACTGCTTTCTTCACTTCTCTCAATTCAATCTCTCTTTTGACCGGTGGTCTGGTTTCAATTACCATTTTTGTTCTCCTTAGTAGCTCCTCATAACCCTCTAGTTATGATATATTCGGGATTATCACCATGGTTAAGGGCCAATATTTACAACCCTCATTATTATTTAATTGTAATCTTGGTCGGTTAGAACCGTGTTATATAACGGTTAATCTTAGGTTAGAACTTATTACAATTTACTCCTTGAAAGAAGATTCACTTGGTACCGTGTTCAGTTCCTTTCTCTTCCACAACATTAAAAAGGCACCGACTACATGGGGATCGAAACGCAGTCCCGAGTCTTCAACAATTTTCTGCATAGCCATCTTTAGGGTTAATTTACCCTGTGGTGATCGGCCTGAGGTTATGGAGTCAAAGGTATCGGCAATGGCGAGGATTCTCGACCCCAGCGGAATGTCCGTGCCTTTAACACCGAAGCGTCCGCCTGTACCGTCATACCTTTCGTATCTGTACAGGACAAAATCCAGGGCAGTTATGAGGAAACGAATGGTTGATAGCGTCTTCCACACCAGGTCATAGCGAACTCTAATGGCCATCGCTTCTTCAAGAGTAGTTGCCACCTTTTGCTCCACCATGTCCTTGGGAGATAACGCCAATCCCAGGTCTTTAAACAGGGCAGCGTAGCGGAGCGCCTGGCGGTCACTTTCAGATAGCTTGAATTCACCGGCAATGGACAAAGCGTACTCGGCCACCCGTCTGGCACTCTCCAGGTCGAAGATATTTCCAACATGCATAGATTTGGCAATCTCCCGGCAAATGGTTAATATGGCCTCTAGTGTTGTGAGTTGCTCTACTTCCTGTTGCAGTAACCGGTCCTGTTGAGCTTCCAGTCTATTACTGAGGTCATCGGCCAGGAATAGTGACCGGTTGCAGAGAACTCCCAGCTCCTGGACTTTACTACCGAGTCTTTCGTAGGCATCTTTCAATGCCGGTGGTACCTGCTCCACGAGTGATGATACTATTCGTTGTATATTCTTGAGTGCATCCCGCGCTTCCTTTCGGCTTATCTCCATTGCAAGCTGCAGGGTATCGACCTCCTGCATCCAGCTCTGCCATTTTTTCGGTATCGTAAGTGTATAAATAGTTCCCTTTTGCTTCTCGCTTGCAACGTCCAATTTTCCACCCAGGCCCCGCACCAGAATTCCGACAGGGTACAGTTCATTCTTGAGTATTTCTTGTTGCGAAATGTCAGGTTGACCTTGAAGAAGCGGATTCAATGCCCTTGTGGAGAAATAATGATTCGGGCTGGTGATTTCAATATTGATGGACTCTTCGTTTTTCTCAGTTACGCGTATATGAAGACGACTTTCAGTTGGAGAAGAGTGAATTTCACTCCTTAATATATAGAGTAAACTTTGGGTGAGGCTCTTTTTATCTCCAATGATTCGACCGACGTTCCCGGCAACTTCGATTTCGGCCTTTATTCCCTTCTGTTCCGCAAGTTTCTCCACCTGCTCCATTACCCAACTTAGAGTATGCCCAATATCCACTTCATCGAAGAAAGCACCAGCCCTGAGCTCCTCAGACCTGGCCACATTAGCGATTCCTTCTATGACTCGTGTCAAATGGCTATAATTTTCTTGAAGCGCCTTTAAGCTATCCTGTTGTTCCTGGCTGAGATTCTCAGCTTTTATGTATTCTAATGAGTGAAGGCGATTTTTTATTTCGGTTACGGGGATATCAAGCTCTCCGATAAGAAAATCGAACCAGGCCAGCACTCCTTGCAGGGCTTTAAGCTCTTCCTTATTTATATGCGTTGTATCTCTACGAGCCAATGTTAGAGGTAGCTCAATCCCATTTGCTTTGACATCAAAATAGCAGTTGCTTTCCGTGGAACGTCTCAGGTATTCGATTTGTTCCGAAGCAGTTTCGCTGACCTCAAGATGATGGTTAAATGTGCGTTTCTGATTAGTAACTACGGCAAGGTGAATGCTCATGATGGGAGTCTGTTCCTTACTATCAGACGGACTTTCATAGGCGGCATGGCCCATTTGCAGGTGCTCATCAGTGTAAAGAGCCTTAATACGCCTGTTAAAATCGGCAATGATTCTCCGGCATAGAGTTCTGGCTTTATATGGTGTACTGACCACTACAAATTTATCGCCATTAACATGCCCCGCGAGGTCGTCCGGATTACCAAACAAGCGGACTGCTTCAGACACGATGTCAGCCAGGAGTTGGATAACCCGGTCGCCTTGGTCATAGCCATATGTCTTATTAATGGCCTTAAAGTCATGCATGGCAATATAAATGGCAGCAAATGTATTTTTTTGCCGTATCAATTTAGCAATCTCATTATTCACCTGGATCTGGTTCGGCAATCCAGTTAGTGGATTGATATTTACCATCCGTTCTTTATGCATCAGGTACCCCTGGACTAAAGCAACAACCTCTTTAGGATCAAAGGGCTTGGTAATATAGCGGATGGCAATATCCTCGGCATTGGCTATTTTGCATATTTTGCGGGGTTTGGCACTGATAATAATTATCGGGATGCGACTCGTCTGAGGTAATTCCTTAATTTTACGGAAAATTTCTGTACAGTCCATATCGGGGAGGGATGGTTCGAGAATAATTATGTCTGATTTATCGGTTTGAATCTTGCTTAGTGCTTCTGCGCCGCTTTGGGCTGAGACTACTTCTAAGTTGGCGTGTGCCAGATTCACTTCTAGGATGCGGATTATCTCCGGGTCAGCATTGATTACCAGAACTCTGCCTGCTTTTTGGGTTGTTGTACCACGCAGGACCATTCTCGCATCCTTTGTGTATGGAATTTTAACAATGGTAACAATCGACCACCAACATCATAGTATAGTGCAGTTAGAACAATGTCGGAGACAAGTCAGAAAACGGTTAGAATATGCAAACAACATCCTGCCCGGGGATACATAATCCAGGGGTATTACATGTGTTTTACAATAGTAACAGCCAATTATGCCAGTTTGAAAACAATTATCAACAGACAAAACAATTTGAGCAGTCGGTAAGAATAACGTAGGAGCTTCGTAAGAAAAGGGTTAGAACCATGCCTTTGTTATTGACTCTAACCTTTATTTGATTTAAAATGAACGTTGCGAATAGTAAGAGAAAAGTATAAAATCGGGGGGAAAAGGTAGGAAAAGTTACGTTGACATTTGCCT
>JBGPRB010000008.1:0-28776 GCA_041489355.1 Dehalococcoidia bacterium
AAAACAAATGGGTTGACACATTCAGAAGTGTTAAATAAAAATGCAACAAAAGATATGACTTTGTTGAAAAACAGGGGATTAAATGGCAGACGGCAAGAATGAGACAGCTTTGACTGTAAGAGGGGACAATACCGCATTACGCAACAAAACTAATCAAGTGTCCGCAATTCGACGGGCTGAAGATGCTGCTGCCGATTACGTACCGCACATTTCACCCGCGGATATTCGTTTGATTGTAACGGTTGCCGGCCAGCAGAAACGGCACGGCGAACGTAATGCCTTATTGATTAAATTCCTTTACGATAGTGTGCTCCGGTGCTCCGAGGGTATCGGCGTCCAGCCCTGTGACATTGCCAGGGACAGTGGTGGGTGGGCTGTCAGTATCATGGGTAAGGGGACGAAGCCAGGTAAGGTCGCTATATCCGCCAGCCTCGCCGCGGAAATTCAAAGCTACTGCTACCGGTTTAAAATCGCAGAAACGGACCGGATATTTCCCATAAGCCGGAGCCAATGCTTCCGTATTGTATGTGACGCCTTCGACCGTGCCGGCATTCGTCGTCCTACCAGAGAAAATGACCGGGTTGGCGCTGTCCATATTTTGAGACACAGCGGCGCCATTGAACGTCTGCGGCAGACGGGGAATCCGAAAGCTGTGCAAGACCAGTTGAGGCATAAGAGTGCGCAAATGACCCTACGTTACCTGAAGACCGTCAGTGCGGATGAATCGTTACTGATTCAACAGAGGGTGGATTTCAAGTGGTAAACACATTGGGGGCTCAATCATAACAATGGATAGGTTGGCGGTTATAATTGCGGACATGATCCGATCAGCCTTGGCCTGGGAACAGGAACACGGTATGCCTCAGCACGATAACCGCAAAATCGAACCCCCAAAACCGTTGACAATCATCGGCGTCACCGATAGACTAAATGTTTCCGAAAATGCAGTTAAAGGGGAAAACAATGACCACCAAGACTAAAGTTAGAAATGTAAACAATGTTAAAACCTTCGAAGATCTAAAAGGGCTTCGCGCTGAGGGTTATATTCGAGATTCGAAACCTGATCAGGCTGATGGTTTTGGCCCGGATATCCAGCGCCACAATGAAGAGCGGTTTGCACAGAGTTATGGACTTATTTTAGGTAACCGCTGGTACACCGAATTCGTGAGCGGTCGCAGTGCTATTAAACGCTATGAATTCCAGCAAGTTCTGGAAGATGCCAGATTGGATTTGTTTGATGTGCTCTTGGTAGACCATACATCGCGCTTTGGACGCAACCAAAAGGAATGCATTCGATACAAAGAGGAACTTACCCAATTAGGCAAAACCATAATCTTTGTCAGTCAGGGAATTATCTCCGGCAGCGACCGGGACTTTTTGAGTGAGCGTATTAACGAGACCCTTGACGAACAATACAGCCGTACACTCTCCAGATACGTCTCCGAGGGCTTGGAGCGGAAAGTCGAAGATGATAAGCTTCACGTCGGTCCTGCCCCACTGGGTTATAAGAGTGAGTTGAAATCAGGGCAGCCAGAACGCAAAGTCCCAGATCCAGTGACTATGCCGGCCCTTCTTACAGTTCTCCGAGACTATGCTTCAGGCAGATTTTCACTACACGAGGTGGCCGATCACCTAAATAGTCTGCCCTACAGGACTCGCTATGGTAAACCGTTTACAGGGCACTCGATCATGGATATTCTCCATAACCGATTCTATGAGGGGAAAGTTATCTATCATAAGGGTTTGCCGGATGAGAAGATTGTCGATGGCAAACACGAAGTTAGTCCGGAAGTTCGAGAGTTATGGTTACGCTGCCAACAGGTTAAGAGTGAACGACGAGTTTCTACCCGGGGGCAACCAAGGGGTCCTGCCAGGCATTTTATATACTCCAAAGTATTGCGGTGCGGAAGATGTCATCAACCATATTATGGTGAGACTGTTTACCAATCTGGCAATGCTAAACTGAGGTTATCCCACGAGCGCCAGAATGCGGGTCGTAACTGTAATGTCTGGCCTCGATCTCAATCCGTCGAAGCCATGAGTTGTCAGTTTCAGGATCGAGTCCTCCCATATCTGGTATTGCCGGATACCTGGAAGGCTATGATTTTTGCAGCGACCCAGCGTGAAGACGAACGCCAGCTTGACGGTAATGAAATACCGCGTCTCCAAAAGGCACTGGAAAATATTCGCAAACAGCATAAATGGGGTGATCTCTCCGACGATGCTTATCGGCAGGAACGTCTTGACTTGGAACGGCAAATGAAGCTACTATCACCGCCACCTCAACCCAGGAATTTACCGAATCTCGAAAGGGCAGCAGAATTACTCAAAAATATGACAACTCTCTGGTCCCACTCTGGCGTAACTGATGAACAAAGGGAGTCTTTCATACTGGAAGTATTCTCACAGATTACACTCGATGGTAAACAAATAACCGAAATCAAGCCAAAACCATCCTATTCACCTCTCTTTGCTACCATACCACTAAATCCAGAATATGGATATTGTAAGACGGAGCCTCCCCCATCTCCACCAGAAACGTGGGCTAACCAGTTATCCAGCTTGGAACATTGCTTTTTTCACAATTCGTCATTTCGTTATATACGTTATAAACCCCTGGGCGTGTGGAATGTAATCACAACAATTGAAAGGGAGGTGGTGTTAGGGAGAATCTTAAGTGAACACCACTACCATTAGACCAACATCGGGATGTCTGTGTTTTTATCGTAACGTCAATTGCCAGTAGTGGCCACTATTGAAAAAATTATGCTATTACTATTTAACAAAATAGCGGATTGTGACCCGCTCATTTTCTCATTCTCAGACACCGTTTGATTGGACTGGTTTTCTGGTAGGCAGGTCAATCGGTTGGGCTGGTCATTTGCTTTCTATGTCGTTTGTTGCCTTACTTTCAAGCTGAAAAATATTTTGGTAGTCATCACCGGCTAGTTTCCTCTCGATTTCAACCAGCTCATCATAAGTCCATTTCTTATCCTCCAATGGTTTTATCGGCTTGCCAAGGCGGCTGTACCATCCGGCAAGCGATTGGAATGCCGGCGTACCGAAGTCAATCCAGCCGATTGATATTCGTGGTAAGCTGGCGACGACTTTACCGTCTGCCTGCCTTATGCCAGCATCAAGAATTTGTTGCGCCTGCTCTTGAGTTAAAATCTGGTCAAGTTTAGACAACTGTGCATCTTCATACCAGACTCCTCCGGTATAACCTCCCCACTCGTAAAGCCCAAAACCTTCCATCTTATACTGCCGAACGTACTCTATACCCTTATTGATATACACGTTTATCATTTCTTCCCAGTTGGCGATATCTTTCCTGCCGGCTGGCGGCCCGCCTATAATCAGGTCGTAGCCGCTGTAGTCATAGGGATAGGGCATGCTCATTTCCTTACCTAGATCGTACATGGTATCGACGGCCATCACCTTACCGGTATATACTTTTTTGATTTGAGGTAGAATCTCTTGCAGCCACTTTGAGGCGTCACGGTAATCTCTAATTAGATTATATGGCTCATTAAGCGGAGCAAAGCCATCAACTCGATATTCCTGGGCAATCTTGGCCCATTTGATAACCACCGGGTCAAATTTCTTTATCAATTCGTAGTTTCGTAGATATGCAATATTGTTGTCCGATTCGTCCCAGGCATATCCCTTACCCATATCTAAATTCGCGTGCATCGGATTGGGCATAAGAATGATTCTGAACCCCGCTTTTTTCAGTGCCTGTAAGTAGAAGATAAAAGCGTTATCGCCCAGAGTTTCTGGCTCGCCGGTTACCGGGTCAAAGACAATATCAATCCCGAGCATGATGGTGTCAAAGCCATTTCTCCGCAGAGTTTCCGCGTTTATTAAGTAGCTGCGTGCTTCATCAATCCTCGAAGCCCACGCACCCCGGAGAAAAGCGGGATAAGCCGAGGTATCAAGACTGAACGGCTTTTTCAATTCTTCCCACCAGAGCTTAGAACTGTCATTACTAACCTTCGCAAAGTTGCCTGGCGCCCCTTGAAGTTCGAAGATACCATCACCTTCACTGTCTATCTCCAGCACGGTGGTCATATCACGTATCGTTTCGGTAGGCCTTCTTGGTACGGCCAACATGGGTATTTCTTGCGGCTTTATGCTGGCCTTTGCGGTCATTGTCGCTGATACAGGGACATTCACATATTCCAGAAATCTCTTTACTTTACGCTCGGCATCCGGCACCTGAGCCTTTAAATCCATAACGCCGGAACCAGTGCCATCTACCTCTATCCGGTACTCATTGGTTAAATCGGCATCAGGGATAAGGATTGTCTTGTAGTCAGTGCCTTCCGGGGTAATGTAAATAGCCCCCGGGATTTCTTCCTCCGGCATGCCCTTTTCATCAAGTCCCACATGCCTGCCCATCGCATCATAGACATGGAGGTTGGCCGGGCTGAACAGGCTGAAGATGCCCAGCTTCGACCAGTCGCCGGGTATCTTAAAGAAGATTGTCCAGAACGGCTTTGGGTATTTTGGAAGCCCGGCCGCCCATATCTCGGGCTGCTCCCATTTTTGACTTATCTTTCCCTCCTCACCCCATTGCGGGCCAGGCGGGCCGCGTTGCTGAAATTTCAGGCCAAGTATCGAGATAGAAAAACTGAGGTATTCGCCCCAGTATCCCTGGAAATCCAACCACTCCGCACCGTTATTTCCCGCTTCATTCAGTAAGACGACATCGAGTTCCTCAGGTTCAATTACCCTCCAGATGGATACGCCGGTATCATCAAAATCAAGCCCTGACCAGAATTGCCCCGGAGAAAAGTAATTGGCATGCGAACCGTGGGCAACGTAGACTGTGGGGTGTGTTCCGGAAATCACCATTTCTTTGGTCTGCATGTCATTCCAGGACAGTGTTTGTCCAGCCTGATGTTGTGAGTAGGCAGCGAAGACAGGAGCCTCATCCCTCTCCAGCAGTTCTTTGGCCGTGTAGCCCGGGAAATGAAGCTGAATCAACTCCCAGTCGCCCTCATGAAAGTCACGCCAATCGTTGAAATAGTAGAAGAGCCAGTACTGGACTACGGTAGAGGCGGTGCCTTCTTTAACCCGGACGTAAACGGTGGGGTGGTATCTCGCTTTTATCGGGTCATAAGCGGCTACATATTCGTCGATAGAGTTCGTTTTAACACCTAAATTAGCAATATCGAGGTAGTAGACGCTTTGTGACCAGCGAATCAGGTCGGGAATGGTCGGTTTCTGTGAGAATGCCGGATTTCCTATATCCCGTAACAACGAAAGGTCGACCATTACCTGTACCGGGTCAGGCTCAAAGTTTTCTCTAGCCTCTGTCTCCCCATTGAGGTGGATTACCGGGCAGAATTTCCTGCCTAACTGCTTTTGGTATTCCATGTCAGGACCTGGGGGTGTTGGGGCGGGTTCTGGCTGTGGCACCGGTGTCGGGGCGGGTTCAGGTTGTGGTATCGGTGCCGGGGCAGGGAGGGGCGTCGGTTCGGTTGCTGGACAGCTACACCCGATAAGAAACAGCAGGAAGATTATTGTTAAAGCAAGTCTTAACTTCACGATGTAGATTATAAACTTTTTTGTGGAAGGTATAAAGAGGCAAATACCTCTTAAATGCAACATCAACTTGTACTTTTCTAAATTGAAGGTAAATAATATTAATCTGGTAAAGACACAATTCTAAAAGCTGTGAAATGTGTGTGATTAAATAGTCGTGATAAATTACGCGTATATGGAGTTTTGTTAAGACTTCGCAGAGTGAAGGCGGTGTCTTTAGCTTGAGAGTAAATTGACATTCCGTCATTTTTTTATGTATGTTATAAATCGTTATCCGTGCGGAATGTAATCACAACAATCAAGAGAGAGGTAGTGCTGGCGAAAAGGCTGAAGTAACATTTCAGGCGATTGTAACCTTAATTACACATTCTGGACAACTGTTCACCACAAACTCTCCTGCTACTGCTTGGAAGAATCTCCATAAGTCCTCGTCTACAATCTGGGTTGGGTAATGCTGTTACCGAGGTATTTCTGAGGCGTCATGTACCATTCGCCAAGGGTCATCACCATCTCCTCCACAGGCACATCGAGCTTTCCGCCAGTTACTACCGGCGGCTTTTCACCATACTTGGCTACAACCTTATCCACATATAGTAGTTTAGCCAGAGCCAGTGTGCCGGCATATCCCTTCTGCCAATCAGAGTAGGGAGTGAGCCATACAGCTAAGGTTTCAGCAAAATCGTCATCGGGATGTCTCTGAGCATACCATCCTGATAAATGATGGACAAACCGAGTGCTAAAAGTGTCTACCTTGTATTCTTCTTCGTAAGGCAAAGAAAATTGCCCGAAGAGCTTCCGCCACTCTGGCTCGTCATAGAGACGGTACGCGTAGTTGAATGTGTGCCCAGCCTCGTGTCGGAGAAGCATCATTATTGTCATGTCGTCCTCAACTCTAATTCCGGTCAGTTGTGTCTTGAGGCTACACAGTCTGGGGTCTACCAGGTAGAATGAAATGCCAATCACAGGAACTTCATTAGGACAAACCTTGACCTGCCCACATAAAGGATACCACTTCTTAAATTAGAGGTATCGGTATAATAGCCTCGGGAGCAGGTGGCCGGTAGCCAAGGGCGCTGGACGTAAGTACATATATCCGCAAATAACATATGAGAGCGTAAAAAATGTTGAATCATATTTGTTTTATGTACCCTTCAATGATGGGGACCAATCCGTCACTTTCAGGCGGAGTAAAGTTCGGTGACCTGCTCAACGCAATGTAGTCAAATATTTCACTTGTTCTGAACTTATACCAGGGTAATATCTTGAAATGAACACCGCGTTCCCTTTCTATCGTGGGTAAGTCTCGGATAGGAGAGCTTTCACTTTTTCTCTTCTTGAGTTGTATTAAAATTGACCTTGCATCACCGTCCCATTCGGGCGGACTTTTCAAGTGCTTGCGGAGAGTAACCCATACAAGAGAGCCTACCCATCCGTACGCAATGGCAAAAGTCAAGTAGTTACCTGAATGAATGTGTTTTCTCTTGAGCATCGCAAGCCCACGTTCCGAGTCAATATGCAGAAACTCTGATGTCAGATACAGCCCGCCCCCTACCCACAGGTCGGGGTGAGCATCTATATGTATCACTTCAAATGGTATCCTGAGCCTACCGGATTCAATGAGCGTACGCCAGAAGTCGAGTACTCTATCATGACTTTCTACCGTTCGCCCCTGTACCGGGGCATCTGGTGAAAGGCCACATCTATCCTCAAGAAAGTGCCGTACCTTGGAGACACTCCATGGCTTATACTCTGAACCTAGCCTTCCGCTGTCACATGCGCTATAGTAAGCGTTTTTGTTCAGGAAGAAATCCAAATCCAAATCCAAGAAGCGCACAATTCTCTCCGTAAATAGTGACCTGCCCCCGGTAGTTGTACCAGGTCTTATGTTAGAGTCATTGTCATAATAGCTTCAGGCGCTGATGGGTGATTATTCCTGGCGCTGTGCGGACGCAACTGATTATATTCTCTCCTCCACTGCTCATTCAATACCTTAGCTTCTTCAAGCTTTTTAAGTGTTCCTGCAGTAATCATCTTGATAAAGTATTGTTAGTATTTTGTTGCCAGAGGAGTTTTTGTTAGGGCAATCCATTTATACTCCACAGTAATGCCCTTGTCAATGCCTTATGAGAGTAATAATTCCATGTCCGTGCAGTTACTGCGGCAGATTATCATCCCCATGTCATGGCCATTATAAAGAAAACAAGAAAATAACATGGGTCACAAAACATCTTATTGTTCAACCTCGCCGCCCTACACAATAAGTCATAAGGTAAAATCTCAAGAACGAGCTATATTTTCATCCCTCCCCCTGAGGGGAATCACAATAGAAACAAAAAGAAAAAGCCTCCCAAATGGGAGGCTTCCTGACCTGCCCCCAATAGTGACACCACTCAAAACTCTGTGTTGAGCCGATGTCAGACACTTCTAATTTGGCGCGGTAGCATGCCATTGTGATATAACTAAGACAAATAAATCTTCGATAGCGGAGTAAGCAATGAAAACTAACGGCAATACCATTTTAATTACCGGAGGAGCTACGGGGATCGGTTTCGCTTTAGCTGAAGCCTTCGTTAAAGCTGGCAATAAGGTATTGATTTGTGGAAGAAGTAAAGCCAGGTTGGAAGAGGCCAGGGAGAAACTATCTAAAATACAGGTGCGACAATGTGACCTTTCCAAAAAGGAGGACCGGGAATCCCTCTGCAATTGGGTGAGAGACAATTACAAAGACCTGAACATCTTAGTAAACAACGCTGGAATTCAAATGGCCATCGACCTGAGGAAAGGGACGGTAGAGTTGTTCGGAGGCGAAGACGAAGTCCAGATTAACTTTGCTGCTCCCATCCACCTATCGGCGTATTTCGCTCCGTTGCTGTTGGAGAAGAAAGAAGCAGCCATCGTCAACGTTTCCTCGGGCCTGGGTTTCGTTCCGATAGCTGCCATGCCTGTTTATTGTGCTACCAAGGCGGGAGTCCATATGTTCAGTGTATCCTTGAGGCACCAATTGAAAGGTACGTCTATAAAAGTATTTGAAATAGTGCCGCCTGCAGTTGACACGGAACTGGGAAAAGGCACCACCGGGGCTTCGGAACAGGAATACAGAGGAATTCTACCATCTGAAGTCGCTGAAGCGACCATGAAAGCCTTCAAGAACGACGAATATGAGATAGTTATCGGCGAGGCAAAGGACCTTGTAGAGAGGTCAAGAAAGGACTTCGAAAAGACATTTCAAGAACTCAATAACTGGTGACGCCTGCTGGAAATCAGATGCTTCCACGATAGGCAGCCGCAGTTTGGTATAAGGTATCCAACTAAAGTCCATTTTGTTTCATGTATTTGCAATTCTGGTATGTTCCGGGTATATCATATAATTATAATTAATTCTACCTGACCGGGCGCCTTAAAATATCATTCGTAAATGAAAGAATCCCGTAATATCAACGTGAACGGCATCGGACCGGTGCTATTTGAACACAGTTTTCGGGCCAGGAGAATTATCATTTCCATCCGGCCTCAAAAAGGAGTGAGAGTCGCCGTTCCTGGCCGGACATCCGTCAATTCAGCCCTGGAATTTGTCCATACGAAAAAGCCGTGGATTCGAAAGCAGTTAGCCAGGATTGCAGAATATGAAAATCAAAACAAGACGCTGGCGAACTCGTTCGCGGCCATTGACAGGGTAGAAGCGAAGAAGAAATTAACCACCAGGCTCAAACAACTCGCCGAGAAGCACGGATTTACCAGTAATCGAGTATTCATACGGAATCAACAAACCCGGTGGGGGAGTTGCTCCCATAAGAACAACATCAGCCTCAACGTGAAGCTGGTTGTCCTGCCTGAAGAATTGATTGACTACGTGATATTACATGAGCTTGTTCACACCCGGATACACGACCATTCCAAGAGATTCTGGTCTGAACTTGATAAATATGTAGGAAACGGTAAGGTAATAGCGTCGAAATTAAGGAATTATGATACAAGATGGATTTAGCTTCTATTGCTTATTAAACCATTGGGCACACGAACGACAAAGACGGGAGGGAATATGCGCTATATCATCTATGGAGCCGGTGGTATTGGCAGTATCATGGGGGGTCATCTGGCGCGTACCGGACATGAGGTCATCCTTATCGGTCGGCCCGGGCATGTAACCATCCATCCCAACACATCCCGAGACGATTATCACTTTGATTTGTCGGCCAACATCCCTCTCGAAATGGAGGGTGATAAGCCCGGCGCATATGATATGGTGTTTACCCTTCGAGAGGGGAACACAGGGGTTCACCCTGAAGGGGTGAGGTTTAAATATAGTAAAGTTTGTCTTATCTTCTTCATGCGAGATATAATTACTAACAAATGCACTGGGTCTATTATTTCGGCAGGGTTTTAATACGCATCATGGTATTCCCGTTCGGGAGCTGGGAGGTAAAGGGGCGGGAAAACGTCCCGGCCAGTGGCCCCGTTCTCATCGTCTGCAATCACCTGCACCTTGCCGACCCCCCTGTCGTCGCCGCCAGCATTAAACTTAAATCTGTTATCATGGCTAAAGAGGAGCTATGGCATAACGGCTGGTCGCGCTACTGGGTAGAAAACTTCGGCGCCTTCCCCGTAAAGCGGGGTGGCTTTGATAGAGATGCTATCCGGCAGGCGGAACAATGGCTCAAGCAGGGCGTATCCTTAATCATGTTCCCCGAAGGTACGAGAAGCAGTAATGCCCAGCTTCAACAGGCTTTCCCCGGCGTGGCTTTAATCGCCCTGCGATTGGGCGTGCCCATCCTCCCTTTAAGTATCACCGGCACCGAGAAATTCAACCATTTAGTTCGCTGCCTGTGGCGCCGGGCCAGGATAACGGTCACTATCGGCCACCCCTTTTATCCCCCATCCCATGACCGTAAATTGACCAGAGACCAGCGTAACCAGCTAACGAATGAAATTATGCGAAAAATCGCCGGCCTTCTGCCGCCGGAATACCGCGGCGTTTATGCCGGAGGAGTTTATGCCGGAGGTAAAAATGCCCACGATAGAGAAGGCAAGTAAGACCGGCTTCTGTTTCGGGGTAAGGCAGGCTATCAACCTCCTGGAAAAGGTGGCTCGTGAACGCGGCGGCGTAGGCAGGCAGCACGCAGGCGTGGAAACCCTCGGGGCGGTGGTCCACAACCAGCAGGTGCTGCAAAAGCTGTCCGAAATCGGCGTCAGGGTGGTTAATAGCATCGAAGATATCAAGGGCGATATCGTGGTCACCAGCTCTCATGGCGTCAGCCCTGACCTGGAGGATAAGATTCGCGCCCGGCATATCGACGTTATCAGTACCACCTGTCACGATGTGCGCCGCGCCCAGGCCGCCGCCGAAAAGCTTGCGGAGTCCGGATTTTTCTTGATTGTCTATGGCGACGCTGACCACCCCGAGGTCAAAGGCATCCTGGGCTGGGCTCAAGGTAAAGGCTTGGCTACTACCGATGAGAAAGCTGTGGCTGCCCTTGACCCTCTGCCGCGCCGGCTTGGCATTCTTTCCCAGACCACCCAGGTGCCCGCCCATTTTGCGGAATTTGCTAAAAAGATAATTGACCTGGCCCTTACCAAGAATTCTGAGATACACATCATCGATACCATCTGCCATGACTTGCGGGAAAGGCAGGCGGCTGCCCTGGAGCTGGCGCACCGGGCCGACCTTATGCTGGTCGTGGGCGGGCGTTCCAGCGCCAATACCAACCGCATCGCCGAGCTATGTTCCCGGGTCACCGAGACGCACCTCATCGAGACCGCCGATGATATCCAGCCGGCCTGGCTCAAGGGGAAAAAGCATATAGGTGTTACCTCCGGGGCATCCACCGCGGAAGATACGGTAGACGAAGTGATGAAAAGGCTGGAAGACATGGCCTAGCTCATTTTTCCTTGACGCGGCCGAGCGTTAGTGATAATAATATTTACTTAGAATGATATCCGATTTGTCTACTAAAGATACAGGTAAAACCGGGAGGGTATTTTCAGGATTTTTGGCAATCTCTTTGGTTGCCTTATCTTTAGCGCAATTAACAGCATGTCAATCACAGGTGCCAGAGACAACAACAGTGCCGGAGACAACCGCAGCTCCGGGAGTGACAGACCAAAGAGTATCAACACCGCTAACCCTGGAACAGGCGGAGCAGCAGTTGAAAGAAACAGGCTCTACCTTTGTTGATACAGTCGAAAAAGCCTCCCGGTTAACCGGATATCCGGTTACAATGCCCGCTTTTGTTCCTGAGGGCTTCGTTCCCCGGATTATCACGAATTCAAGCGCATTTAATATCTATCAAATTGGTTTTGGTTTATCCTCTACCCGGACTACTGAGTTCCCATACGATGTTCTGCAGTGGTTTGTGCAGACCCAGGGGCGGTCAATTGGGAATCAACCCTTCTTTATGATAACCCAGAGCCGGAATAAGATACAGGGTGTGGGTGCGGGTGAAGAGCCAGTGGATATAGGCGGCCATCCCGGGAAGAAATTGTTTATCCCGGTAGGTGATAAGAGTCCGACCAGATTGGGATTGAGCTGGAATGACGGCACCATGTACTACGTAATGGAGGGTACGCTGATTGGCCCTCTGGATGAAGCTACTCTGGTGAAGGTAGCCTCCTCGATGAGGATTCCTTGAAACAGGAAACAGCCCCATCAGTCCTCGCCTTGACTCAAATTCATGCACTCCCTATAATTTATCTTAGCTTTATTTATAAACTCGATTTTTATTTTGATTAACCTCAGGCAGTTACCGGCAAATATACATAATAAGGCGGTATCACTATTACCAACACGTTTAAACGGGTAGCGCTTACTAACCCATCCCCCTTAAACCCCCTTCCCTTATCAAGCGAAGGGGGAGTAATAAAAAGAGGGGGTTTCACCCCCTCTTAAAAATCTTCCCCCTCGCCTTTTAAGGAGAGGGGGATACAGGGGTTCACCCTGAAGGGGTGAGGTTGATAAGCCCCTTGTTAAAATGCCTGACGAAGAGAGGAATGATACATTGGACTACTTTTTAACCGAACAGCAGAAGACTATCAAAGGCCTCGCCCGCCGCATCGCCGAGGAAAGAATCCTCCCCGTCCGCGCAGAGCTCGATGAAAAAGAAGAGTTCCCCTGGGGGATTGTTAAAGAGCTTGCCAGCGCCGATATATTCCGCGTCTTTATTCCGGAGGCATATGACGGGCTGGGCGGCGGCTGCCTGGAACTTTGCCTGGTCGTGGAAGAGCTGAGCCGGATATGCAGCGGAGTGGCCGTCACCTATGCCGCCAGCGCCCTGGGCTGCATGACCCTCATGGAGTACGGCACCGAGGAGCAGAAACGCAAGTTCCTCCCCGATATCGCCAGCGGCAGGAAGCTGGCCGCCTTCGCCATCACCGAGCCTACCGCCGGCAGCGATGCCAGCAATATCAAGACCACGGCGGAAAAGGTGGCGGGGGGCTACCTTCTCAACGGCACCAAGCAGTTCATCACTAACGGCGGTGAAGCCGCGATATACACGGTCATCGTCCTGACGGATAAAACAAGGGGCGCCCGCGGCGCCAGCGCTATTATCGTGGAGAAAGACACGCCGGGCTTTACCTTCGGCAAGAAAGAAAAGAAAATGGGCATCCGCACCTCGGCGACGAGAGAGCTGGTCTTCCGCAACTGTCTGGTACCGGAGGCAAACCTCCTCGGCAAGCCGGGCCTGGGCTTTATCCAGGCGATGCGACTTTTCGACCGCTCCCGACCGGGCATCGGGGCGCAGGCGGTCGGTCTGGCGCAGGGAGCTTTAGAAGCGGCGACCGATTACGCTCAGGAGCGGGTACAGTTCGACCAGCCCTTAATTACCATGCCGGTCGTCCAGCACATGCTGGCGGACATGGCTATCCAGGTCGAGGCTGCCCGTGCCCTCGTCTACGCTGCCGCCAGGTATGTCGATAGTGGCGCCCGGAACGTCACCGAGGCATCGGCCATGGCTAAGGTCTTCGCCTCCGATGCCGCCATGAAGGTAACCGTGGACGCTGTCCAGATTTGCGGCGGCTCCGGCTATATGCGCGACTACCCTGTCGAAAAAATGATGCGCGATGCTAAAATCCTCCAGATATACGAAGGCACCAACCAGATTCTGAGAAACGCCATTGCCGTCAACCTCCGCAAGAGGAAGGCCAGGACGGCATGAATATTGTCGTCTGCCTGAAGCAGGTGCCCGGTACCACCGCGGTTCAAATCGACCCCCGGACAAATACCCTCATCCGGCAGGGCATCGAAAATATCATTAACCCCTTCGATACCTATGCCCTGGAGGAAGGGGTAAGACTCAAGGAGAAGCATGGCGGCAAGGTCTCCGTTATCACCATGGGACCCTCGCAGGCGGAGGCGGCGCTGCGTGAGGCCATTTCTCTTGGCGCTGACGAAGCCGTCCTGCTGAGCGACCGCGCCTTTGCCGGCGCTGATACCTGGGCTACCGCCTATACGCTCTCCCGGGCTGTTGCCAGACTGGGAAAATACGATATCCTCATCTGCGGACGGCAGACCATCGATGGCGATACCGGGCAGGTCGGCCCGGAACTGGCGGAGATGCTGGGCGTACCTTTCGTTGCCTATGTCAGCCGGATAGAAGAGATATCGGATAGCTGCATACGTGTCCGGCGGATGGTAGAAGAAGGCCATGAGGTCATCGAGGCCACCCTGCCCGCCGTCATCACCGTCGCCAAGGAGATTAACGTTCCCCGCCTCCCATCCTTACGCGGCATTATGAAATCCAGAAGCGCCGCTATTGCCACCTGGGGCATTAAACAACTGGGCGTTAAAGAGAATATGGTGGGGCTGGCCGGCTCTTCCACTCAGGTCATCAAGATATTCTTCCCGCAGAGAGTCTGCCAGGCCGAGATACTGACCGGGACTCTGGAGGGACAGGTCGATAAACTGATTGATAAACTCAAGTCTGCGAGCTTAATTTAAATTTATATTTATTTCAATCATGGTTGTTGATAACAAATAACTTTCCTCTCCCCTTGTGGGAGAGGATTAAGGTGAGGGGTAAAAAAAGATAAGTTTCACCCTCACCCTTGCCTCTCCCATCGAGGGAGAGGAGTAATTAAATGGGCGTTAAAATAGATACTATGAAATGCGTCGGCTGCGGAGCCTGCCTATACCTGTGTCCCGTCGGCGTACTTTCACTTGAAGATATGAAATGCCGGGTAAAAGAAGGCTGCATTTCCTGCGGCGCCTGCGTGGATGCCTGCAACTGGAAAGCTATCACACTGGAAGATAATAAAAAGAAGAAAAAAGCTGATTAAGGAAAATGGGAATCAACTTCGACCTTGAAAAATGCACAGGCTGCGGCAACTGTGTACCGGCCTGCCCCTTCGGCCTGATGGACATCGTCAACGGCAAGATACAGGTAAAAGAGGGCTGTACCCTTTGCGGTGCCTGCCGGGACGCCTGTAGCTTTGAGGCTATTACTATTGACGTGCCCGCGGCAACCGCGCCGGCCGGCGATGGCTCACACGGTGTCTGGGTATTCGCCGAGCAGCGGCGCGGCAGCCTTAAAAACGTTTCCTTTGAGCTTCTTTCCAGAGGCAGGGAACTTGCCGATACGCTCCAGACAGAGCTTTGTGCGGTATGTCTCGGCCACAATATCGCCGATATCGACCGTCTCATCGCCCACGGCGCCGATAAAGTCTATCTGGTAGACAGCCCTGACCTTGCTGATAACCAGGAGGACTACCTTACGCACAAGCTCGTCGGGTTGATTAAGGAACATCAGCCGGAGGTAGTCCTTGCCGGCGCCACCGCGCTGGGGCGCGCCTTCATCCCCCGTGTAGCGGCCATCTTAAATACAGGGCTTACCGCCGACTGCACCGGACTGGATATCGATACTGAAAAAAGGCTTCTCCTGCAGACCCGCCCCACTTTCGGCGGTAACATCATGGCCACCATCATCTGCCCGAATAAACGCCCCCAGATGTCCACCGTGCGCCCTCGTGTCTTTAAAAAGAATAAACCGGACGATAAACGGCAGGGGCAGATTATTAAAGTCGACTTTAAAAAAGAAGGCGTCACGGCCAGGACAAAATTACTCAGCTTCGTTGAAGATATCACGGAAAAGGTCAAGCTCGAAGACGCCGACATTATCGTCTCGGGGGGGAGAGGGCTGGGTAAAGCCGAAAACTTCAAGCTGCTCGCCGAGCTGGCGGAGGTTATGGGGGCGGCTTTAGGCTCTTCGCGGGCGGCGGTGGACGAGGGGTGGATTCCTTACAGCCATCAGGTGGGCCAGACCGGCAAGACCGTTTGCCCCAGGCTATATATCGCCTGCGGTATCTCCGGGGCTATCCAGCACTTGGCCGGTATGCAGACCTCGGATGTCATCGTCGCTATCAATGACAACCCCGATGCCCCTATCTTTCAGGTCGCTCACTACGGCATCGTCGGCGACCTCTTCCAGGTCGTGCCGCTGATGATTAAAAAGCTGAAGGGGTAAGCTGCCGAAGCTTCTAATATTCTAAGGTCTTTTAGTAACCTATCCCCCTGACCCCCTTCCCTTGGGTATTCGTAAAGGGGGTATTTTTATTTTGGTGGTTAGGGTGGTAGAATAGGTAAAACATGGCTGAGGTGTTGGCAATGAATAGCCACTTATTCGAACTCTTTAAAGACGAAGCATTGATAGCCAGAATCAAAAAACGACTACCGCGGCTTTTCAGGATGGCGGAACTAGAATCCTCAAGGGCTGGGAAAATAGGTATGCAGGTAGGCTCTATTCGTGAGACCATCATAGCCTCCTTACTTATTTACAAGTTTGGTGAGAACAATGTACAAACAAATATTCCAATCACTAAAGCTGAAGTAGATGTTAATCTGTTTGGACAACCTATTTCCATCAAGACGAAAACAGGTAAAAATTTCGGTGGCGTAAAGCTAGTTTGGACGGTAGATGCCCAAACTGCAAAAGGATTTCAGGGAAGTTACTATCCTTCAAGTGATATTTTATTCGTGCAGATTGTTTGGGGTGGTAAAGGAGGGCTTTATTTCATACCAGTGGATATTCAGCGTAGTTTGCTAAAAAAACTGGGTGGTGAAAGTTATATCAAGTTACCAAAACCAGGAACCAATCCTCGTGGCGCCGAGATTACTAAAGAAGCTCTGCTTTCATTAATACAAAACAAAGAAACCAGGGTTATTGAAATAGACTGGCAAAAACCAGAAATAAATTATAGTCCTTATAAAAGATGGGTTGATTATTGGAATGAGGAATAAATATGGCTGGATATAACGGAAGAAGAAAAGGAACTGAGACTAGTTCTTTTGGTTCTCCTGGTCGAATTGGGCATGATTCAACAAAGTTCTACAATAGTAGACTCTATGACGGCCAAACAAATAACCAGCCGTCTAGTTATATTGAGAACGAGTTCCCATCTATTAATTTAGATAGGATTTTCTGTAAATCCAGTGAAAGCATGGATGAAATACCAGATTATAGTATCCATTTAATGGTAACCTCACCGCCATATAATGTCACAAAAGAATATGATGAGAACCTAACTTTACATGAATATAGAGAATTGTTGAGAAAAATATTTACTGAGGTGTTTAAAAAGCTTGTTACTGGTGGGAGAGCCTGTGTGAATTTAGCCAATCTTGGCAGAAAACCATACATCCCTTTGCATAGCTACATTATTCAAGACATGCTCGACATCGGTTTCATGATGCGTGGTGAAATCATCTGGAACAAGGCTTCCAGTGCAAGCCCTTCTACGGCATGGGGAACTTGGCTGTCGGCGGCCAATCCTGTTCTTAGGGATATTCATGAGTACATACTTATTTTCTCAAAAGAGTCGTTTAGTAGAAAAAAGTTACCGGGGAAAATTAGTACAATCAATAGAGAAGACTTTTTAGAATTTACAAAGAGTGTTTGGACATTCTCGGCAGAATCAGCACGCAAAATAGGTCACCCTGCACCTTTCCCTGTTGAACTTCCTTACAGATTAATCCAGTTATACACATTCAAAGATGAGGTTATTTTAGACCCATTTTGTGGAAGTGGTTCAACATGTGTTGCTGCCTTAAAAACTGATAGGCATTATGTAGGCTATGATACAGAAGCGGAATATGTACGTTTAGCAGAAAAGAGGATAAGGAATTATAAGCAGGAATCAATTATTCCTATGTTTGTTGAGAAAGGTGGAGAGCTTGCAGTAGTCAGAGATAAAAAAGAATCTTATATATAAAAATAACTAATTGATCCTTCTATATTCCACCCCTTCCTCCTTTTCCACCCCTCCCCCTATGCTTGTAACTCTCAGCCCAATAAACCTCTTTAGCAAGGAAATATTGATCTAATGCATAATCTTTCAAATCTTTACTCCCATCTCGTTCAACTTTTGGTTTAAAACCAGATTCCTTAACCATCTTATCAAAAACTTCTTTCGCCTTCTTAAGTGTCCTTGACTTATCTATTATCTTGCCATCTCGAACTATATAATAACAGTCATCGTTAGGGACATCTCTAGTATTTCTCTCAATTGAAAGCTTTATGTCAGGAATATAATGTTTATAATTATCCCCAATTGCCATTTTACTTTAGCCTTTATATTACGCTAAATAATCTATCTCCATTACCCCAAAACGTTGAGTTTTGCTGTCATTATACACCACCCTGCCCCCCAACAAAACACCGTCTCCCACTTAACATAACTCTAAAAACAAATCAAAGCTGCCCAGCTACGAATCGTTTCCCCAAAAAAATTTGTGTGTCTTGTCGCCCCCTAAAAATCAGTTCTTACTCCTTCGAGCTTGCCACGCATGCCCCATTTCGCATATAATATTAAGTTGTGTCAGTTCGGCTGGAGTGGAGGTGAGGCGGGATGGAGATGAATGTATCTCAGCTGCTTCGCGACCCCATCGGGTCGACGCGAGACTACCGGATAGACGAGGTAGCTGATATTGCCGGTGACGGGAAAAGCCATAAAATCCAGGGCGAGTGCAACCTGCTTCGTACCCAGCGTAGCATCCTTGTTAAATGCGCCCTGGACACGGAAGTCGAGTTCAACTGCGGTCGCTGCCTGGGCCGGTTCCGCCACCCGTTGAAGATAAATTTTGAGGAGGAGTTTTTACCGACTGTCGATGCCACCAGCGGGACGCCGTTGCCCCCGCCGGATGATGCCGGCGCCTTTACCATTGACGAGAACCACATCCTCGACTTAACCGAAGCGGTACGTCAATATTCCCTGATGGCTATCCCGATAAAGGTGCTCTGCCGCGAAGACTGCGCCGGTTTATGCCAGACCTGCGGGAAAAATCTCAATGAGGGGAACTGCGATTGCGCCGCGCCGGATATCGACCCCCGCTGGGCCAAGTTGACTAAACTGCTGTAACCTCTGGTAAAATAAGGGTAAAAGAACGGAGTATTATATGGGAGCACTACCGAAGCGAAAAAAGAGCAAGTCACGTGCCGGCAACAGACTGAGCCACAATGCCCTGAAGCCGCCGGCGCTGGACTATTGTCCCCAGTGCCATAGCCCCAAGTTGCCTCATCATGCCTGCCCTGTCTGTGGGACATACAATGGCCGGGAAGTCATCAAGATTGAAGCGAAGAAGAAAGCCGCCAGCTGATTCTTCCGTCAGGTGGAGCCATCCCTTTGTTAGTCCTCTTTGTTCCGACTATGCATAGGGAGTCCACCCTGTATTTCTGAATTCTTTCCGAGGAGGGAAAACCACCGCGATGACGCAGGTTGCCTGGGTATTCCCCGGCCAGGGTTCTCAATCGGTAGGCATGGGGCGCGACCTTTATGATAACGTCAAATCGGCCAGGGCCGTCTTCGCACAGGCGGATAAAGCTCTTGGATTCCCCATTTCCCGACTATGTTTTGAAGGCCCGGAGGACGAACTCCGCCAGACCATCAACGCCCAGCCCGCCCTGGTTATCGCCGCTTACGCCTGCCTTGAAGCCATCCGGGAAATCAGCGGCAACAAACTATCCGCGCCTACATTCTTAGCCGGTCACAGCCTGGGAGAATACACGGCGCTGGCAGTAGCCGGTGTCTTGGATTTCAATACGGCCGTCCGCCTTGCCCGCGAGAGAGGTCGTTTGATGCATGAAGCCGGGCAGAAACGCCCGGGAAGCATGGCTGCTATTATCGGGCTGGATGAGTCAAAACTGGCCGAGGTCTGCCGAAAATCCGATACCGTCATGGCCAATATCAATTGCCCGGGACAGATTGTCATCAGCGGCGCCACTGAGAACGTCACCAGGGCTATGGAAATGGCGACCGCCGCCGGTGCCAGCCGGTCTATCCCGCTCCAGGTAAGCGGTGCCTTCCATTCGCCGCTGATGCAGTCGGCGGTCGAAGGTATAACCGGATATCTCGAATCTACCCCCTTCAGGAAGCCCTCCATTCCTGTTATCGGTAATGTGACCTCTTTACCCCTGGACACTGCGGAAGCGGTTAAAACGGAGCTTCGCAACCAGTTGACCAGCCCCGTCCAGTGGCAGCGCACCATCGAATACATGGTCAAACAGGGCGTGTCCACCTTTATCGAGATAGGGCCGGGTAAAGTGCTCACCGGACTCATCAGGCGTATAAATAAAGAAGTCAAGACGATAAATATCGGCGATTTGGAAGCGGTGAAGAACTTCGGTAACGGCTAAACAGTCTCCTCTCTCCACGGCGCCTGCCTGCGCGGAGCCGGTCTCGCCTGCCAGAGAACTTGTTCGGCGAGCAGGTCGGCGAAGGCAGGGGAAAGGAATATGCCTGCCCTGAGCGTAGCAAATGGGGTGAGGGGGACAAAAAGGGACAAAATCTCACCCTCACCTAGCCTCTCCCTTCAGGGAGAACCTTCAGGGTGAACCCATCAAGGGAGAGGGATTTTATAAGAATCTCTAAGATGGTATTATAATCCGTAGGGTAAGACATAGAATATCACTGAGGGGGTGTTATATGGACCTCTCGAATAAAGTCGCTATCGTTACCGGCAGTGCCCGGGGCATCGGGCGGGCCATCGCCCTGAAGCTGGCCGAAGCCGGGGCTAATATCGTGGTCAACGATATCGCCGCTGCTGCCGATTCACTCGAAGGCGTCGCCGCCGAAATCAGGGCGCTTAACCATCAGGCTCTGGTCGTTATCGCCGACGTCAGCTCTTCGGAAGACGTTGCCCGCCTTATCGAGACCGCCGCCGGTCACTTCGGCAGGATTGATATCCTGGTAAATAATGCCGGCGTTACCCGCGACCAGCTTTTGATGCGCATGTCCGACGAGGACTGGGATACCGTTCTCAATATCGACCTTAAGAGTGCCTTCCTCTGTACCCGGGCTGTCCTGCGCCACATGGTCCGGCAGCGCTGGGGCAGGATTATCAGCATTGCCAGCGTCGTCGGTATTATCGGCAATGCCGGCCAGGCCAATTACGCCTCGGCCAAGGCTGGAGTTATCGGTTTGACCAAGTCCATCGCCAAGGAAGTCGGCTCCCGCGGTATCACTGCCAATGCCATCGCCCCCGGCTTTATCGAAACTAAAATGACGGAAAAGCTCGACGAGAAACAGAGACAGGTCCTTCTGCAACGTATCCCGCTGGGTGTTATTGGCACCCCCCGCGACGTCGCCGAGGCTGTGGCTTTCCTGGCTTCCGAAGAGGCGGGGTACATTACCGGCCAGGTGCTGAACGTGGACGGCGGCATGGCCCTGGGTTAATCAGTCTATATGGACTTTCGAGATTACTCTGTTCCTCTTTTTCTTTCCGGCAACTGAATCCTGGTCCCATTACGCCGCATGCGCCATTCCTTGAGGCAGTGGAGTACCTCGCTATCGGTAATATCATGCCAGTATCGGTAGTAGTCCGATACGTAAAAAACAGGCTCGTTGCCGATGACACAGGTAACGACCCTATCAGCCATCTTCCGAATATCGTCCACCACATTCTCCGGCCCCACCGGCACTGCCGCGATTATTTTCTCTGGCTTGCGTTGGCGCAGCGACTCTATAGCTGCTCTCATTGTATAGCCTGAAGCCAGCCCGTCATCCACGATTATCACCGTCCGCCCGGTGATGGCCAGCGGCGGCCTGTCGGCATGATAGAGCAAACTACGATTGCGAATATCAGACCTTACCTGGCTCACCTGGTAGTTTATTTGCTGCTGGCTCAGCCCGGTCTTTTTCACCACTTCCTCGTTAAGAATTATCGTGCCGTCATCGGTTAAAGACCCGAACCCGCCCTCAGGACTGAGCGGCAGTGGAATTTTTCGGGAGATGACGAGGTCGAAATCGGCATTCAGTGCCAGGGCCACACCGAGTGCCACGGCGACACCCCCGTTCGGTATGCCCAGCACTACCGCCGCTTTATTGGCATATTCGTAAAGCTTTTCGGCGAGCTTACGCCCGGCGTCATAGCGGTTCTCAAAGATAGGTTGGGCAGCAGAATGGCGCATTAACGTTTCCCCTCTATTATGTTGGCTTAAAAGTCTAAAAACCTTTAATATTCCTCTCCCTTGAGGGGAGAGGTTAGAGCTTGCCCTGAGCGTAGCGAATGGGTGAGGGTGAGAACTAGATTATTGCCCCCTCACCTTATTCCTCTCCCACAAGGGGAGAGGAAAAGCAATAATGCTATTGTTTGATACACGTATAATTATTTTATCAGCTTAAATTCGTTCACGTCCACCAGCCCCAGGTCGGTCAGCCTTATTTCGGGAATTACCGGTAGCGCCAGAAAAGAAAGGGCAGCAAACGGCGAAGGCAGCGTCGTGCCTAGTTCTCTGGCGGCCTTTTCCAGCCCCTCCAGCCCTTTTACCACTTTCTCCAGCGGTTCCTCGGACAGCAGGCCGGCGATGGGCGTGGCCAGACTGCCCAGAACTTTACCCCCCGCCGCCACCACGAGACCCCCCTGCAACCGCTCGACCTCTTTGACGGCGGTAAAAATGTCCCCGTCGCTTGTGCCGATAGCGACGATGTTATGCGAGTCATGGGCGGTGGATGATGCCAGAGCACCTTGTTTCAGACCGAAGCCGGTCACCAGCCCCAGGCCGATATTGCCCGTCGTTTTATGCCTCTCTACCACCACGGCTTTCAGGATGTCACGGTCGATATCCGGCACGACCAGTCCGTCCCTCACGCTGACCTTAACCTGCTTCCTGCGGGTGATTATCTGCCCGGGGATAATCTCGATAGCCGGCTGCTTCTCCCCTTTAGCCCTGAGCTTTAACGCATCGACTGTAAACGGTTTTATATTAACCGTATGAGTCAGTCGATTAGTAGCGGACTTATGAAGTTCGAACAGCGGTTTCCCATCCCGGGCGACCATACGGCCCCGATAGAAGACCATTTTCACCTTAAAATCAGCCAGACTATCGAGCACGATGATGTTGGCGAAATAGCCGGGGGCGACCGCCCCCAGCCCGTCCAGCCGGAAATATCCCGCCGTATTGATGGTTGCCATCTGAATCGCCCGCACCGGGTCGAGCCCCAATCTTATTGCTTTGCGTACCACGGCGTCGATATCGCCATCACGGAGGATGTCGACGCAGCTGAGGTCGTCAACCACGAAGAAACACCGCTGATAGGTCTTATCCGTCACCAGGGGCAGCAGGGCTTCCAGGTTCTTCTCCGTGGAGCCTTCTCTTATCATGACATGCATGCCCCGCCTCAGCTTTTCTTCAGCCTCGGCAAGTGTGACCGACTCGTGGTCGGAGCGTATACCCGCGCCGATATAGGCGTTAAGGTCTTTGCCTTTAACGCCGGGCGCATGACCGTCAATTACTTTGCCCCTTGCCGATTCGATTTTCTTGAGCATATCGGCATCGCCGGCCAGGACGCCGGGATAGTTCATCACCTCGCCCAGCCCGATGCAGCCCCGCCACCGTAAAATACGCCTGAGATCCTCCGGATCGATGGTTGCCCCCGAGGTCTCCAGGTGTGTTGCCGGTACGCAGGAGGGCGCCATGAGAAACATATCGAAAGGCAAACGCCGGGCGCAGTCCAGCACGTATCTGATACCCTCTAGTCCGCTGACATTGGCAATCTCGTGCAGGTCGGTAACGATGGCCGACGTTCCGTGCGGCACCACCGCTCTTGCATACTGGCCGACGTCCAGCATTGAGCTTTCCAGGTGGGTATGCCCGCTGATTAGGCCCGGCGCCACGTATTTACCCTTTAAATCGATGACCTCTTTTGCCTTTTGATAGTCTCCCACCCCGGCTACCCTGCCACCGTATATCGCCACGCTGCCGGTCTCAATCTCGCCGTTAAAGGTATTGACCACCTTAGCGTTGGCCAGGATAAGGTCAGCGGGAAATTCACCCCTGGCTACGGAAATAAATTGACCTATCGTACTCCCCTGACTCATACTCGCTCACAATCCGGTGTATTGCATGAATAACTGAATATCGCTCAGGTCCGGCAACATGCAGGACGGAGACTCTGCCAGCAACTTATTCCTGTCGGCACGGCCGGTACCTACGGCTATTGTTTTGACGCCTGAATTCCTCCCGGCGACGATGTCATGAGGTGAATCGCCGATAAGAAAGATATTTTCATCGGGAATGGCATCATGATTAAGTTTTCGTCCTCTTTCGATGGCCACCCGGACTAGCTCGGTCCTGTCGGCGCTGTCTGAGCCGAATCCGCCGAACGAGAAATAATGGCCTATATCGCCGCGTTTCAGCTTTAAATATGCGGCTGATTCAAGGTTACCCGTTTCCAGACCGAGAATAACATCTGTTCTGGAGGATAGCAGAGAAAGAAGTTGTGCCACGCCGGGCATCAGTCGGAATGCGCACCGCTTGAGTTCTTCAGGGAGAAGTGCTAAGTACTGCTCTACCAGCGAGTGATATTCCTCGGCATCCAGCCTGTGTCCCAGCACTTTCACGGACGCTTCTTGAAAAAGCTCCGGGTCGGTCCTGCCTAGAAAGCTGATATCCTCTATCGATTTCTCCACCCCGAAGATGTCATGGAAAGACCTGTTCATGGCTTGCCGTGTTGCATCCTCCGCCCTGAGTAACGTGCCGTCGATATCGAAGAGAAGAAGGGTCTTCACTTACTCTCAGCGTCCCCTCTTATTAAATTTATTAACCATTATCATCGCCCTCGAGATAGCAGATATCGTGAAGATTGCGGTACTTTTCATTAAAATCAATACCATAACCAACGATGAACTTATCGGGCACGGTGAGACCGATGTAATCAAGATTGACCGGTACCCGCCGCCGGGACGGCTTGTCCGTCAGTGCGCAGAGTCGCACCGAAGCCGGCTTTTTCTTCTTCAGATACTCCAGGAGAAAAGCCACGGTGATGCCGGTGTCTACGATGTCCTCGACCACCAGTACATGCCTGCCCCGGACTTCCAGTCGGAGGCCCTGCACCACCTTCACCCTGCCTTGAGTCTGCTGTCCGCTTCCGTAGCTCGATAGCCTGATAAAATCCACCTCCAGCGGGAAATCCAGCCGCCGCATAAGGTCGGCCATAAACACAAAGGAGCCCTTGAGTATACCCAGCAGGAGGGGATTCTTTTCACGGTAGTCTCCGGTGATTTCCGAAGCCAGTCGCTTAACGGCGGACTCTATTTCCGCCCGTGGTATAAGCACACGTAGTCTGGCCTTCGAATCCATATCTAACTGAGATTATAGACTTTACCGCTGTCTCTGTCCATGTAACCGAGGAAATTTTATAGTCCTCACCCTTATCACTTAACATAACCCTAAAAACGAATCAAAGCTCCCCACGAAGGATTCGTTTCCCTAAAAAAATATTTAAGTTTTGTCACCCCTTCTCTAAATGTAATACAAAGTGAGGTAAGTAAGATGAGCTAACCAAACCATCAGGTGAGTTATATTTGATAGATAAAGTCAGTCTCTACCGCTGTGGTTCGATGATGACTTTGAGTGATTCCTTTGCCTCGGCGACAAGTCTAAAACCAAGCCCTGTCTCCGCCAGACCAAGCCGATGGGTAATCATCTCCCGCACCGGCAAACGCTGGGCCTGGATGAGCTGGAGCGCCGCAGCATAATCAGCAGGACTGCCGGCATAAGAAGTGGTGAGCGTGATATCCGTGCGCCAGAAAAGGTCGTTGATAGAGATGGGAATAGTAATACCGGGGGCAGTGGGTGCGAAGAAGAGAACGGTGCCACCCCGCTCAACGGATGCTAAAGCCTGATTCACCGCCGTTACGGCTCCGGTGCATACAATGACGAGGTCGGCTAACCTGCCCGCATTGACTTCTCGCATACGTTCGGGAGAGAACTCATCGGCGTTAATTATCACATCAGCACCGAACTTTTTGGCCGCCTCCAGCCGGTAGTCGTTGATGTCTACAGCCACGATGCGTCCGGCACCCAGCGCTTTTGCCAGCTGTATATGGAGCAACCCTGAAATGCCGCTGCCGATAACGAGCACGCTCTGTCCTGTCCGGAGGTTAGCCTTGCGCTGTCCACGCAGGACACAGGCCAGTGGTTCGATAAAGGTGGCTTTTTCAAAAGACATATCATCAGGCAGGGGAAAGATACCACGTTCAACGTTGATGGCGGGAAGCCGCACGTACTCGGCGAAGCCACCAGGGTCGAAGTTCGTACGGCGCAGAGTATCGCAGACGGTGTGGTTGCCACTCAGGCAGTAACGGCAGGTGTTGCAGGGTACATGGTGAGCCACCGCCACGCGGTCGCCGACCTTATATATCTTAACGCCCTCCCCTACCCCCACGACCTCCCCGGCAATCTCGTGTCCGAGAATCAGCGGCGCACGGTCGAGGCGGTACCATTCCATGACATCGCTGCCACAGATACCGCTGGCGATGATGCGTACCAGCAACTCTCCGGGGCCAATACAGGGTACCGGCCTTTCCTCGACGCGAACGTCTCGATTGTTGTACCATACGGCAACGCGCATTTCCCGCCCTATATCCTACTGTTTTTTAACGGTATCGTATATCTCTTGGGCTTTTTCCGGCGTGGCGTTATCATGAATGATGGCGCGTATCGCCTGTATCATCGCCACCGGGTGCTCGTTCTGCCAGATGTTCCTCCCCAGGTTGACGCCGATGGCGCCCTTCTGGATGCCGTCATGAACGAACTTGAATACTTCGAGCTCTGTTTCAGTCTGGGGTCCGCCCGCCATGACCACCGGCACGGGGCAGCCCCTCACCACCTTTTCGAAGTTCTCACACCAGTAGGTCTTGACAACGCGAGCACCCAGCTCAGCGGCAATCCGGCAGCACAGGGCGAGGTAACGGGCTTCCCTCTTTTCCATCTCCTTACCCACAGCCGTCACCGCCATGACGGGTATGCCATACTTTTCACCTTCGTCGACCAGTTTCGACAGGTTCAATAGAGAGTCTTTTTCGTAGCTGGTGCCGATAAACACCGAAATGCCCATCGCCGAGGCGTTAAGACGTATGACCTCGTCAATACCAGTGGTAATACCCTCGTTGGCAAGGTCGGCACCTACCATACTGGTGCCGCCGGATACTCTGAGGATAACCGGCCTGGTATTATCCGGGTCGACCGACGAGCGCAGTACCCCCCTGGTTATGAAGAGAGCGTCAGCATATGGTAGAAGTGGCTCGATGGTCTTGCGCGGCTCTTCCAGCTTGCGCGTCGGTCCCTGAAAATAGCCGTGGTCAACGGGCAGGAAGAGACATCTCCCGTCCGATTGAATCAACTGTGCCAGGCGGTTAGCCATTCCCCATTCCATAGTCGGTATCCTCCTTGCGTGCTTGCATGGTCACATCTCTAATTTATGAGATGGAGTCTACTTTGTCAAATGAAAAGGCGACAGAACTAAAATTTTTTTAGGAAACGAATCCATCGTGGGTAGCTTTGATTCGTTTTTAGAGTTATGGTAAGTAATTTGGAATAAAGTGTCATTTAGATTAAAGATGAGTTGGCGACTCTTTTAGACACTCATGATAGCAGAATTATATAATAAGCAATAGCGGAGGTATTTACATGGGCATTATCGGTCTAATTATCAGTCTGATTGCCGGTTTTTTCATGTTGATAGGGCTCATACCATTCCTGGGATGGTTTAACTGGTTCACAACGCTACCGGTCGCTATCCTGGGGGCGATAATAAGCGGTATCGCCGCTTCACGCTGGAGGAGCGGGTATGCTATCGCCGGACTCGTCATCAGCCTGGCGGTGTTCGTGATAGCAGTTGGCAGGCTGGCTATCGGGTGTGGTATTTTCTAGTCGTCTGAATTTTTTTCTACCTCACCCCCTGACAGGCTACAAGCCACCTCCTTTTTCCCCTCCAAATCAGAATAAGTATGAACACCAGAAATTAACTTGTTTGTAGGGGGGAAATATTTTAAGTGGGGGCTTCGCCCCCGTTCGACAAGCTCACTTCGTGGTGACTCAGTGGAACCAGGGCAGGCTCTCTCGCTGCGCACGCCCCTTTCGGGTATTTGTCACCCTCACTCATTCGCTATGCTCAGGGCAAGCCCTGCCCACTCTCTTCAGGGAGAACCTTCAGGGTGAACCCATCAAGGGAGAGGGATATTCATAAGGGGGTGAGGTTGAACTGGATTCCAGTTTTCGCTGGAATGACAATACAGTAAAGACGGATTCTTCGCTCCGCTCAGAATGACAGTACGGAGATTCTGGATTCTCCTTCAGCTGAAGGACTGGAATGACAATTGTTGGAAGGCTGGAATGACAGCAAAACATTATGAAACAATATCCCGAAGTTGCTTTGATTTATCCAACGGTGGTCAATCCGATTTTTACCACGCTACGAGCTTCTTAATGACGTTAACAATCTCAGAGGTGTGCGTGCCCGGGCCGAAGACAGCTTTAATACCCATTTTTTCCAGGGCGGGGATATCGTCCTCGGGGATAATACCGCCGGCGACCACAACTACATTGTCCATCCCCTTTTTCTCCAGCCTCTCCATGACCTCCGAGAAAAGCTCCATATGGGCGCCGGAAAGGCAGCTCAACCCGATGACATCGACATCTTCCTGGAGGGCTGACGCGACAATCATTTCCGGAGTCTGGCGAATGCCGGTGTAGATAACCTCCATGCCGGCATCGCGCAGGGCACGCGCCACCACCTTAGCACCGCGGTCATGGCCATCAAGTCCCGGTTTGGCTACCAGCACACGAATTTTTTTACGACTCATAAATACTCCCCGATTTGCTATTAAAGTACCCTGTCATGCTGAGCGAAGCGAAGCATCCGTCCCTAGTCCATTAATGACGGATTCTTCGGTTGTTACACTCCCTCAGAATGACCATCATTTCTTCCTTTTCTTCTCCAGCTGGACAAGCTCGATGCTCA
>JBGPRB010000009.1:0-28459 GCA_041489355.1 Dehalococcoidia bacterium
CTGCCGAATTTCGCCAGGGCTGCCTTGACCGCGTTATTTACTTCGGCACTCTTGGTGAGGTCTACCATGAATGCTAAGGCTGGTCTTCCCAGAGCTTCGATTTCCGCTGCGGTCTTTTTCGCGCCCTCTCCATCCTTATCAAAGATAATTACCCTGCACCCCTCTTTTGCCAGCGTCAGGGCAATGCCCTTGCCAAAACCCGTCTGGCTACCGGCTCCGGTTACCAGTGCTACTTTGTCCTTTAAGCCTAAGTCCATACGATTCCTCCTAGAAATAGAGTTTCCTTAAAAAAATCTGAAATTATATAAAAATAGCTATATTACGCCTCTTAATCTGGGATCGAGCGCATCCCTCAGCCCATCTCCGATCATGTTGAAGCTGAATACCATCAACATAATGGCAACGCCGGGGGCAACCGAAAGGAACGGATTGCTTAGCAGGTAATTACGCCCGTCGGTAACCATGCTGCCCCAGGCGGGGGTGGGTGGTGTTATCCCGATACCGATAAAGCTTAGACCGGCTTCAGCCAGGATGGTTGTCCCCATCATCATGGTAATCAGGACCAGGATGGGCGAAAAACAGTTGGGCACGATATGGCGTATTATGATACGCCAGTTACTGGCTCCCATGGCATGTCCTGACATTACATAATCGGTCTCCTTGGCAACCATCACCTGAGAGGCCATCAGCCTGGCGTAGCCGGGTATCAGTCCGAAACCGAGGGCAATGACGACGTTTTTCAGGCCTCCCCCGAGTAGCGCTGCAATGGCCAATGCCAGTATCATCATGGGAATAGTCATCAGTGTATCCATCAGCCTCATGATGACGGCGCCGATGATACCACCGAAATAACCGGCAATTGCTCCCAGTATTACTCCGAAACCGCCGGCAATAGTAACCACCAGCACACCGACAATCAGGGATATCCGTGTGCCGTAAATAAGGCGGCTCAGGGTATCTCTACCGATCGCGTCAGTGCCCAGCAGGTGCTGCGCGTTGGGTTGTTGCAGGGCTTCTTCGAGGTTTCTCTGGAGGGGGTCATAGGGCGCGATTTGAGGAGCAAATATGGCTATTATCAGGAATGCCACGAATACGACCATACCGAACACGACCAGGCCGCGACCCAGGAATACCCTGAAAAAACGCCTCAACTCATTGACACGAGGAGGCGCTTCGTTTACCGACGAGATACCGGTTCCTTCCGCCATGTTGGAAGCACTCCCTTATTTATACTGTACCCTAGGATCAAGCCAGCCGTAAGACAGGTCTACGATAAGGTTGGTCAACAATACCATGACCGCGAAAATCAGGACAACACCCTGGATTACCGGGTAATCCGAGTTCCCCATAGCCTCGACCGCCATCCTCCCCATGCCGGGGACAGCAAATACCGTCTCTACCAGGACCGAGCCGCCGACAATCCCGCTCAGCCCCAGGCCTATAAGAACCATAACCGGGATAAGGCCGTTTTTCAAGCCGTGTTTTATTATCACCGCTCGCTCTTTCAGGCCCTTGGACCAGGCCGTCCGAATATAGTCCTGCCGCATGACCTCGAGCATACTGGACCGGGCCTGGCGCGCTATCGCCGCGACGATGGAAATAGCCAGGCAAAAGACCGGCATTATAATCTGTTTGGTGTTCAACCAGAAATCGGTAAAAGGGGAAGTATAGCCAAAGACGGGAAGCCATCCCAGTTTAAGCGCAAAAAAATATATCAGCACGACACCGAGCCAGAAAACGGGAATGGTTATGCCGATGTTTGCCAGAGAGGTCACCACCGTATCGATCCAGGTGCCGCGTCTCACCGCACAGATGACACCCGCCGGTATGCCGAGAATGAAGCTGATTATCAGGGCCAGAATGCCAAGATGAAGAGTTATGGGCAGGCGCCTGAACAGCTCCTGGCGTATATCCGTGTTAGTAAGGATTGAAAGGCCGAAATCTCCATGGAAGACCCCACCCAACCAGTCGAAATACTGCACCATCATGGACCTGTCCAGTCCGTACTCGTGCCTGAGTACGTCCAGCTGCATTACCGTGGCCGTTTGCGCCGATGCTTTGGATATTATCATGAATATCGGGTCTCCGGGCAGCAGGCGCATGACTACAAAGATCAAGACGGTAATCAAAAAAAAGACGATGACCGACTGAATCAACCTGCGAAGAATATAGGCTGTCATTACAATACTTATACCTTATAGAAATTCTGGCAGTGGACAATATAACGTATATAGCGCAACCTGTGTCCTGCTGGAATAGCTGGATTGTCCCGGTACCATCACACTCCGGCGACGGTTTTTAAGCATCGCCGGAGTGCATGAACCCTATTCTAACACTAATTTACTTGCTTAACCAGACTTGTTCGGCATCAAAGGCGCCCCACTGGCCATAAGTACTAAAGTTGAGGCCATGGACTTTGGAGGTGTAGGCATAGTTATCACCATGATGCTCGATAGGAGCCCACAAGCACTGGTCGTATATATATCTGGAGGCAGCATTTGTCAGGGCAGGATCCGCCGGGATGGCCTTAACCGCTGCTATAACAGCCGCAGTTAATTCAGGCGATCTCACTATACTGTACATCTCGGTGTTGCCCGGGCGGAAATACGACCACAGCATAGCATTAAAGTCGGGAATCATCCCGGACCCGGCGACAAAGACGCCTTTCCAACCCTGTTGCCGCATTGTAGCCCACTGGCCAAACTGGACTCCTTCTATTTTGGCGTTAATCCCCACATCTTTCAAATCGGCCTGCATGGATAGTAAGCCATCATTGAAATCCCAGACCCCGTGCACCAATGTGGTCTCAAAGCCATTGGGATAGCCGGCCTCTGCCAGTAACTGTTTGGCCTTGGCAGGGTCATACTTGCGGGGGACTATGTTATCGAGATAGCCGCTCATGCCCGGTATTTGGAATTGATAAGCGGGTTCCCAGAAACCGTATCCCAGAGCTTTTATGATTGGGTCTTTGTTAATGGCATATTCGAAAGCCTGACGTACTCTGACATCGGCAAACGGAGAATCAGCATCGCGGCTATTGAAGTTCATGGCTTCCATGCCCATGAAGTCCTTTAGGATATTAAGGCCAGCCTGTTGCATGTCATACATCGGCTTGGCGTCTCTCGAGTGGGTAACATCACCCTCTCCCGCCTTCATGGCCATGACCTGGGTCACCGGATCGGTAATAAAGATGCCTATGATGGTATCGAGATAACCCTTTTGACCCCAATAGTCATCGAATCTATCCATTGTAACCTTGACGCCCTCCTGATAGGCGACCTGTTTATACGGGCCCGTTCCGCATGCATGGAAGGCGGCAAAAGTATCGCCGTTCTTCTCCACGAACGCCGGCGATGCCATTACTACAGCGGTCGCTGAGGAGACGTTGATATTCATAGCTTCTCCAAAGTTGATGTTTACGGTGTTGGCATCGACAACCGTGCATCCTAAAAGGTTGGCAGAAGCCCTCCCGGATTTAATATACTTGTCGAAGTTGTACTTGACCGCATCCGCGTTGAAGTTCGTACCATCATGGAACTTCACACCCTGCCTTAGTTTTAAAGTTACCGTTTTCCCATCAGCTGAAATTGAATAACTTGTAGCCAGTCTCGGCACAAGTTCTCCGACAAGGAATTTCCCTTCCATGAGGGGTTCCATGGCCATATCCCCATAGGCTCCCTCGCCGCCGAAGATTGACCAGGCGGTTCCCCAGCCGCCCCCGGGACCGGTGCTCCAGATTATTCTGAGGGTACCGCCCTTCTGCGGGGTTTCAGCGCTCGGGGCTGGTGTTGGGGCTGGTGTTGGGGCTGGGGTTGAAGGGGCCGGCGTTGGAGCGGGGGTTGAAGGGGCCGGTTTTGAAGGGGCCGGTGTTGGGGCAGGGGTTGAAGGGGCCGGTGTTGTCTCTGTCGTCTTACCGCAGGCAGGTAACACCAACATCGCCAGCAAAATCAGGCCTATCATCGCGATTGTCCAGTGTCTAACTTTCATACTATCTCCTCCTTTTTAATTTAGATTTTCAACTACTTGTATATTACCATTGAAAATTAATGGGTTATTTTGTCATAGTAGATTGTAAAAATTTGAACTATTATTTATCAATATCAGCACATTATAATTCCATATGTATGACCTTTGTCAACTGTTGTGAAGATATCAATGAATAGTAGAAATCAAAAATTTTTGAAATAATGATGAAAAACAGTTAAAATAGACTGAACATATAAGCAAACATAACCCGCTTCGGGTATATGAATTATTGCGGAAAATGTAACTGCTTTACCCGGTGTTATGTGCGGAATTTCTTTGCATCCCACGAGGATTTGGCGGGTATTCAATATAACTAAAATAAAGCTGTAAGGAGTAAGAGATGGACCTGGGTTTGAAAGACAAAGTAGCCATTGTGACCGGTGCCGGTAGCCAGATAGGGTTTGGTAAAGGTATTGCCATGGCACTGGCGAAAGAGGGATGCGATTTAGTTATTGCCGACCTAGACCTGGAAGGAGCGAAAAAAACAGCCGCTGAAATCGTAGCTTTAAAACGCCAGGCGATAGCTGTTAAAGTCAACATAACTAAGTTATCCGAAGTGAACGACATGGTAAAGACATCCCTGGACAAATTCGGCAAGGTAGACATCCTGGTGAATAATGCGGGAACCAGCGCCAAACCGAAACCCTTTCTTGAGATGACTGAGGCAGAATGGGACCTGGATATAAATACCAATCTCAGGGGCGTCCTGAACTGTACCAAAGCGATACTCCCCCACATGATCTCGCGAAAGTATGGAAAGGTTATCAACATATCATCTGGTGTCGGCGTGACGGGCATGCCAACAGAGCCGGTCTACGCCGCAGCTAAGGCGGGAATCATTGCCTTTACCAAGTCAATGGCAAAAGCCATGATATCGCAGGGGATATATTTCAACAACGTGGCACCCGGCGTCGGGGACACCGGTCTACTGAGAGTTAGCCAGATGCCCCCAGGTTTCATTGACCAGGTGGTAAAGATGGTCCCGCTGGGAAGGGCAACAACCCCCCAGGATATCGGCAATTTTATTGCCTACCTGGCTTCGGATATTTCCAGCGACATCGTAGGGCAGACCTTCAGTATCGATGGCGGCGCTCTGATGCTTTAACAGCAGACCGGGGTCTTCAGGAGACAGGGATTTACCTGGGGGATTTGGTTATGACCAACTCCTTGCCCATGTTAATGCCTGCCTGTATGTAGTCAGCGAAAGTGGGACAAATTAGGCCTTTAGAAGCTTGGACACTTTAAAGGCCATACCCCCTGCTCCCTGGCGGCTATAAAACCGACTATTTCTGTCGGCTTTATCAACCCCTCCCATTTCAGAATGCGGTAAACCGTTCTATCAGAGACATATGTGCTACCGCATCAGTTAGTTTGGAGGTTAATTACATACATGTTCCGAATATCCGCTCGGTAGAATTTAAACTACCTCATATATGTGCACCCACTCCACTCAGTGTTAATTCAACATCTCCCCAGGTATTGACAACTTATCAGGTAACTACTAGATTAAAATTACGCTGTGTGAAATAACCTAGAATAAACAATTCCAACATATTAGAATATAATTTCCTTGCTAGGAGAAAGGAGGCAAAACAGAGAAAATTGCCAACAAAATAGCTAAGGCCTACTAACAAAGGGAGCTTTGACAAGGATGAAATTACATTTTAGCGTGATGATTCACCGGGTTTGCTTTATTTGATGACATTGCGTAAAGAAAACCACAAACAAAGGAGAATACAACCAAATGGTTGCATTAAATTACGATAAATTTTTTATCAGAGAACCTCTAGCATTAAATATTTTCCCGCCATTTAAACCGAGGCTATATTTTGATAGTCAAAATTATTTCCCGGAAGTGAATTTTGGGATCAGGTATACCTACATCACCCAACCCATTCAAATGGGTGATGTTCCCGGACACTCACATGACTTTGACCAGTTTTTTTGCTTCATGGGCACTCCGGAAGATATAAGGGTTTTTGATGGAGAAGTAGAGCTATATCTGGGCGAGGAGAGTACAAAAAATATAATCAACTCTACCACGGTGGTGTTTATCCCCAAGGGGACAATTCATTGTCCCGTTAAGTGGACGAAAGTTAATAAACCTATGATGTTCGTGAATGTTATACTTACTCCTCGATACATCAGATCAGACCAAAAAGCTGGTTTCATGGATCTTCTTGAAGTTACGGCTAAAAAGGTAACGGTAGAAGAAGCCAGTCGCATTTTAGGGGTATCTGTGCCACATCCTGCTTATCTACCTGAAGGCTACAAGGTTCAGGAAATCTATACTCAGGATAATTCAATAAGGCTTCTCATTTCTGATAAGGAGATAGAGAAACGAAAGAGAACTCTTGGCGATGCTACTGGTACACGCGAGCGGTATACATTCAAATGCGAAATGTCGATAGGTATAAAGTGGTATCCAAAAGGGAAGGGTGATAGAGTGGACCTCCGCGGCGAGGTGGTGACGATTAATAAGGGGAAAGGGGTTCTGATTGACCAGGAAGATTTTTTTGAACTCTGGTGGCTCCTGCCCCCACACAGTACCTCGAAGCAGCGAGGTCAATATGAAATTGTGCTTTTTGCAGGCAAAGGAACTTCTAAAGATGAGCTTTTAAAAGTTGCTCAATCTGTTGCGACATAAGCTAGTTTTCCTTATGGTAATATTACTGCCTATTTCTAGTCATGATAATCCCTGGGCATGATTTTATTGAGAGACGGTTAAGAAACAATAAGATTAAATATTGCGAGGAGGCATTGTGATGCGATGAAAACCTATTGATAAAATGCCCTTCCATAACTAGCTTGCATGAGAATTTAGGCTTGTCCACCGCTCTTGTAGAGGTCAAACTCTAGTACCTGCATACAGGACATGAAAAGGGACAATCATTCTTGCGGGAAACATTTATACCGATAAATAGAACGATTTTGACAAACAATGAAGGGTGATATAATCATATAACGATTAATACCATAATAAGAAGGAGATGCTGATGACGGTAAAAGAGCTAGAAGCAAAGATAAAAACACTGGAAGATAGGTTACGGACTCTCGAAGACACCGAGGCGATAAAGAAGCTGCAAAGGGCCTACGGCTTTTATCTGGAACACTGGATGGCCGAGGATTTAATCGACCTTTTCGCTGACAGCCCCGATGCTACGCTGATGATAGCTGCGGGTCATTTCAGAGGGAAAAAAACCATCCGACGTTTCTTCCGCCATGGCAAAGAGGACACCGAAATGCGCAGGGAGCTGAACCCCGAGTTCCTCCACCAGGTAATGCAGCTTTCCGGCGTCGTCGATGTCGCGCCCGACGGCAAGACCGCCAACGGAAGGTGGTACGGTTTCGGGGCTAACGCTTTCCCGATAGAAGCCGGGAAAATAAATCCGGGGTGGATGAATGGCGTTTACGAAGTGGAGTATATTAAAGAGAAAGGCGTCTGGAAACTGTTGAAAGTCCGCTGGTGCATGACTTTCCATGCACCCTGGTGTGAAAGCTTCGTCGCTCCGGAAAAAAGGAAAGACCTGAGAATGGACCGCCCCTATGGTCGCAATCCATCTTTAAAGCCCACCAGCGGCCCAGAGGAAACGCTATATCCTTCAGGCTTCATCGCTCCCTTCCACTTCGACAACCCCGTCTCCGGCCGGGCGGCCTATAAAGCGGGCTATAAATAAATTAGTGCGGAACGGCCCGCTTGCTAAACAGTAATTTAACAAGGGGAAAGCCCGTGGCAATCTTCATCATCTGCTTAATTATTTAATGGGGATTGCCGCGCATCCCTATGAGCTGGTGTTAATTAGTGCTCATCGGGATGGCTCGCAATGACACAGATTTCACAAAAGGGTGCTTTGCCCCCAATAGTAATACTTGGTCTTACGTTAAAGACAATGTTAATAAAAGCAGGGATATTTTTTAATCAAGTTCTTACCAAGGAATATACCAGAAATTAAGGTGGCTGAGGTTGTCAAGGAGTCTGGTGGAGACGGGGGAGGCTCGGTATCCATCATACCCACTAATTCAGCACTTGGTTAGAGAACGGCGGGCATTAATGGTAATATTCCATAGTTAGAGTGAATTTAGACATCACTCGCCTATTAATTCCGCAATTAGTCACAATATACTTGATTGTTACATTGAGCAATGTCATCCTCTGTGCAGTTTTTGATTTATAGATAAATAAAAGGCTCTCCTGCGTCTGAAAAATGGACCGGAATTTCTCCCAGCAGGGGTTGAAGCCGGTTAGCCAGAACTTTCATCCCGGGTTCCTCGCTTCGTTCATGCCCGATGATGATCATGGCTTTTTTAAAGCCCAAAGCTGCAGCGTCACGGACATACGCGCTTAATGTCCACTCGGTAATTTCGCCGCAGATCATCACGTCCAACTGCTGGTCATTCATCAACCTGGCCGGCATTTCTTCCTGACCGAGGCCAAGGCTTCCGCCGCCGACCAGTATCCCAATCCGGTTGCATTTTATTTCCGGAGCGCCAATGACCCGGATAACTTTCATGCCAAGTGTTTTCTTTAAAAAGCCGACCAGATCAGTCACAGAGGTTAAAGGAATCGAGTAACAATGCGGTTGCGGAAATTCTGTGTCAAGATAACTTGTCCATCCCAGGTCTTTTTGTAACCCGGTATAGATAAGATCAGTATTGCCGATATGCATATGATCATGATACCGCCAGATCGATATCTTATTATCATCGATCAAAGCCTTTTTCCGCTGATAGACCGGGTCAGATTTCAACCAGTCTGTACGGTCTGCACCGGTAAAATAGGTTGGTTCATGGGTGATGATCAGGTTACAGCCCATGGCAACCGACTGGCGAATTACATCGACGGTCGCCATAAATGTTGTAACAACACCGGTAACCTGGCGCTCCCAGTCGCCTTCGATTAACTGGTCGCATGTGTTTTCAAATTTCCTTCCGCCATTCACCGCTAGGATGACTTCAACAACTTCTCTTACGTTCATTCTCGTAACCTCCATAGCACGTAAATGTTATTATACTAAATTTTGCTTATTTCCATCCGGTCCGAAATACATACATGAGCATGCGTTTAATTTCATATCGTGACCGGTTTAGTAAAATGATCGCTGTTGATGGGTTTAGACTGAAAAAGGTGTCGGATATAAGCTTCTCTATTTCATCGGGGAGGTTTATAATCAGAAAAGATTTTCCGGACGGGTGGAAAAGAATTATTGCCAGGATTTAGCGTGTAAACAATGAATGAAAAGGTTTACGGGGGCATCGAAACAGGAGGAACAAAGGTCGTTTGCGCTATTGGCACTGCGCCGAATAACCTGTTAAAAACGCAATTTCCCACCACAGATCCTGATGAAACCATCGAAAAGTTAATTGATTTTTTTAAGAGTTATCCTCATCTATAGCAGCTTGCGGCAATCGGTATCGCTTCTTTCGGCCCTCTTGATCTTGATAAACGCTCTCTAACCAATGGCTACATCACTACCACGCCAAAAATAACATGGTCAAACATCAACATCGTTCAGATGATACACAGCCAGCTCAACGCGCCGGTGGCTATTGATACTGATGTCAACGGAGCCGCATTGGGTGAACAGGTCTCGGGAGCAGCACGAGGTCTTGACACTTTCATATATCTGACAGTAGGGACAGGGATCGGTGGGGATGGAATAGTCAACGGCGGACTAATTCATGGGCTTTTGCACCCTGAAATGGGATATATTTGCATTCCTCATGACCGGTAAAAAGATCCATACAAAGGGTGTTGCCCCTACCACGGTGATTGTCTGGAAGGTCTGGCATCTGGAAAAGCGATGGAACTCCGATGGGGACAACCACCTGAAAGGCTCCCTTTCGACCATCCTGCCTGGGAACTGGAGGCAGACTACCTTGCGATGGCGCTCAGCAACTATATTTACACAACATTTCCCCAACGGATCATAATGGGCGGCGGGCTGATGAAAAATCCCGGCCTTATGCCCGCGGTTCGTTAAAAAATAGTAAAGTATTTGAATGGATATGTCCGTTCAGTAGCAATTACAAAGGACATTGATCGTTATATTGTCTCTCCGGCACTGGGCGATCTGGCGGGTGTGATCGGGGCGTTGGAGTTGGCGAAAAGAATCGGCCAAGAGACCTGATCTTCTTCTATAGCTTAAAGACGCCGTAAGAAACTCCAGCCAATTTGACCTGGATATCCCCTCCTTTGATGCTAGCCTGTGCTCCATGACATATCTGAGATGTTATGTTGCCAGGATTAATTCCCTGTATTCGAACTTGACACGGTTCGGCAGATGGATTCAGCACGATGAGGAATCGCTCGTCACCGGATTGGCGTAAATAAGAGAAATGACGGTTGTTGGTTTCAACCTGTAAAGGAATGAGAGCACCTTCGGCTTGAAGCGCAGGAGAGTGTTTCCTCAAGGCAATGAGTTCACGTACGTGGTGGAGCAGAGAACCGGAATCGCTGGCCTGCTTCTGAACAGTCGGACGGTTCCGGCGTGGATCTAGCGGAAGATAGAGTTGTTTTTCATCAGCGGTAGAAAAACCCGCGTTCGGCCCGTCGCTCCATTGCATGGGAGTGCGCGAGCCTGTACGATCGTAGCCCCCTTCCTTTGAAGCCAGTCCGGGGATGTATCGCATGCCTATCTCATCACCATAGTAGATAAAAGGAACTCCCGGCCAGGTTAGTAAAAACGTGAAAATTACTTTGAGGTCGCTGAGCATCCTTCCATCAGCGCAGGGCCTTTTAATGTCATGATTACTGCTGGGAACAGAAATCAGACCTTTGCCCTTTGTTTTAGCGGCCTGTTCCAGATAAGATTTTAGAAAATCGCCTATGTTCGCGCCATCGCTACGTCGAAAAAAGCAGTTTTTATTAAGCAGGAGGTCTGGATAACCACCTACTCCGAAGTGCAGGATAAAATAGATGTCGAACCCGGCGGCTATCGATTCCTCGGGGTTACCCCATTCGGAGATTAAAATAAGGTCAGGATACCGTACGCGTATTTCTTGTCCAATGTCCTGCCATAATCTAATAGTCTCTTTACGGCCCGGATCCAATTTCACGAGCGAAAAAGCCATATCGACGCGAAATCCGTCTACTCCATGGCCAAGCCAGAAATTCATAATTTTAATCAATTCTCTGCGGGTCTCAAGCGGTCCGGGCGCATCCACCGATTGCTGCCATGGTTGGTCTGGTTTGGCGAAACCGTAATTTAAAGCCGGCTGGAAATAAAAACAATTGGCGACATAGTTTCCATCTCTCTCAGAATATCCCCGTATGAGGGAAAGCGGTGAATTTGGGTCAGAGAACGCGGAGGGTGTCCAAATATACCGGTCGGAGTATTTGTTTCTCTTTAAGCGGCAGGAAGCCTTGAACCAGGGGTGATCAATGGAAGTATGGCCGGCCACAAGGTCGAGGCAGACTTTGATCCCGCGCCGGTGTGCTTCTCGACAGAGCCGGTAGAGGTCCCGATTAGTACCATAGCGCGGCGCGATCCTGTAATAGTCATCCACATCATAACCGGCATCTCGGAAAGGAGACACAAAACAGGGATTGATCCACACCGCGTTGATGCCCAGCCATTGCAGGTAATCCAATTTTTGTATTATCCCGGGAATGTCGCCAATGCCGTCGCCGTTGGCATCATGGAAGCTTTGTGGGTAAATCTGGTAAAAGACAGCCTGTTTGAGCCAGGCGGAAGAATTTAGGCGATGGTCCATTTGTGAGAAAGCTGGCAGATGATCCTTTTCTCTAAAATTACTCACGGAAATATTCTACCCTCAGTTCAATGTATTATCAACGCGAGCTTATCTATGTCGCCACAGAACAGAACAAAACCTTAAAGATAAATTCAGGTCACAATCTACTAAAATGTGACGCACTAAAAGATTTTTTAAAGACCGCTGTGATAGTAGGTATAGGTTATTTCAACACAAAGCCACCTGTCTTTTCCTTCGCCACTTCCGGTTCCGCTCTTTAACCCTTGAAGACTCGCATTGTTGGCAGTATTCCCGCCGTCTCCCCTTCCTGGCTTCATGCTGGTAAGGCAATGGTTGACCGCACCTCTTACATTTTTGTGGCTCTGATTTATCCTCTGTTGTCTGTTTCTGAATCCTTTTTTGCCGAAGCTGCTCATATTGAAGAACGCCCCTTACTGTCTCCCCATCCATAGATTCGCTGTAATATCCGTACCGGTGTATTATCCCGCAAGCCGTCATGTCATTTACATCTTCGGGAGTAATCCGGCAGGAGGTGCCAGGATATTTCTCATTGAACCACTCCGCAAATGCTTTAGGACTGGTGATAAACATAGGTCACACTCGAATACCGGAGGTGTTAGCGATTTGTGGTAGATTGAATATTTGAAATGATTGCTTGAGTTGAGTAAAATTAAATACGAATTCTAATTTGTGGTTCCGGAACAAGTCCAATAAGGGGAGCCAAGTTTATCATTCCAATGGAAAGTAATGCTTTCTACGTATATGTCCTGAAGAATCCCGAAGGTAGACTTTACATTGGTTTCTCTACTGACCTGCAAAAGCGCGTTCACCAGCATCAAGCAAACGAAGGGGGTTGGACACGTGGACGCGGGCCCTGGGAACTTGTCCATTATGAAACATTCACTAATCGTATTGAAGCTGTACGAAGAGAACGAAACCTGAAACGCGGTAAGCCAAACAAAGAATTAAGAAGCCTTTTAAATAAAGCTCAATTGTAGAGCGGGTCCTTCAGCCGAAGGATTAACCGCTAGGTTCAAGGTTCTCCTTCCATAAAAGGACTTGTCGGGGAGCCAGAAAACAAATAAGAAGGGGCTTCTTTTTAAGAAGCCCCTCATTTTTCATATAAACTTAATTTATATCTGATTACCTCTGGGCAACTTCACAGAATAGCTGTGGGGACGCAGAACCGCCCCAGGCTCCAAACGGCTTTACATTGGTAATATAGAAGCCGCCTTTTACCCTGACGGTAGTTACATTGGCTGTGCCTTTCGGGAACATGGAGACCGTGCCATTATCCAGGGTGAGCATGACCCAGTCAGTGGTGGCATTCGCGGTATTGTCCTCGTTGATATCCATCGGAGTGCCGTTGGGGTAGCACATACCGAGCCGCAGAGCCAGCACACGATAAACCTTAGCCAGCTGGTCGGAATTGCCGAGGGTGACGGAAACCACCAGGTCGCCCGTATAGCCCGAGGTAGCGGTGTCTATGTTAAATATCGGCGTACCATCACCGCTACTAACCGGGATAGAGCTCTTGAAGAACCCATATCCGTTCCAGCTAAGCGAGGCGATACCCGTCGTGTTCACCGAGACATCGGCGAAGTTGGCATTCGCTACAGACGCGTTAAGAGTAGTGTTGCCATTGATAAAACCGAAGGCGAACACACCACCGGTGAGGGTCAGCGCCAGGAGCAGAGCACCAACAAGGAAAGGAGCTCTTGATTTTTCTACGGTAAAGGAGAGCCTATCATCATCATTGAGTAGCCAATCATCCTCAGCGGTCATCCTGACCTTCCTGCCATTCAGCTTGGCTCTGGCTTTATCCGGAATGCCGAACTCAGCTTTAAACTGCTCGCGAACATCACTTACGGTTTGCCCGGCCAGGTCAACCACCTCATACTGTTCACCAAATCTAATTTCTACCATTTTTTTCTTTTACCTCCTGAGTTTGGGGATAGATTTCTATCATCGATACCGATTGCTTATTTCCAATGTAGCAAGAAACCATTAAGAATCACGTAATGAACATAAAAATCCCATAAAGGTGTCGTAAAGCTTTGATAAGGTGATATAAACCTTTGATAAATGGAGGCTGCCGGTCCGAATGGAGCTTCGGGAGTGAAAAATAAGAAGGGGCTTCTTTTTAAGAAGCCCCTAATGTATCATTCAGCAAAAAGCGCCGTTTATTAGCTTACTTGAGCAACCCTCTTGCCATTAAAAGCTCCGCCGTCAGGATGGACCCACCGGCGGCACCTCTAACGGTGTTGTGGTGCAGGCCGACGAAGCGGTAATCAAAGACATTGCACTCTCTAAGCCTGCCCACAGTTACCGCCATACCCCCACCGGCGTCCCTGTCTTTACGGGGCTGGGGGCGGTCTATTTCATCACGGTAGATAATCGGCGGCACGGGAGCCGAGGGCAGCTTTAGCTCCTGCGGCAGCGATGTGAAATTCCGCCAGATGCCGATAACCTCGTCCATATCCGGTTTCTTATCGGAAAACTTGAGGCTGACACAGGCGGTATGCCCATCGGAAACGGCAACACGATTGCAGTGGGCAGAAATCCTGATGCTTTCGTCCGGGACAACCCGTCCACCCTCTATCCTGCCCAGTATTTTCGCCGGTTCCACTTCCGACTTCTCCTCCTCGCCGGAAATATAGGGAAGGACATTATCTATCATGTCAATCGAGGCCGGGCCGGGATAGCCGGCGCCGGACACCGCCTGCAGGGTGGTGACTATCATCCTGTCAACAGGATAACCCGCTTTAATTAAAGCGTAGAGCGGCAGCATAAAGCTCTGGATGCTGCAGTTCGGCTTGACGACGATGAATCCCTGTTTCCAGCCACGCTTTTTCTGCTGCTGCGGGATGATATCGAGGTGACTGTGGTTTATTTCCGGGACCATCACCGGCACATCCTCGGTATTACGATGAGCCGAGTTATTGGAGACAACAGCGAACCCCCTGCCGGCATACTCTTCCTCAAGAGCCATGATGGCTTTCTTGTCCATCTCCACAGCCGAGAATACCAGGCGGCACTTGCCGACAGCTTTAGACACGTTACCGGCATCCTCGACGACAACATCCCGGAACTCATCCGGAATATCTTCTTTCATATGCCAGCGACCGGCCACCGCGTCGGCATATTTTTTACCAGCAGAGTTCGGCGAAGCCGCCAGATACACAACCTCAAACCAGGGATGGCGGCTGAGCAGCCTGAGATAATTCTGGCCTATCATGCCGGTAGCCCCGATGACACCGACTTTAAGCTTTTTATCCATTCTTATCCTCTCGTCTTAATAAAAACACATTTATAAAAAATTATAGCAGAGCTAACGATAATTATTCATCATCCCAACGGTATTTATTCTTTTTCTTTTTAAGCTTCTCCAGTCCGCAGTTGAAGCAGATGCCGTTATGGCAGCAAATTACCCCTCCGCACTCAGGGCATCGCCACTTTTCTTCTTCCTTCTCTAAAAACTTCTCCATGCCGTACTCTTTAATGTATTCCAAGTTTTCTATCATGCTCATTCGGAACCGCGATAGAAAGTACCGTTTATCGATATGCCTTAAACGTTCGCATGGATAACTTTCGCATTCGTAGCAATACTGCACCTGCCCGTTAAGCAGCGTTTCGCACCGCTTTTTAAGGAAAGCGCATTGCTTATCTCTAGGACGGCAGCCGGCGCAATAGGTCATCCTGACTCCCTTGCTCCTTATATCATATTTTTTAGCAAGGTAGCCGCTGCAAATGCCGCAGTTCATGCCGCAGGGAGCGATTAACTCGATATCCATTTCTTATCTCGTTACACCATATTAACTAAATAAAATAAAAAAGGGAAGCACTAATGCTTCCACCTGTACACCGAATATTATCAGGAACACCTCGGAGTTGAATCTTATTCAGTTCAGAACCGGCTCTTCATTTCCGGCGATTCCCGGGATAAGCCTTCCCGTCTTTAAGTTCAATATAGCCGACGGTAGCCATCTCATCCAGCAGAATCTCCACCAGAGCGGGAGTGAGCTTGGGATAAACCACATTCCGCTCGAAGTCATTATACTTACCCAGAATATCATTTACAGTTAAGCCTGGCTCCGCCTTGATTTTTTCCAGTATATCCATTTGCCTCCGGTAATCACCAAGGAAGTACCCGCCAGGTGCCAGGTCAACCGGCTCGATTTTAAAGACGGCCGAGGTCCTGGCATCCTCGCAGACAAAAGCCCATCCCTCTCCAAGCCGCGGGAAAATCACGCCATCTACTGTCTGAGGGGTCTCCGACATACGGAACCCGATTCCGTCGTACTTCTTCATGCTGGGGTCCTTAACACTATGGCCACCATGGTAGCGGTAAATAATACGGTCGAAGTGTTTATTCCCGCTATGCATCATGGCCTCAATTTTGGGAATCATGGTAAATAGTATGCTCGGACAGACCCTGCCCTCGAACTTTTCGCCATCATAGGTAATTTCGTCACCAATTTTATAACCGAAGTGACAGGGAAATTTGTCTTCATCACCGAGAAAGGCAATCAATTTGGCTCTGACTTTGAATGGCATGCCCAATTACCTCCTCTACTTCATCAACAGACTTATTTTTCAATCTTACAAAATGGCTTAGAGTTGCATCTCTTTCAGGTCGGGGCTGATGATTAATCTGGGCTCGGTTACCGACTGGACATCCTCGGCGGTAAGGCCGGGCGCCACTTCCCGCAATAATAGGCCTTTCGGGGTAACCTCGATAAACGCCAGGTCGGTAACGATAAGGTCGACCACTCCCCGAGCAGTCAGGGGATAAGAACAATTTTTCACAATTTTATACTGGCCATCATTGGTAACATGCATCATGGCGATGATAACTTTCCTGGCACCGACAGCCAGGTCCATAGAGCCGCCGATATTGCCGATATCTTCAGGTAAACCCCTCTCTGGGTTCTGCCACCCCGCCAGGTCGCCCTTTTCCGAGACCTGCAGAGCGCCCAGGACAGCGGTGTCCATATAACCGCCCCGTATCATGGCGAACGACTCGTTTTCAGAGAAAAAGCAGCTCCCCGCCAGTTCGGTGACAGGCTGGCAACTGGCATTGATGAGGTCCTGCTCCACCTCATCCCTGGAGGCCAGAGGCCCGGTGTTAAGCATGCCAAGCTCAGCCTGCAATATGATGTCCCTACCCTCAATCCAGTCAGAGACCAGGGTCGGTATGCCAATACCAAGATTCACATAGGTCCCATCTTCAAGTTCATTGGCAATCCTGAGCGCTATCAACTCCCGGGACAGCCCCCTTAATTTCCTGGTTACGTTCACTCTTTTTTCTCCTCTGTAGATATCAGTCAATTGTCGGGATATACCTGGGCCTTTCGACTTTTACCACCCTCTGAACATAGACGCCCGGTATATGTACCATGTCGCCTTCAATATCGCCGGGTTCGACCAGGTTCTCTACAGCCGCAATGGTGATTTTACCAGCGGCGGCCATCTCCGGATTGTAGTTCCTGGCGGTCTTGTGACAGCTGAGATTGCCTATGCGGTCGCCTTTATAGGCATACACGAAAGCATAGTCGGGTTTGAGAGCATGTTCCAGGAGACAATCAAGGCCGCCGAATTTTCTCTTCTCTTTCCCCTGCTCCACGACCGTGCCCACACCGGTGGGTGTATAGAAGGCAGCGATACCGGCCCCCGCCGCCCTTAATTTTTCAGAAAAGGTGCCCATCGGGTACACTTCCATTTCAATTTCACCGGCACGGACGGCCTGCTCGGCGGGAGAACTGGCACCCCGGCTCGCCGAGCGGTAGAAGGGGTAGTTACAGATAGCTTTCTTTATCTGTTTATTGATAATGAGCTGGTTAATATCCTCGTTTCCCGGCCCCATCTGCATGCAGATTATGGTCAGGTTCTTAGCCCCCTGCTTTGCCAGTGCCTTTATCAGGGGAATGGGCGTCCCCGCCGTGAAGAAGCCGGAGATGGCAATGGACGCTCCATCGGGAATATCCGCTACGGCTTTATCGACACCGGGATATACTTTGTCCAATATTCAGTCCTCCTGAGTCTAGTCCTTCTTACGGATTTCGTAACCGATTGTTTTCAGAGACTCTTCAAGAGCAAGCTCCATGCAGCTGCAAGACTTCACCGAGGCCAGGTCCAACATCAGTGGTTCCAGGGCACGGGCCAGGGTGGCCCGCATACCGGCAATAACGCAATTCGCGCCCAGCAGGCGGACGGTACGTATCGTTTTAGCCAGCGCACTGGCGATGGCATTATCATCCATCACCGCTATGGAGATGTCGAGAAGGACAACCTTTGTCTTAACCTTTTCGATATGGCTGAGCAGGTCAGTGGTTATGTTTTCAAAGAGGCCGGCATCAAGATGGCCGACGACCACCATCACCGAAAGTCCGGGATATAACTCGAATATGGGGGGGGCCTGCGCCTGCCGCATTTCGAGATTCGCCTCCAGTTCGTCGACACGAGCCTTCTGCTGAGCCTCGGCACCGCTCCAGGGTCGGTATTGGGCGAAATAGCCGACGCCGCCGATGTATTTACCGTTACTATCATAAAGATGTGATGCCGAAACGCGTACCGTGACCAGCTTGCCGGACTTTGTCCTCGTCTTGGTCTCCAGGTCATGAATCGTCCCGCCGGCTTCATAGATTTTACGGTTGGCTTCGCGGGCGGCTTCTTTATTTTCGTAGACTTCAATGATACTTTCACCGATAAGCTCATTCATACTGCGCTCGGTAAGCTTACAGGCTTCCTTGTTGGCGAACTTGATAATACCTTCGGCGCTGACAGCGAGAATAGCATCGGGGCAGCCATTGAGCAAAGCCTCGAGATGTCCACCACGGTGGGTCGTTACCTGTTTTTCCATTTTTTTCTTCACCTCCTAATTATAGCAGACTCAATCTCAGGATACGTGTATCTAAAGATATAGTTCTTAATGCTTAAAGTATATATACGGAACCAGAGAATTGTCAAAGGTTTTTTCATGAAATCTTAATAAAGTGCTTCGCATGTCATTGTCCTCCAACTGAAGGACGAAACAATCTCAAACTCAGGCTTAATCCATAAGATGGAGATTGCCACGTCGTCCCGACAAGTCGGGACTCCTCGCAATGACAGGTTATTAGTGAATCCTCTCACAATTCCGATTGTAAAATAGTGTTTTATCTTCTATTATAGAAATAGTTGTAACGGACATGAGCAATGACAACATTTCAGCAGACACGATTACCTTCCTGGGGACAGCCGGCGCCCGTTTCATGGTGAGCCGACAGCTGGCGGCATCGGGCGGCCTGTGGCTGAACCTGAGCGGCATCGAAATGCTCATCGACCCCGGCCCGGGCAGCATCGTTCAATCCACCAAAAGAAAACTGAACGCGGAAAAGCTGAGCGCCATTATCCTTTCCCACCGCCATCTGGACCACTCGGCAGATGTCAATGTAATGGTCGAAGCCATGACCAACGGCGGTTTCAACCGGCACGGATGGCTGTACGCCCCGGCCGACGCCCTGGAAACTGAACCGGTTATCTTCTCCTACTTGAGAAAATACATCGAAGGAGTCGTCGTATTAGAGGAAGGAAAGTCTTATACAATAGGCAATATCTCTTTCACCACACCGGTCAGGCACGTACATCCGGTGGAGACCTACGGTATGGTTTTTAAGTCGAAGGGGCATACCTTCTCCTACATTGTCGACACACGCTATTTCGAGGGACTGAGCCAGAACTACAACACCGAGATGATAATCATCAACATGGTGCTCACGGAACCCAGACCACCCATCGACCACCTTTCTATACCAGATGCCGCGCGCATTATCAAGGAGATAAAACCCAGAATAGCTATTTTAAGCCACTTCGGCCTGCATGTATGGCAGGCAAAGCCCCGGGAAATAGCCCGGGAACTCTCCGAACAGACGGGAATCAAGGTAATCGCCGCGCGGGACGGCATGAAGTTCGACCTGGCACAACTGGAGGAGGCGTAGAAAAATGGACAGCCAGAAGTTCGAGGAGCTCGTGGCTAAAGCCATCGAAAATCTACCCGACGAATTCCGTGAAAGGCTGGAAAATATCGACGTCGTCGTTGCCGACGAGCCGACACGCACCCAGCTAAGGCGGTCGGGGATAAGGCGGAATGAAACCCTGCTCGGGCTTTACGAAGGTGTGCCACTGACCCAGCGGACTAATAATTACGGATTCGTAACGCCCGATAAGGTAACTATCTTCCAGAAATCCATCGAGGCCGTGTGCAGAAATGATACTCAGATTATCGTCGAAGTACAGCGGGTCGTCCAGCATGAAATAGCCCACCACTTCGGCATCAATGACGACAGGCTCAAAGAACTGGGAAAGTAAAAAACACAGGACTAACCTACTACCTATTTCCCGTTACCTTCTTCTTACAGAACAACTAACCAAACCACTCATTTTGCGTTATATAATACGGTAAACAAAATAAAAAACCGGAGGCCGTAAATGAAAAAGAATTTATTGAGAGTAACACTGGTAAGCTGCCTTCTTATTACGTCGCTTCTCTTCGGAGGCGCTGCTTATGCCCAGGATGAAGAACTCCCCGCTCCCGGCATTACCCCGGACAGCCCCTTTTACTTTTTCGATACCTGGGGTAAAAACATCAGCATGTTCTTTACCTTCGGTCCTGAGGCTAAAGCCAAAAAAGCCCTGCGATACGCCGAAGAGCGATTATCCGAAGCCCAGGCCATGGGAAATAAAAACAAAGTAAGAGAAATGACGCAAGCGGCGAACGACTATGATAGCTTTATGGCCATGGTCAACGAGAGACTGGAAGAAGCCTCCAGGCACGGAACCTCCGATAATATATCGGAAAGACTGGCCGCCCTGTCGTACAGGATTCATATCATATTAAGCGAGCTAAAGGACAAGATGCCGCCAGGAGGCAAAAAAGATATTACCACTACCGATAATGAAACCAGAGAAGAAGCCACTTCTGCCAGTGACGAAGCCCGGGCAACCATTAACCGGGCCAAGATAGCTACCATAAACAGCCAGATACAGGCTCTCCGCATCCTGGCTAAAAATAAACCGGATAGAGCTCTCGATATCAGCTCGGATACTATTGAGAAGCTGATGGAAAGAGCCAGATTTAGAGTAAGCGAGAACGTAACCACCGACAATATAACCGGTGACGTCGAGGAAACGCTGGATTATGCCGACCGCATCGCAGCACTGGAAGAAGAAATAGCTGCTATCGCCGAGGAAAAGGGTATCGACATTACCAAAATTCAAGAGCGGCTGGCCCATTCTACCGCCAATCGGCTGGAGACTCTGATCGGAGTTTATGAAAAAGCGCCCGAAGCCGCCCGCAAGGGTATTGAAAATGCCATAGAAAACTCAGTCAAGAAGTACGAAAGGACTGTAGAGAAACTCAGGGAGAAAAACGTATCCGACGAGATAACAGAAAATACAACGGCGCTGCAGAAATTGCCAAAGCCGGTTAAGGAAAAACTGAATATTAATATTTCAAATAAGGCGTAAATTACCGAAGATATTTCGGACAACGTTACCATACAGGTAAGGATTGAGAAAGAGAATCAGGAACGGACGAAAGAACAGCCAGCAGAATCAGCGAATAAAACAAGCTCGCCGCAGAAGGGGGGCTGATGCCGTTAACTAACCCTGAGGTCTCAGGGTCTTAACCAAATAATCGCCCTGCGAGCTATAGCCAAACTCATTGCGGTAATACTCTTTAGCGCCGGTCCCGCTCAGGACAACCATCCGGCTAGCTTTAAATTCATCACGGGCAATCCGCTCGGCTTCACGCAGCAATGCTTTACCCAGGCCCTTATGCTGGGCGGCTTCCATCCTCTGTTCACTGAGCGGCACTTCCGGGCCGAAAACATGCAGCTCTCTGATTAACGCCAGATACCCGTCCGGACTCTGCCCCAGCAGCGGGATGGGCCGGGACTGAATCCTCAAGCGCAGCAGGCCGAACAGCGTCTCCTTTTCATCCTCGAAAGACAGGAAGACCTCTTTTCCCGCGGCGGCATCATAGTCCATCCTGACCAGATGAGGTTCACCGATTTCCCAGCCAGCCTGTGCCCGGTGGCCGTACTCACGGCAACGTATGCAGCGGCACACGATGGCTTCCTGCCTCATCCGCTCCCTGACGATATCCCGCAACGAGTCCTTGAGACCGGCGACGATATATTTGGACGGAATATCGCGGAGGACCCGGGAAATCCTGACATATTTCGGCACAATCGACTTTATCCCGATGGTCAGGTTGACCATAGTATCATCATCATAGGGCTGGTAGCGTCCTTCCCGAAACCATTTCTCCAGCTCGGTGCCTTCGACGACCATGGTCGGATAAAGCTTAAGTCCATCCGGCCTGAAGCTATCATCAGCAAAAAGCGTTCTTGACATCTCCATGTCCTTCTCCGGCGTCGAGCCGGGCAGCCCCGGCATCCAGTGGTAGTAGACCTTAAAGCCATACTCCCGTAGTCGAGCGGTAGCTTTGACCACGGCCTCCACGTCATGTCCCCTCCTTACCAGACGGTAGATTTCGTCACTCAGAGTCTGCACCCCGAGCTCGACCCGGGTGGCGCCGAACTCCAGCATCCGCTCAATCTCCACCTGCCCGCACCAGTCCGGCCTCGTCTCGATACAAAGTCCGGTGCAACGGTGCCGGGCGGTCTCATTAAGTCGCTTGGCTTCTTCCAGCGTGGCCGATGTCACGCCGTTCAATCCATCGTAGCAGTCTTTGATAAACCGGTACTGGGAATCGATGGGATGAGCCAGAAAGGTGCCGCCCATGATAATCAGCTCGATTTTATCCGTGGGGTGCCCCATCTCCGAGAACGTCCCCAGCCTCGCCTCTACCTGTTGCCTGGCATCGTAGTCAAAACGCCTGGCACGCAGCACCGCCGGCGACTCCGGCGTGTAGCTCTGCGGCGCATCCGGGTAGGTCGGACAGTAAAGGCACTTGCCGGGGCAACTCATCGGCATGGTCATCACAGCCAGCGGCGTCACCCCGGATATGGTTCTTGCAAATTTCCTTATCTTGACCATACTATTAAACAGGCAACCCTATTAAGTTTAGCAGATTTCAGCTTATGTCAACAATTAAACTATACTTTACTTTTAAATACAGGGAGTCGAAGAGGCCGTCCGATGAAGGACGACCGAAGAATCCGTCCTCAAGGATCATGGTTACGGATTCTTCCCCTTCAGCCGAAGGGTCAGAATGACAATAATAAGTAATTTCATACAATTATAGGTGATAAGGTGAAACAGGATATCTTCGACCAGATAGCTCCGGGGTGGTATAACTTCCGGCACCGCTCGATATTCAGCACCGAACTGGAAGCGCTGGCGCAGCGGTGGCAGCGGGGCCGATTGCTCAACGTGGGCTGCGCCCACGGGCCGGACTTCCCGCCCTTCGGACAGGACTTCGAGCTACACGGCATCGATTTTTCCCGAAACATGCTACAGCTCGCCCGGAAGTATGCCGAGAAATATAACCTCATCGTCAATCTCGTGGAAGCCGATGCCCGCCACCTCCCCTACGCCGATGATTCATTCGACCGGGCTATAGCCGTGGCCACCTACCACCACATCGAAGATAGCGAAGAAAGACTGATGGCGCTAAAAGAACTAAAGCGGGTGCTCAAGCCCGGCGGCGAGGCTTTGATTACCGTCTGGAATAAATGGCAACCCAGGTTCTGGCTCAAAACAAAGAACGTCCTGGTGCCCTGGCGAAGCCAGGATAAAACGCTCTACCGCTACTATCACCTTTTCTCCTACCGAGAACTGGAAATGATAGCCAGGAAGGCTGGCTTCGAGGTTGTGAAATTATTCCCGGAAAACAAATACAGATTCCCGATAAAGGTTTTTTCAAGGAATGTGTGCGTGCTAGTGAGGAAGGGATAAGAACGTATCATCTTATTATTTCTCCGCCTCCACCCACAGCCTCTTCCCATCCGTAATAAACTCTATCGTTCCATACTTATCAGTGCGGTAGATATTTTCTTCACCCAGCTTCCACTCCAGCCTGCTGACCACTTCTTTGTTCGGGTGGCCAAATTTATTATCAGCGCCACATGAGATTATAGCTGCCTGAGGATTCACCACCGCCAGAAACTCAGGAGTGGTAGAGGTATCCGAGCCATGATGAGCCACCTTGAGAACCGTGCCGGACAGGTCGGCCCGCTCTCTGACAAGCTCCCACTCGGTATCCCTCATAATATCGGCGGCCAGCAGAAAGCTTACTTTGACATCCCTAAGGTGCAGTACGATACTATTGTTATCTAAATCCGACTCGCTACCGGACAAGGGATTTACCGGCGGATTCAACACCTCCATGATAGCGCCGTCACCGAGAGCGACCTGCTGTCCGGCACAGGCAACAGTGCTCTTTATTCCCCTTTCGGCAATAAGCCTCAACCACTCATCGTATAACGGCGACTGGTAGTCGAGAGCCGGATAGAGCACCTGCCCCACCCGGTAACGCCGCAGCACTTCCACCAGGCCGGCGAGGTGGTCACTGTGGGGATGGGTCAATACCAGCAGATCGATAGTCCTGTCCCAGAAAGGCATATGGCGGCTGAGCCCCAGGTCTATTGCCTGAGGACCGGGGCCGCCATCGATAAGAACCTGCTGGTTTCCTTTCTGAATAAAAATAGCGTCTCCCTCGCCGACATCGAGAAAGCTGACATGCAGTTCATCATCAGGCATAGTAGCCGCCGTGTAAGAAACCAGCGCCGCCAGCAAGAGCAGAGGCACGATAATCCACCTGATGTTTCTGGAAATCCCGAAGGGCAGACTCATTCCTGCCTTCATGACACCGGCCGCGCCGGAAATCAGGCTGCGTAATTTCTTCCAGCGACTGTGAAGCCAGATGGCCGCCGCCAGCACCACATAATAGCCCACTATAAAGGCCGGGCTAATCGAGCCAACTTCAACCGAAGATAAAGACGGCGCCGCCAGACCGCTGACTACCAGCATCATATAGGAAAGGAAGGGCCAGGCAAGCCAGCTCATAACCTGGGCAGCCATCAGCGAGGCCAGCCCAAGAATCCCGGTTAAAGCCCCGGTGACAATAATGACGGTCAATGCCGGCGTGGCCAGAAATGTGGCTAAAGGACCCACCAGCGAAAAGATGCCGAAATAATAGGCGACTAAAGGCCAGACAGCAATGATAGCCCCCAGGCAAGCACTTAAGGTATCGACGGAAATATTAACTATAGAGACCAGGGCACCCTCATCGCCCAGCCAGGCCGCGGTTATGCGCCTGCCCGGCTCCCGGAGAATCGGATAAATAAAAATCAAGCCGGCCATAGCCAGAAAGCTCAACTGGAAAGACGCGTCACCCAGAATATAGGGGCTGATGCCCACCATGACCGCCGCCGCGAAGGTCAAAGCCACCATAGCACTGCGCTGACGGCCCAGGGCTTCAGCCAGCAGAAACAGACTGACCATGATAGCGCCCCGCACCACCGGCGGGCTCATCCCCGTGATTAACGTATAGAGCCAGATAGCGCCGAGCGCCAGCCAGACATAGAGGTAATGCCGCCGTCCGAGAAGCCACAGGCCGATACTGAGCAGGACACCGGCCATAATACTGAGATTGAAACCGGAAATCGCCAGCAGATGGGCCGTACCGCTGCGGGTGAAATCGTTGTTTAAATCTTCGGGAATATTGCCGCGTATTCCCAGGACAATGCCCTGGGCCAGCGATGCCTGTGGTTCGGGCAGCACCTCCGCCAGTGTTTGCGCCAGGCGTCCTCTCAGAGAATAAATCCATGCCAGCGGCTTGAATCCCTGACCGGTATCCAGCACCTCTATGCGGGGATAGAGCATGGTCGTAGAGATGCCCTGATGCGCCAGATATCCCCGATAATCAAAGTCGCCAAGCTGGGGCGGTGTCTTCAGCTCACCGGTTACCCTGAGAACGTCGCCATAGCTGTAGGCAGGAAACCTGGGCACGAATACCAGTACCCTTCCCTCGACCTCCCGCCAGCCGGTGTCCAGCCTGATAGCTGCAGCCGATAAGGTGAGATGTGTGCTTTTATCCCTGACATCCGGGTCTCCCGCTACCATCCCCTTTATCTCGGTAATGCCGCGGTCGTTATAGAAATGGAGTCGGCCTTCATCAACGCTGTAAAGACTCGAATACGAATAAACGGCTGCCGCGACAAGGACAATAATTCCCAGGCTGGTAAAAATCACCGCTTTCCGGCGGCGACGGGTAAAAAAGAGCAGAAGCAGCGGGGCGAGCCCGGCAAGGCAGAGCAGCGGGGGCAGATTTAACCTGGAACCGAGAAATATCCCGGTTATCCAGACACAGCTAAGACAAATCAGTAACACGAGCCCCTACCCTGAAATCAGTCGGTGACGGTAATGAAATTTTTAACTAACTCAAAAGTATCGCTGCCCAGGCCCGGCACCCTGGTAAGCTCATTAATATCACGAAACATGCCGTTCCGCTGACGATACTCTATAATAGCCTTAGCCCTGACCTCGCCGATTCCAGGTAGTGCTTCCAGTAACCAAGATTCCGCCCTGTTGATATTGATTTTTTGAAAAGTTTCTTCTTTATCCGCTCCGGAGACAGTAAGTTTAACCTTGCTCAGGTCAGCACCATCGGTAATACCGCCAGCGGCCCGGATAACACTTTCAATGCTGTCACCGGCATACAGAGGATAAAAGCCGGGGTTATTTACCGCACCACCGACATATATTTTGCCCACCGTTTGCTGACCTGTCACCAGAGAAATTTCAATGGCCTGACTCCGGCTGCTTTTCGACAAGATGAGCCCACTACCGGCGATAATTATCGCTACCAGGAGCAAAGCCATCAGAGTCCAGCCGTTAACGAACCTGCTTACCTTCATGTGTTGGCTCCACAGCCGAGAAACTGAACAATAGCAATCTTTTTTGCCATCTGGCGAAGCGAACTCGGCAATATACCTGGCAATGCCTCACGGGGAAAGGATGAGAATAATATCAAAGGGTGTTACCAAAAATAGCCGACAGACAGCCAATATAAAGATATTAACCCGCTTCAATACCCCTCAGGGCTGCCCGTAAACCCTCTTTGGACTCGGGTGTGGTTACGGCTATTATCTGGTCGCCGGCCTGAAGTACGGTACTGGCTATAGGTACATAAGCACTGCCTTCGGCAGGAATAATAATCGCCAGTTTGCTTTCCCGGGGCAGAGACAAATCTTTGACTGTTTTCCCTACTGTGGCAGACTCAGGAGAAATCTTAACATCGACAATTACCAGGCCCTTTTCCTCAAGGGTCAGCAGCTGTGTCACGGGATGGGTCGGAACTTCCCGCTCTATCGCCTCAAGAATAAGGTCAGTGGAGCTGACAGTAACATCCACTCCCAGTTTTTTAAAGAGGACGGCATTTTTGGGGTTGCGGATACGGGCGATGGTACGGGGTACGTTGTGCTTGTGCCTGGCTACCTGGCAGGCGACCAGGTTATCCTCATCGTCGCCGGTTACCGCCACGAACATGTCCGCCCGGCCGGTGCCCACTTCGGCTAGAGTTGCCGCTTCGCAGCCATCACCGCGAAAACAGACACTACCCAGCTCATCGGTAATGGTCTTGCAGATACGGGCATCCTTTTCCAGCACGAGTACCTCATGGCCTTCATTAAGCAATGCCTTAAGCAGGTAATAACCCAGCCGTCCACCGCCAATAACAATAATATACATATAAATTATAACCTCAACCCTCTATCCTCTCTTTGAGTAACTGGGCAAATATTTTGGTCGGGCTTAAGGTTTCCAGACCCAGAGCGCTATACATTTCTTCACGTAAGGGGTCGTAGATACGACATACTACCCTGGGTACATTGAAGATATGCCTGGCAATCTGGCACGACATGACATTGCGGTTGTCACCCTGTGTTAATGCCACGAACACATCCGCCTCCTCGATGCCGGCCCTCTTCAAGGCCTCCTCATCGATACCGTTGCCGAAAAGGGCCATACCACCAAACGAAGGCGGCAATCTGCGAAAACTATATGTATCAATATCCAGAATAGTAACCTTATGGCCATCTTCATCCAGCAAAGAGGCAAGCCTGGCGCCGACCCGCCCACATCCCATGATAACTATCTTCATACGAAAAACCTGACCTTGTTCTGTTATTATCTCACTGCTGGTAGAGTATAACCGGGCAGGGAGAATTTTTCAACACATAAGGTACGACATCCCCCATACTGAACTGCCCGAAACTCTTTTTGTATTTAATACCCATTAAAATAAGACTGACACCCCTTTCCACAGCTTCATCCACTATCGCCGGACCGACGTCCCTGGCTTGAAGGACACCGGTCTCAACCTCATAGTCTTCTTCCTCAGCGACGCTCTCGACCTTGTCGAGTATTTCCTCAGCTTTCTTAATTTCGGAATCGATTTCGGCATCCAGCGGCAGGGCGCGTTTGATAGCCACCACCGAAACCGCCCAGACTTTGCCCTTATCCTTCTTGGCCAGCCGACAGGCCAGTTTTATCGTCTCTATATCTGCTTCGCTGCCGACTACCGGTACCAGAACCTTCTTAAACACCCAAACCTTCTTTATTAAATATCGGTTAGACCGTGGGTATTATAATGCTATTGACAGAAATCTACAATAGCCTGTTCATCACTATAAATATATTACCCCGACCCTCCCGCAGCCAATTTACGTTTTCTTCGCCTATAAATGTAGTAGACAAGCAGACCGATTCC